>VHBH01000001.1 GCA_016872055.1 Nitrososphaerota archaeon
ATCGGATAGATTCCGGGTCAGGCAAATCATTGTCTGCCTTTAGCCTCTGTCCTGTGTTTATCCATCTGACAAATAACTTGAGAATCTTTTTGAAGTCAAAAGTTGTGTTAGTTTCCTGTCCAGTTCTAGAATAATACTGCATTATTTGAGAAACCAGCTTTACTGAATCCTCTTTGGAGAATTTATCCCAATCTTTACCATAAAACTTTGTTAGATAATAGAGGGTTTTGATCTGTTTTAGTATGGTAATTTTTGCCATGGCCGAAGTAATTAGAACATCTTGGTATTTTTTCAATAATTCTATGTTTTTAGGGCTTAATTTAGCCTCGATTTTATTCCACACCCATGTTGACTGAGTGTCGGTATAGAAAACATCGTCACTTTTTTTGTTATTGTATGATCTGACATGAGTTTTACCGCCAACCCTTCTCATTTCTGATATGATATGCGGAGTAGGCACTTAAAGAATACGATGTATGCCAAGGGTGGGACTTGAATCCACGACGGCTCCGTCTTCAGCGGAGTGCTCTCCCAGGCTGAGCTACCTTGGCGTTAAACTTGCTCCAAATTTAGGAATTAAAGTGTCTTTTGATTATGGCTTCCAAATTACGTCTGGCGTGTCGGTACGCTTGTTTGCCAAGCGGGCCATCACAAAGAAAAGATCGGATAATCGGTTTAGGTATTTTTGGCAGGAAATGTTCGTTGTTTCTTTTTTTGATAATTCCACAGAAATAGTCTCTGCCCGCCTTGTCGTGGTTCGAGCAAGATGCAAAAATGCCGCAACTGTGTTACCTCCGGGCAGAATAAAGTTTGTAAGCGGTTTTAATTCTGATTCAAACCTGTCGATGTGTGATTCTAAGTTTAGTATCATGGATTCTGTGATTCGAGTTTTTTGGTCTGATAGATCTGGGTTCGATAGATCCGAGCCTGCGATAAAAAGCTCGTTTTGGATTTGTACTAGCAGTGATTTTATTTCAGAGTCTAGATTTTGTGTGAGAATTATGCCTAAAACCGAGTTGATTTCATCTACTGTCCCATATGCTCGGATTCGAAGATTTGACTTTGATATTCTTGTGCCTCCCTGCAAGCCAGTTGTCCCGTCGTCGCCTGTCTTTGTATAGATTTTCAACTTGTGTGCTAAACACACATGGAATTATTATCTCTTGATTATCACTAATAATTTAAAAGAAGCATCGATTGTGGGGGAATATGACCAAAGTCTCATGTCCTTACTGCCAATCTCAATTTGACAACAAGGAAGATCTCTCAAAGCATATAGACAGGGTTCATCATGGATCAGGCCTGCTTGAAGGCGACACTCGAAAATTCTAAATCCCTCTTTGAATTTATTTTAAAACTAAAGACGATTCCTAGGGCTGGTTGGCAAAAAAAGCTTGGAATTGCTCGACCAGAATCGGTAGCAGACCATACATATTCGGTTGCTGCAATTGCAATGGTATTATCGGATGCCAAAAAACTAGATACTGGAAAAATCCTCAAAATGGCAATACTCCACGATCTAGCAGAGTCCATAACTGGGGATTTGACGCCGGAAGACTGTCCAAAAACTAAAAAAATCCGACTGGAAAATTCCGCAATGAAAAAAATTCTATCATATCTGGATGTAAAAACGCAAAAACAATACTGGACTATCTGGATGCAATACCAAAAAAATTCTACACGTGAGGCAAGACTGCTTCATGATGTGGATAAGCTGGAAATGGCACTTCAAGCCAGAGTCTACTCTAAATCATACCAAAAGAAGAAACTGGAGCCGTTTTTTGATTCTGCAAAAATACACATTTTGGATTCTGATGTCAAAAAACTATTAGAAAAAATATCATAGGCAAATCCGGCAGGATCTGATTTTAACGGTATTCTAAAATAAAATATAGAGCCCATATCTCGCTAGCTTTCAACACATATTGAATCTCCAAAGAGCTCAATTATCCAATTGGATATTACAAGGCCAACCTAGTCACAGAAGCGAATGCGATTCCTTTAAGTACAATCTCTTGGATTGTAAATTTTGCGAGTTAATCTCTAGTTGAAATAATTGAATAAACATTGGATGGTTTTATAGTGGAATACGCTGGATCCGTAATATGTCGACACAGAAAAAAGATGAACTCATCATTGCACAAAACGAGCTAATCGGCATATTATTTGAGATAATCAAAAGATTTCAGGCAAACCATACCCTAGATGATGAATATTTCCAGATAATCTCAGGTAACCCGGGAGAATTTAGCAGAAAAAGATTGGATGAGATTTTATCGGAAAGAGAAGAAAACAGCAAGACAATATCGAAATTGCTGGAGAAAATCGAGCCTTAGTCGCATCCGCAACTGTCGTGGTCTGATATCATTTTGAGTTTTTTTGGAGCCTGTTCAAATCTTGACTGGACGTAGTGCGACATGTTTGTTATTCGGATTATTGTGGGCTTGTGAGTCCAGGTTCCCTCGTTGTCAAACCATGATTCTATTTCGTCTACGTCGTAACGCTGGCCTGAATTTAGGATCTTGCCAAATGTGTCCTTGATGAAGATTTCATCCTGCGTGCTAAGTGTCTTTTTGTTTTGCACGTTTGCGGTAATCTCGTTTAGTAAAATGATAACTTGGTTTGTCAGTGGCATTATACAGTGGTGGTTTCTTTACATTTTAATAATTATCGTATTGATTAGTATTGTTGCAGTATTTTGTTGCTCTAAAATTGGGACAGAAACGAGTTGCGGCATCGCGAGAATATCTAAACAAGCTGACAAACAACAGGGCAATGCCAGCACTTGCATTACAAAACTCAAAGTCCGATGTCTGGGAGCCGGTAGGTGAGGAAAACCTCTATGCAATAGTAGATGAGTCCAGCGGATTTGTCCTAACTGACACATCTGGGTATATCGTTGCAATTTGCGACAGGGGTGGATTTTCCAAGGCCATATTGCAGGGAGTCCAAAAAGAACAATGTGAGCAGCTAGTGGCCCAATTCGAAAAGGACGGCATTCCCAAATTCGCAGGCAAGGTAATCCTGCCTGTGTAGTGTGGTCAAATTTTGTGCATGGGATATATTTTAAATTCGTACTGGGTTGGTAGTAAATACTAAGGAGATAGTAAGGATATGACAAAATTTTCATCTGAAGTAGAGGTACGCGGGCACCTAATTGATTCCATGATACTGACCAAGATTTTTGATGTGATAATGGATCTTGGTGGTGAGTTTGAAGTCTTGCAGATGACCGTTGGGAAAAAGAAAAAAGAGCCAAGCTATGCCAAGCTGCTAATCCAGGGCAGAAACCAAGGAAACTTGGACAAGATATTAGAGCAGGTCTATCGCGAAGGTGCAACTTCAACTATTGGCAAAAACGTGATGCTCAAGCCAGCACCAAAAGACATGTTGATGCCGGAGGATTTCTATTCTACTACCAATAATACCACAGAAATTTTGCTATCGGGCAAGTGGATTACAGTGGATAACATGATGATGGACAAGTGTATCGTAGTAAAGGGGAAAAGAGCAAACTGCACACCAATCCGCGATATCAGAAAAGGTGACCTAATTGTGGTTGGAGAAACTGGAGTCAAGATAACTCCACCAGAGCGACCCCGCGAGGGCTCTAACGTATTTGCGTTTATGGGAAGCAGTAGTTCATCAGAGCGTCCAACTCAGCACATTGCAAAAAAAGTGGCAGAAGACATTTTCAAGACAAAAAAATCTGCCGGCAAAATCATCCTAGTTGGAGGTCCTGCTATTGTTCATACTGGTGCAGCCAATTCTATCGCAGAGCTGATTAGGCTAGGGTACATTGATGGTGTTCTTGCCGGAAATGCTTTGGCAGTACATGACATTGAATATGCGACACTTGGAACATCGCTTGGCATGAATGTCCATGATGGCTCACTTGCAATCAAGGGCCATAGGAACCATATGGACACAATAAATGCAGTATTTCGGGCAGGCTCTATTTCTGAGATGGTCAAAAAAGGAACATTGAAGCGTGGAATAATGTATGAATGCGTCAAAAAGAAAATCCCGTTCATCTTGGCAGGCTCTATTAGGGATGATGGGCCATTGCCTGATGTCATTACTGATACGGCAGTCGCTCAACATGAATACAAAAAGGTACTCAAGGACGCAAAAATGGTAATTATGATATCAACGATGCTTCATTCTATTGCTACTGGCAACATGCTTCCAGCAAACGTAAAGGTTATCGTGGTTGACATTAACCAGCCAACGGTTACAAAGCTGATGGATAGGGGTACATGGCAGGCACTGGGAATAGTCACTGATGTTGGGGCGTTTTTGCCGCTGATTTCCCAAGAGATCAAAAAGATACGAAAATAGATTATTTATCCAGCCTTTCTTCTCTTTTGATTTCTTTGATATGCCTGATTTTTTGTTGATTTTACCACATACTTTTGTGGGGGAACTATATGGTTACCCATTTTTCATTTTCTGAAATAATAATTGGTTTTTCTTACCATGCTGTATGCAGTGTTTCAAACTTATACAACACTCGGTTTCGAGTAAAACTGGAATTTAACTACACAAAAATCTAACTGCAAAGAACTGAATAGGAAAAGTATTGGAAATATCTAGAGTAAAAATAGGTCAGCTATTCTGTTTTATTTCGTCCAAGATTGATGGATTTTCAAGGCCAGACAAGTCTCCTAGCGGCGCACCTAGCAGTTTTGCCCTCAATAGTCTTCTCATTATTTTGCCTGTGCGTGTCTTAGGCATATCTGACAGGACATGAATTGATTTTGGACATGCGAGCTTGCCTATTTTGTCTGATACATAGTTCTGGATCTGTGTCTGAATGTCTTGGACTGGTTTATCTCTGAGTACAACAAACACTACTATTGCTTCACCAGTAATGTCATCTGGGATTGATATTGCTGCAGATTCGGAAATTTTTTGATGTGAAGAAACAACCCGTTCTATTTCTACAGTGCTTAGCCTGTGGCCTGAAACGTTGATTACATCATCTACTCGGCCGTGCATATACCACAATCCATCAGAATCTCTGACTACGAAGTCACCGTGAAACCAGACATCCTTGAATTGACTCCAGTATGTTTGGATGTACCTGGAATCATCTCCAAGCAAGCTACGCGTTATTGTAGGCCATGGTGCCTTTATTACAAGAAAGCCTTTTTGATTTACCAAAGAATTTTGGTTTTCATCTATTATGTCAAGATCAAACCCCGGACATGGCATGCCTACCGTGGTTGGCTTTAATTTCATTCCAGGAAATACCGATAGCATTGCTCCACCTATTTCGGTTCCACCAGCCAAATTCATGATTGGGATTTTTTTGTTGCCAATTTTTTCATATAACCACCACCAGGATTCTTCATCTATTGGCTCTCCTGTAGTTGGGATTATCCTAATTTTATTCAGATTGAATTTTTCCCTTGGATTGACTCCGGATTTTCTAAACATCCTGGTTGCCGTAGGAGAGATTCCAAAAACTGTCACTCCATATTTTGAGAGCAACTCCCATATTCTGTCTTGACATGGATAATCAATTGCACCATCATAGATTGTCGCAGTTGCACCAATTTCGAGCAATCCATATACATTCCACACTTGCCCTGTGATCCAACCAATGTCTGCAGGCCAAAACAAGACATCTTTTGGTGTCAGATCAATTAGGTATGACGCCTGGTGGCCCGCATAAACCGCAAATCCCCCATGCGTATGAATGACGCCTTTTGGATTACCAGTCGTGCCTGATGTGTATAGTATGAACAGAGGATCTTCCGAATCCATTATTCTTGTCTGGCATGTCTCTGATTGATTGGCCACCAGTTCTGCATAGTCTAGAATTTTGTCAGAAAAAGTGTATTTGTCAATGCTACAATATGGGACTATGACTATTTTCTCAATACTGGTTTGTTCTAATGCATTTTGTGCTGCGTCTATTTGAGATATTGATTTTCCCTTGCGACTAAATCCATCAGATACGAACAAGATTTTTGCTTTTGAATCCTTTAACCTAATGTTTAGTGCATCTGAGCTATATCCTGAAAATATTGTTGTCTGGATTGCACCTATTTTTGCACATGCCAATATGGCAATGATTGATTCTAGGATCATCGGCATGTAAATTGCAACGACATCGCCTTTTTTGATATTCAACGACAATAATGCATTTGCAAGCTTATTCACTTGGATTTCTAGCTGTGAATATGTGATTTTTTTCACAGTATTATTTTCTGATACAAAATAATACACAATTTTGTCTGGCGTTTTTTTGGCAAATTTAGTTACTGTGGAATTTATGATGTTTATCTTGCCGTCAATAAACCATTTTGCCCATGGCTTTCCAGCAGAAAAATCAGAAACAATTGTATACTTTTTGTCCCAGATTATTCCAATGTCTTCATTTACTGCATCCCAGTACCAATCGACATCAGATATTGACTTTCTATGGAGATCCTTCAAAGATGAAATTCCATGTTTTTGCATAAATCGAAAAATGTTCGAGTTTTCAGTCTGCTCTTTTGATGGAATAAACACAAAAGACATGGTCAGAAAATTACTAATCCAAGGCGCCTTGCACAGGAGATCATGGTCTTTCCATCATCCTCGTTTATTCCAACAGATGTAAATTTGGTAATCCAGGCTCCTTTTTCGTTTCTTGTGTTTTCTAGATAATATTCGTGTAGGACTTGTGCTATTTTGTTCCTAATTTCGTGCCTAATTTTACCTGGGTCTGCTGTATTAAGCCATGAAAACTCCGATAATTTTGATATTATTCGTATAATTTCTGCCTCGTCGGCACTAATCTCAGATTCCAATTTTTTTCTTGAATAGATTTAGTGTTATTGTCGGGTCAGCTTTTCCTTTGGTTTGTTGCATTACTTTTCCAACAAGATAGTTTATGGTTTGAGGATTTTCCTTTGCCTGCTGGATTGCAGTGCTTTCCTTGGATATTATGTCGTCAATTATTCTGCCCAACTCTGACTCGTCAGAGATTTTTGCTAAACCTGTACTGGATATGATATCTGATGCTGATTTTCCGGTCTTGATAATTTCTTGCAATGCATTTTTTGCAGAGATTCTGGTTACTTTGCCAGAACTTATCATTGATACTAGATCAGAGAGATGTCTTGGAACTAGCTTGGATTGCTCTCGCTTTTCCCTGGTGTCAACTAGGCCCATCAGATCAGTTGTGATCATGTTTGCAATTTCCTTGGCATTTGATTCATCATGTGCCTGTTCAAATAAATCAGAATAATATTTGTCAGAGGACAGGACGTCTGCCACCTGTCCAGGGATACCGTATTTCACGACGTATCTTTCCTTTTTGGAACTGATGCTCTCTGGCATGTTTTTCTTCCATGATTCGAGTGATGCCTCGTCCATTATTACCCACGGTATGTCGCCTTCGAGGATATACCTATAGTCCTCGTCCTCTTCTTTGGATCTGGATGATATTGTTATTTTTCGCTTGTCGTCCCAATGACGAGTCTCTTGTGCAATTTCTATGCCTCTTTCTTTGAGGCTTGTCTGGCGCGTAAGCTCAAAGTGGATTGCCTTTTCCAAATCGTGAAATGAGCCAATGTTTTTGACCTCTACTCGATTTCCGCCTTCGATGGAGACGTTTGCATCTGCACGCATGGCGCCTTCCAGAGTTGGGTCTGATACGCCTAGGTTTTCAAGCAAATCCGATAACACATTAAGAAAGATTCGCACCTGTCGCGGGTTATCGAAATCCGGCTCAGTTACTATCTCTACTAGGGGAGTGCCTGCACGATTGTAATCAACTAGGGTAATTGCGGTTCTCTCTGATGCTCCCTCATAGATTAGCCTGCCTGGGTCCTCCTCGATTTGGATTCGTCTGATCCTAATCTCTTTTCCCTCAATGGATATCTTGCCTTGTTCACCAATACTGGTTGGACCATACAGATTCAGCTGGGTTATTTGGAAATTTTTAGGCAGATCTGGGTAAAAGTAATTTTTTCTAAAAAAGCCAAGGCTTTTTGGCGTCTTGCAATTTAGTGCCATTGCAATCATCGTTGCCTTTTCTACTGCCTTTTTGTTCAGTCTTGGCAAAGTGCCTGGCATTCCCATACATACTGGACAGATGTTTGTGTTTGGCTCAAATCCGCGATAGTTTGCCTTGCAAGTACAGAAAAGCTTACTTTCTAGCTTGGTCAGCTGGCAGTGGATTTCTAGGCCTATCATAGTGGAACCTCCGGTAATTTGGTCGTGCTTTGTAGTGCATATGCTGCCTGAAGCAATTGTTTTTCCTGTAGGGTATTGGCATGAATTTGAATTCCTACTGGCAATCCGTTTTTGACTTCATACGGAACTGAAATTGCTGGAACTCCAGTCAAGTTGGCAGTAACTGTGTTGATGTCGGCAAGATACATTGCAAGTGGGTCGTCTATTTTTTCCCCAAACTTAAATGGCAATACAGGTACAGTGGGCGATATTAGAAAATCGCATTTTGAAAATGCGGATTGGATCTGTTTCTTGAGCTTACTTTTTACTTTTAGGGCCTTAAGTAAGTATTTTCCTGCAAATCCAGCAGACGGTACAAATCCACCAAGAATCATTCTTCTTGTTACCTCTGGACCAAAGCTGCGCCTTGCCTTTGAAATATATGATTTAAACTCATATCCTTCCGAATCCAAGTCATACCCATATCGTAAATTATCATACCTAGACAGGTTGCTTCCGGCCTCAGCCGTAGTAAGAACATAGTATGTCGCAACAGTATATTCCACCATATCTAGTGATACTTCTTCTATTTTGGCACCCATCTTTTCAAATGCAGATACCGAGTTTTTGAACACGGATGCTACCGTACCATCCAATCCGGCGCCGGAACTCATCTCTTTTATGATTCCAATTTTCTTGCCAGATATTCCGGCATCAATTCCAGATAGATAGTCTTGGTTTTTGTTGTTTATTGTGGTAGGATCATGTTGATCTTTTCCTGCAATATGGTTTAGTAGTAATGCGACATCTTCTACTCGCCTACCCATCGGACCAATCTGTTCAATACTATTTGCATATGACACTAGGCCATATCTGGATACCAACCCATATGTCGGCTTTAGTCCAACGATACTACAAAAGCTGGCTGGATTTCTAACAGAGCCTCCAGTATCAGAGCCCAGCGATAATATTGATTCGAGGCCTGCAACAGACACAGCACTTCCTCCAGACGATCCTCCCGGAACATAGTCAGTATTCCATGGGTTTTTGCTTGGGCCAAATGCGGAAAACTCGGTTGCAACACCCATTGCGAATTCATCGAGGTTTGTCTTGCCAATTATTATCGCATCTTGGGATTTTAGCTTGGATACTACCGTTGCATCATACGGGGATATGTAATTCGCAAGCATCTTTGATGCACATGTAGTCTTGCCACCATTGATGCAAATATTGTCTTTTACTGATATTGGCATTCCATAAAATGCACCGACGTTTTGTCCAGCCTTTAACTTTTTGTCTATTGCTCTTGCCTGTTCTAACGCATCATCATTTAATGAAATAAAGGCATGCAATTTTGGCTCTACTTTTTTTATATGCTCCAGAGTTTTTGCTACAAATTCCTCTGCCGTTATTGTACAGTTTTTGATGCCATTGATGTATTCTATGGCAGAGATTCCAAGATTCATCTAATTCATCTTAGGTGCGCGGACGTAGCTGCCCTTGTAGTTTTTGAGTTGTTGTATTAGAGAATCATCAAATCCTACATGTTTATCTTCTCTAAGCTCATCAATTGCAACCTGTTGCACCGGTACTTCCTCTCCCTCAATGTCTGCTTTGTCTAAAATATCAAAATAACCAAGAATTTTTTTTACCCGATCAAAATACTCGTCGGAATTTTCAATGTCTATTCTCATTAGCTTTGCAATGTGCTCAATGTCTTCTTTTGTTACCAAGGTTTCACCTAAGGCGTTAGCCTGTCTACGTCTCTTGGGTACAGGGTGGTGTCTCTTATGTTTTCAGTTCCAGTCAGAGCCATGATTAGTCTCTCTAGTCCTATTCCACAGCCTGCATGCGGTGGAATTCCATAGTCAAACGCCCGAAGGTGGTACTCGAATGTGTCCACTTTGAGTCCTTTATTTTTCATCCTCTCTTCTAGCTCTGCTTTTTTCTCAACCCTCGTGCTTCCGGAGGATAACTCCAAATCTCCAAACATTAGGTCAAAGGATTCAGATATTTTTGGATCTGATTTGTTTATTTTGACATAGAATGGCTTGGGTCCGGTAGGCCAGTCCTTGATAAAGTAAAATCCTTCCAATCCAATTTTTTTAAGATTTGATGGGTATAGATCATCGCCCCACTCTGTCTTTGCGCCTACCTTCTGCATTTTATCGACTAGTTCTGCGTATGTATATTGTGGGATTTTGTCTGGCAATTCCGGCACGACAAATTCGGATTCTGGGTTGTTTTTAGCGTATTCGGATACTATTCTAATTGATGCTTTAATCAAATCCTCGATTCTCTGCATGATGTCATTATAGTCCACATATGCTTCTTCTAGGTCTATCGAGATTGCCTCAGATAGGTGTCGGTTTGTTCTGGACGGCTCCGCTCTAAATATTGGTGCAATCTCGAATACTTTCTCAAAGCTCATCGTTAGTTGTTCTTTGTACAGCTGGGGGGATTGAGCCAAAAATGCCTCCTTGTTATAGTAAAATATTGGAAATAGTGCAGCGCCGCCTTCTGTTGCAGTTGCAATCATCTTTGGCGTGTTGATTTCTAAAAATCCGTTTTCATAAAAATAATCCCTAATTGATTTGAGAACCAGGCTTCGCGCCTTGAAGACATGTTGCAATGGCTTTCTTTTCAGATCAATTGGTCGAATCTCTAGTCTAGTATCGATGTTTTTGACTGTCTTTGCATATGGCTCAAATGGCGGAATTTTTTCAACTTCGGAGAAGACCCTGAGCTCTTTTGGTATGATTTCTATTCCGTTTGGTGCCTTTTCCGATGGTTTTATCGTACCTAGTACCCCAACTGACGAGTGGGCTTTTAGATGTGATATTTTTTCTCGCACATCATCTGGACAACTTCCCGCTTTTGCAACTATCTGAATTTCACCTTCTTTATCCTTTAATGCCATAAACGAAATGTTACCGTGGCCTCGAACCGATAGGACCCAGCCCATTACTATGACATCAGTGTTTTCCATTTTTACCGATAACTGATTAGAATAATGGGTCCTACGCCATTTTTCTAGGTCTGTGCCTATCATGGTATCTGTGCTTGGCAGTCTGTATTTATTTTTATGAAAGAGGCACTTTGAGCCTAGATTTTCATATTGAACACTTGAAAAATTAATTAGACAATTCTAGATCCATGTTACCATGAGCGGAAACGAGGATATTGTGGACTATATCAAGGAAGTAAGAATGGTTCTGGCAGATAGTATAGATACACTACTAACCCTTCAGCATGATTTGCAAAACGAAATTACTGTAGAAAAAGACGATGAGATAACATCGATCTCCAGCAAGGCCCAGCTTCTAGACATCACATATGATATTGCATATGATCAAAAGATCAAAAACGCTCAGGACGAACTTTCAAAACGCGACATTTTATGAGCAAAGAGTCTCGAGAGCTAAAAAGTGCTCCCAAGACCCTTTGACTGGCACAGTGAATTTGTAATTCACCTTTTGGGGATTCTTGATATGATGTGAACCGAAATTATTAAAATGGTTGCGTAGAAAAGATCCAGATTTTGTTCTTACATACTGACAATTTGTCCATCTTTTTGTCATGAATATTCACTCCAACACAAGATTAGATATTGGACCACTCCACAATCGTGGAGATTTCATACGATGAGATTTCCGATCTTCGGGATTTCATTGTGTCATTGAACTTATCATCAAGTGTCGTAATAGTAGAAGGGAAAAGAGATACTGCAGCACTCAAATCCCTTGGTTGTAGCCAACAAATTCTGGAGTATCACAAGTTTGGTGGTATGACTAAATTTGCAGATTCTGTATCTGATAAGAATTTAATTTTATTATTTGATTCCGACCGAAAGGGAAAGTATCTCGCAAGAAAGGTAATCGAGCAACTTGAGCGAAGAACTCGGATTGATCTTTCATACAAAAAACGTCTAGTGCAGATTACCCGTGGAAGAATTTCTGCTATAGAGGAATTATCACAATACGAAGATTTCATCAATCAATAAAAAAGAAATTAGTTGCCTCCAATTAGGAAGACAACGCTTGCGGATGCTGTTACTAGTTGGTCAGGCGAGAACACTGTGGTTGCA
The DNA here is from genome assembly GCA_016872055.1 of Nitrososphaerota archaeon. NCBI lineage: Archaea > Thermoproteati > Nitrososphaerota > Nitrososphaerota archaeon. The sequence goes on from VHBH01000001.1 coordinate 12,260, forward strand.
GATTTTGCTTCGGCAAAGTCCTTTACCCCATAGTATGGCATCGATGGTGTATAATATCAGCCATCTAGGCAAAAAAAAGACTAGAAATTACCAGGCCCAATAGTATTATCATGGTCTTATCTGACAGAGAAAAGCTTCTAGTTGTAATATCTAATGCAATTTCGGTCTATTCCATGTATACAAAAAACCCAGACACAATGCCAAAAAATACCACATTGATTGACTTTATTCTCAAGGCAACCCCTGAGGATCTCAAAAAAGACCTCACCATGGATCTAATAGACGAAGTATTTGCATTTGTCTCCAAGACACAAGCTGAACTTTCATAAAGGCTGAATTTATCCAAAATATCATGGTCTCCGTCGCAACCCTAGGTTCGCACTGCGCTCTGCAGGTGCTCAAGGGAGCAAAGGATGAGGGCCTCAAGACCATTCTAGTGTCTGAAAAAAAGCGAGAGCGACTATACAAGAGATTTGATTTTATTGATGAGATGATTCTGGTTGATTCATTTGAAGAGGTACTGGATAAAAAATGCACTACCGTGCTGGACAAGAACAATGCCGTATTGATTCCACATGGCACTCTGATTGCGCAAATGTCAACAAAACAGATTGAATCCATCACGACTCCTGTGTTTGGCAACAAATGGATTCTGAGATGGGAGTCCGACAGAAAACTAAAGGAACAACTCATGATAGAATCCAAGCTTAACGTCCCACAGGCAGTATCTAGCCCAAAGAAGATCAAGCGTCTAGTAATCGCAAAAAGACATGGTGCAGCTGGCGGCAAGGGCTACTTTTTAGCAAGCTCAGAGAAAGATTACATCAAAAAGCGCGATATTCTTGTTAAGCAGGGCCTAATCAAGGGCGACTCTGACCTATACATACAGGAATATGTCATGGGAGTATTGGCATATCTGCAGTTTTTCTATTCTCCGCTCAATAACGATCTGGAATTCTTTGGTGTTGACAAAAGACACGAGTCAGACATTGAGGGTCTAGCAAGAATCCCATCACAACAACAGCTAGGAATGGATTACATTTCCTCGTTTAATGTTATAGGGAATAGCCCAATGGTGTTACGAGAATCGCTATTAGATGAGGTATACCAGATGGGTGAGCGATTTGTGTCTGCATCAAGAAGGTTGGTGAAGCCAGGCATGAACGGTCCGTTTTGCATAGAGGGAGTCTATGATCAGGACGGAAAATTCTGGAGCTTTGAATTTTCTGCAAGAATAGTTGCTGGAACCAATATCTACATGGAAGGCTCTCCATACTCTACCTTACTATATGATATCCCAATGAGTATGGGTAGGCGAATTGCTCGAGAGATAAAACAGGCTTCAAAAATAAAGAAATTAGATAAAGTCACTACTTGAAGACAGTCAGTCTTTACTTTGAAATGATCAATGCCTCTGCAGACAGCACTCCCATTATTACCATTACATTCCTCCGTCTATCACCATTGTGTGGATTTTTTTGTGCAAATCAGATATCAACAGTATTGGGTTTGTTATGATGTGTTTATTTTCCTCTTGAATCACAGACGATGCAGCGACATTCTGCGATTCTAGAATACGTTCAGTTTGATTGGAGATTCAAAACAGGCGTGTTGCCGCCGACAATAATTTCTGCTTTTTTGATTCTCGATTTGTAGTATTTTATTTTCTTACCGGCATCGGATATCTCGTACCTATCTACTTCAATTAGTGTGAGATCTTCTAGCTGGGATAGTATCTTGTATACAGTTGAAATTGACATTTTCTGATCATCGGCTATTGTCTGTGCATCCTTTGCCTTGTTTATTATACAAAACAGGACTGCACGGGAATACACATTTGCGAGTGTCTCTATAATTTGTTGAGTTACGTCGTACTGACTGAGGTTGTAGGTTGACTTTTTGTCTAGCATAATACTCACAGGTTTGGTGCAAGACTCAGAACGGGCTCTGGTTTTTTGATTGAAATGTCTGCTTTGCTGATTCTGGAGCGGTAGACCTTGAATTTTCTGCCCTTGTCAGATATCATCCAGCGTTCCACGTGGACCAGAGTAAGATCCTCGAGGTCTGATAACTTTTTGTAAACAGAAGATAGGGGAATTTTGTACTTGTCTGATATTTCTGCTGCTGTCTTTCCTTGTTTTATTACCGAGAAAAGTATGGTTCTCGATTCTGCATCGGCCAAGGCCTCGATTACCTTTTGCGTGACGTCGTATTTTTTCAGCTGAGGTAAAGTAAATCGTCTAGTCAAGTTACTGTGTTACGTTTTCTCCTCATTAAATAAAATGTTATTGTTCTAGTTATATGGAATGAGAACAGATAATGTCGTTTTGGTGTCTTTTCTAGTAGGTATGATTCAGGGGTTGCTTCTTTCACATCACCCCCAAACCAGTGCACTAATGCCGAAAACACAACATGCTTACTACGGATTTCGCCTCAAAGCCCAGCAATCCAAATCCATTTCTATTGGGTCTGGGTTTTGCAGCATTGCAAAAAACACGGCATTGTATGCCCTGACAAAATGTGGATAGCAAAACTATTTGTCTTGTCATATAACCGCATAAGGTATGTCCAAAGTGACGCTTGCAATTCCTGTTGGAATTGGAATAGCTGCCGCAATCTTTGTGGTAGTTTTTTTTGGATCAAATACATCTCAGGATGATTTTGATTTTACATTGTCTGACCTAATAGAGCGCGGCTCTCCACACGTAGGAGATTCGTCTGCACAAATCACAATAGTGGAGTTTGGTGATTATCAGTGCACATTCTGCTTCAAATTCCACCAATCCAGCCTCGATGTGATCAAAAAAGAATACATTGACTCTGGCAAGGCAAGCCTTGTTTTTGTTGATTTTCCTCTAAACGGTCCTGACTCTGTACTTGCAGCAGAGGCGACTCATTGCGCAAATGAACAGGAAAAATTCTGGGCAATGCATGACGAAATATACCACAATTGGAACGGCGAGAGGACCGGCTGGATTAATCGGGATTCAATCTCCAAGTTCGCACAGACTGCCGGAGTGGATGTCGATTCCATGAATCAGTGTCTTGATTCCAAGAAATATCAAGATAGAGTTCTAGAAACGTATGATTTTGCTAAAGAAATCAATATTGATGCAACACCTTCATTTTTGGTAATATCTGGAGACAAAGTAATCAAGATTACCGGCAACCAGTCGCTAGAAGTGTTCCGAAAGGTCTTAGATGAAATTTAATCTAGACAATTACAATCGTATTGTTGGATTGTGAATATATTTTGGATTTGATTCCAACAATCCCCGGTGCAATCGTTACTTGATGCATTCATGGTATATTGAGGTTCTACACCACCAAATTTTCTTGTCCTAGTAGACATATCCAGAAATAAGATTTTGTTTTACAAGTTTTGCGTCTGGCATATGTTTACACGCATTAAAATTCCAAGCTTGACTAGTGTGTACAGGGTCGGGGGTTGATGTTATAGGTTGAACTCACACCAAATCGTAAATGTGATAATGCCCATGTCATGTTATTTTATAGTGGAATGACTTTGGATAGTCCTATATTTGGAATTGGCAGGTCTGTTTTTGCATGGATTAAGCACTGTCTGATTTTTATTGACTAATGTGGCATTTTGTAGTGTTTTGATGTGCTATTTTGGAATCTTAATATGGCATTCGAAAAAGCTTGTCTTCATTGGGAAAAATCAACATAGAAAAACAAGACTCGGTCAAGATTTACAAAATTAAAAGAACGTTAGACGAATTATCAAGAATTTCAGGTAGGGGAACTGAGCTTATCACGGTGTATATTCCAAAGGGTAAGCAGCTACACTTGGTCATAAACCAATTACGAGAAGAGCAAGGAACTGCCGATAACATCAAGTCTGCCATGACTAGGACTCATGTAGTGGATGCTTTGGGCAGAGTCCAGCAGAGGCTAAAGCTGTACAAAGAAGCTCCCGATCGAGGGTTGGTCATATTTTGTGGTGCAGTACCACCAGAAGGAGGCGGACCAATAGGAAGCGAGGTAATAAAGGTCTGGGAGTTAGAGCCGCCAAAAGAGCTTACCACGTCATTGTATAGATGCGATGATCATTTCCATGTAGATATTCTCAAGGACATGCTAAAAGACGACAACCTCATTGGATTTTTGGCAATCGACACTAAAGATGCAGGATGGGGTTTACTACACGGTGATAAAATTGAGGTATTGCGCGAGACAAGCTCCGGTGTTGCTGGCAAACACAGACAGGGAGGTCAATCTGCCAGAAGATTTGAGAGACTGCGGGAAATGGAATTATCATATTACTATAACAGGGTTGCCGAAGTTACCAAGGAATTTTTCATAGACATTTATCCAATCAAGGGCCTAATTGTCTCTGGGCCTGGACCGACAAAGGAGGATTTTCTAAAGGAAAACTATCTCGAATATAGACTTCAGGACAAAGTACTTGCAACACTAGACACTTCGTATTCCGGCTCTGAAGGAATTCGTGAAGCATTCATGAAGGCTCAGGATGTTTTGTCAGATTTCAGACTAGCTGAAGAAAAAAAACTGGTTGAGAGATTGTTCCGAGAGATAAACAATAGAACTGGTCTTGGGGTGTACGGCCTACAAGATATTCTAAAATTGCTCAAAAACAATGTAGTCGATATTTTGCTAATAACGGATGACACAAATCTAAACAGATTAGAGATTACCTGTAATAGATGTAAGAACACTCAAGAAGAAATTCTAGAGCATTCAAAGCTAATACCAAGAAGGACAGAACTGCTAAACAAACCATGTCCTTCCTGCAAGTCAATGGACCAATCAGAGGCATCACAGGATTTGGTGGATTATTTATCCACGATAGCTATTCCTGTTGGCACAAAAATCGAGGTCATTTCTGGTTTGTCAGAATACGGAGTGATGCTATCTAGCCTTGGAAAAGCAGCAGCCATTTTGAGGTATAATCCTAATCTCTAGCTTGTGTTTTTTGATCAAAGACTAGTTCCTGTTTTTTTCGTATTATCATATGGTGAAATGTTCTCTCAAGGCGAAAATTTGAATCATATTTGGAATTGGAATCGTGTGTTTACTGTATCGTTAGTGGTCTTCCGGTTCTCAGATTCTAAAATTGGATACACATGTCAACCCAGTCAAGCATATAAAAAGTGGAAAATTCCGAGGCGAAAATGTTTGATATGATTTCTGGGTAATTCCAGAAATAAACAGAATCTATGAATTTTTGAACAGACTAAAAGACCAAATGTTCGACTAGAGATTTTGCTTTATTGTGCTGGCCAGATTATCTAATTCTTCTGAGCTTGGTATGGTTCTCTTTGTCCAGACTGCGCCCATCTCGGCATATCTTGGTATGATATGCACGTGAACATGCGGGATTATCTGCTTTGCAGCCCGTCCATTGTTCTGCGCCAAAGAAAACGCAACTGCTCCAGTTGATGCCATTATCGCTTTTGCAATTTTTGGAATTTTTGAGAATAAATCACCTACTTGGTTTTCTGACATGTCTGTTATCTTTTCATAGTGGTGTTTTGGCACGACTAAAACGTGACCCTTGTCAATCGGATACTTATCCAAAAATGCCACATGGTTGTCATCTTCGTATATGAAATGCCCCTCCCTGTTCTTTGATATGATATCACAAAAAATGCAGCTCAACTAGAGAATCATTAAAACTGGATTTTATTATGGTTATGCGATTGATTAAATTAGTACTGGTATTGGAGTACGAATAACCATGGGTGAAAACCGAGATTCCCGACGTGAAAAAGAGAGGGAAAACTATGCTTCCAAGCAAAAGTCACAAAAACAGAAAAACAAGCTGATTGCAGCAGGAATTTTTGCTGTAATAATCGGAATTATAGCATTTGCATCGTATACTTATTATGAAAAAATAGCAGTCACAGGAACCCAAATGTCAGGACCTCCTGGTGCCGGCAGACTAGGGGATGAACACGAGCATGCAGCCATTCTTGTCAGGATCTTTGGTGACAAATTCGACTTTTCTCTACCGGATTATCAAGTAAAAAGTCCGTATATCCACTTTGAGAGCCAAAATGGTGACACCATCCACAGACACGCATCCAATGTTCCACTTGGATTCCTCTTTGACTCAATCAAGATAGGATTTGATGATGAATGCTTTGTGTTCCGAGACAAAAAACCAGAACATACATTCTGCAATAACGAGGATTATTCATTAAATTTCTATGTAAATCACGAAAAGGTACCAACACTGAGCAACCATATTCTCAAAGAAGATGACAGAATCCTAGTGCTATACGGCAATGAAAACCAGACCCAGATAGATAACTACCTAATGGAACTAGATGGGCTCTTCATAGAGAAGCAATAAGCTGAGAATCAGCCAAATTCTAATATGCTATTGCGTAAAATGGTGATATAATGGAGATTTCAAGTAGAAATGTAGTGTCTGGTACCGCGCGAGCGCCACACCGCGCAATGTACAAGGCAATGGGATTAACAGACAATGATCTGGATAAGCCGTTTATCGGGGTGTGCCATACAGGAAATGAGGCAACGCCATGTAATATCCACCTGCCAAGACTAGCTATTAGGGCAAAACAAGGAGTATCTGATGCAGGATTTACCCCAAGGGAATTTTCCACAATAGCAGTATCCGATGGCATAGCGATGGGCCACGAAGGTATGAAGTCATCTCTGGTATCTCGCGAGATAATTGCGGACTCGATAGAGATAATGGTGCGCGCTCACCAGTATGATGGATTTGTAGGAATTGCAGGGTGTGACAAAAGCCTTCCTGGTACAATGATGGCGATGGCGCGACTAAACCTGCCGTCGATTTTTGTATATGGCGGTACAATAATGCCTGGAATGCTTAACGGTCAACAGCTTACAGTACAAGACGTTTACGAGGCAGTTGGAGCATATGATGCCGGAAAGATTACACTGGAATCTCTAAAAAGTATAGAAAACTATGCTTGCCCCACTGCAGGATCCTGCGGTGGAATGTTTACTGCGAATACAATGGCGTCAATTTCTGAAGCATTAGGGATTGCATTACCTGGCAGTGCTTCTCCCCCAGCTGAGGATGAGAGACGTGAGAAGATGGTGTACGATACAGGTGTTGCATGTGTGCAGGCTTTGAAAAACAATATCCGACCGCGGGATATTTTGACATTTGAGGCATTTGAGAACGCTATTACCATACTGAATGCAATCGGTGGCTCTACCAATGCCATTTTGCATTTGCTGGCAATATCACATGAGGCCAAGGTAAATCTGACCTATGATGATTTTGAGAGAATTCGAAGAAAAGTACCTCATGTTGCTGATTTGAAGCCAGGTGGAATGTATGTCATGAATGATCTGGATAAAGTAGGTGGTGTACCATTGATGTTAAAGAGATTGTTAGACAGAAAATTACTCCATGAAAATGTGTTGACTATAACCGGCAAAACAATGAAGCAAAATCTGGATAGTATTGTGTTGCCGCCATCAAATGACGATATTATAAAACCCATGACAAACCCACTACACAATACCGGTACTGCTGTAATTCTGAAAGGATCACTGGCTCCAGATGGTGCCGTAGTAAAAATGTCTGGCGTAAAGATTACCAAATTCACCGGAAAAGCCAAGTGTTTCGACAGGGAGGAGCTTGCTTTTGATGCAGTATCACAGAACAAAATCAAGGAAGGCGACGTGGTTGTGATTCGATATGAGGGTCCAAAGGGTGGTCCTGGAATGAGAGAGATGCTGGCAGTCACTGCTGCATTGGTAGGCCAAGGATTAGGAGAAAAAGTGGCAATGGTAACCGATGGCAGATTTTCAGGAGCGACTCGCGGATTTATGATTGGACATGTGGCGCCAGAGGCCTTTATTGGCGGAAACATTGCTTTGTTGCAAGATGGTGATGAAATCACTATAGATACAGAAACCAACAAGATTGACTTGCATATTTCTTCTGATGAAATGGAAAACAGAAGAAAAGCTTGGAAGCCAAGAAAACCAAACTATGAATCCGGGGCATTGGCAAAATATGCATCACTGGTAGGCTCTGCAGCACAAGGTGCTGTGACTAGTCCTATTTGGTAAATTAAACACGATTATTGCTAAATCGATAGTCTCCAAGAGAAATCTTTTCGGAAATTGATGTGGAGTAAGTCCATGATTATGCAAGAGAGTCACAACTTAAACGAAATTAATTATTATCATTCCAAATCTCAGTTATTATCAAATTAGACGTCATATCTACCAGAATTGATAAGGAATCACGAAAACTATCCTCATTTGAAGACATTAGTTCATAGAGTCAAAATCTCCATGTCAGAGTATAGGCTGACTTTCTTCTGGTAAGATTTGCAGAATTGTTTACAAGATATCTATTGAGAAATTATATCGTAAAACTTTCTAGAAGGTCCTTGCTTTAGAAATCCCATTAACTGCATTGCTATCTGATGATGTTCTTGTGTCTGGTGTATTTTATGATGTGACTCTTCACTCTCAAACTCTGCAATAATGACATACTTTCCGTCACTTGATTTGCCCAGCCTTCTTCCTACAAATCCTGGATTTTTAGCAAGAATTTTGTTTGTTTCTGCAATCCAAGTCGCAAATTCCTCTTCTTTGTCCTCCTTGAGAGGCATGTCTATTATTGCAACATACATTATTCTACCAACATACAATCCAGTTAAGAGTATTTCTCAGATTTCCGGAATAAAATTATCACAGCCAGAGTTGCATGGCTTGTTCATTACGCCCTGGCATTTACCCATACCATCATGCATTATTCTGTGGTGACCGCAATTGCGACACTTTACCCTAAAGTATGCGATAAGATCATCCATTGGAATCTCAGATTTTGTAATTTTACCATCAGTGGCAATATAGTTTGATTTCTCATCTATCATTCATTCCACACCGATTGTTTTTTGAGCCAAGACACCAAATCATGGTACAGATGACTGGTCTGAACATTAATCACGTTAATTTCTACATTGGTGCTTGATTTTGCTGTTTTAGTATATGTATCATACTTGCAAAATACCACCCTGTCCAAATATGTCTCACCTTCAATCTCTTTTTTCCCAAGCTCATCTGATTCCGAAATTGAAAAGCTCACAAACAACACCCCGTCTGCCCAATATGCATTTGCAGACTCTAATGTAGAAATCATACTAACTAGATCATCAAGACTCATCTTTATCAAATCATGGACGTGGATTTTTTTGTAGGGCTCGTAGATAAAATCAGTCATGGATTGGTATCTTTGTAGCTGCTTTATCAGTTTTACAACTAGAATCCATGGACGCTGCAAACAAAAACGGTTCTATCCCCAATCTTTTTTGCAGTAATGCCAATTCCCTCCCTTAACTCCGACTTGCACAAGGCGCACATTACTTCGGTTGCAGAGCTTTTCAGTGGAATTTGCGGCTTGCCAAAATACATCTCCGAATACAGCACATGAGATTTTGGCTTTGCAAGCATCTGACTCATAATACAAATAGATCAAGATCGCATATAAAGGTACCGTACCATACCGTAATTCTTACAACATTGGAGCCTGATCATGCGTAAATTATCCCAAATTCTTGAAAAAATTACCAAAAACTCGCGACAAACAACTCATTAAATATCCCAAATCAGCAAGCAACACTATGGGTGGCCACCTTTGGTAACCATACTTGTACTATAATACCCCTAGGCCTACCTGGAACGCAATTCGATATCTATTCCAAACTAGAACAACATTACACCCACACATTTCTCTTTGAATCACTGACTGGTCCTGAAGAGATGGCAGAATCATCTATCATTGGCTTTGATCCAAAGATAATCATCCAAGGATATTCAGATAGAATTGTAATATCATACAAGGACGGCACTACCAAAATAATTCCAACCAAAGATCCAGTAGCAGAATTAAAACAATTCATTACACCAACCCAAGACCAGTCACATCGATACCTGGGCGGTGCAGTCGGAATCATAAACTATGACGCTATAAAACTGTACGAAAACATTCCAATCAATGACAATTCAAAACCAATAATGGAATTTGGAATCTACCAGGACGGAATATTATACGACAACAAAACAAAGCAATCATTATACTTCTATTATGATGAAAACAGAATAAATCAGATAAAACAATCAGAGAGAAAATTTGGTAACATCACTCTATCTGATATCACAACAAACATGGACGAATCACAATTTACTAATATAGTGAACAAGGCAAAGCAATACCTACACTCTGGCGATATCTTTCAAGTGGTATTATCTAGAAAATTTAACTTTTCAGCGTCTGGTGATATTCTGCGCGTATACAAGGAGCTGCGTGCACTCAATCCATCACCATATCTATACCACATGAAGTTTGTACAAAAAACCTACATTGGGTGTAGTCCTGAAATGCTAGTCCGAGTCACAGGCGAGGAAGTAGAGACATTTCCCATTGCAGGCACACGCAAAATCACAGACGATGAGGCAAAAAATAAGCAATTAGAGCAGGAATTGCTATCCGACCAAAAAGAAATCGCTGAGCATACAATGTTAGTTGACCTTGGACGAAATGATGTGGGTCGAGTCTGCAGATATGGCTCTGTTCGTGTACCAGAACTAATGCGGATAAAGCGATTTTCACATGTACAACATATTGTGACTCATGTTGTTGGAAAGCTAGATGAAAAAAATGATATGTTTTCTGCATTTGAGGCAGTATTTCCTGCAGGAACTGTATCTGGTGCACCGAAGATTAGGGCGATGGAGATAATCAACGAATTAGAGCCCGATATCAGAGAACAATATGCAGGGGCTGTTGGATATTTTTCCAACAATGGTTGTTGTGATTTTGCAATAACAATTAGAAGTATCTTTTTTGATGGTACTCAAGGCTTCATTCAATCAGGTGCAGGAATTGTCATAGACTCCACACCCAAAGGCGAGTTCAAGGAAACGGAACATAAGGCTGGGGCCATGATCGCAGCGCTAAAGGAGTCCACAAAATGAAATTTCTAGTCATTGACAATTATGATTCATTCACGTACAATATTGCACATCTGTTGGGCGATCTTGGTGTGGAATCCGACGTCATACGCAATGACAAGATAACTCTGGATGAAATAAAAAAAAGAAACTATGACGCAATAATAATATCACCAGGTCCAGGTACTCCTGAAGACAAAAGATATTTTGGAATCTGTTCCAATGTGATTCACGAGCTAGGGCCAAAAACACCAATTCTTGGAATTTGCCTTGGACACCAGGGAATAATACATGAATTTGGTGGCAAAGTAGTCAATGCAGGTTGCGCAAGACACGGCAAAACAAGCCAGATCAAGCATTATTCTGATTCATTATTTTCTGGTGTGCAAAACCCGTTTCGTGCAACGAGATATCATTCTCTGGTGGGTGATAAGACCATCATACCAGATGTTCTAAAAGTAACCGCAATATCTGAAGACGACGGTGAAGTAATGGGGGTATCGCACAAGGACTATCTAATCGAAGGAGTACAGTTCCACCCAGAATCGATACTAACCACAGAAGGAAAAAAGATCCTCCAGAATTTTATCAACAAGGTGAAAAAATGTTAGAAGACTACATTGCAAGACTCGAAGTCGGCGCAAATCTCAAGCATGATGAGATGGGCAAGGCAATGGAACTACTTCTAACCGAGGGGACATCTGACCAAGTAAAGGCCGTTTTTCTGCAGCATTTGGCAAACAAGGGCGAAACAGACGATGAATTGCTAACAATGCTTGGTAAAATGGAAGAGCGTGGTATCCACATATCGCCAAAATGCAAGTATGCCATAATAGACGTTTGCGGAACGGGTGGTGACAAACTACAGACATTCAATATTTCTACCACTGCGGCATTTGTCATTGCGTCCTGCAAGGGGATAGTGGCAAAGCACGGTAATCGCTCATCATCAGGAATTTCTGGTAGTGCCGATATTTTCGAGTATTTTGGCTATGATCTAAATATGGACCCTATCAAGATAACATCAATAATTGAAAAACACAGAATCGGATTTTTGTTTGCACAGAGATTCCATCCTGCAATGAAAAATGTCGCAGCTGCTAGAAAAATGCTCCAATCCAGGACCGCATTCAATGTTTTAGGACCATTGTGCAATCCTGCACGCGTAAAACACCAGCTAATAGGCGTCTTTTCCGAGGATTATCTAGAGAGATTAGTCAGTATTTTGAAAAGATGTGGTGCACAAAATATCATGACTGTTCACTCCCAGGATGGATTAGATGAATTATCCACCACATCAAAGAACAAGATCTGCTTTCTGCGGGATGGAAATATGGCAAAAATGATAATCGACCCGCTAAAGTTAGGATTGCACCAGGTAACAATTAAGGACTTGCAGATATCAACAAAACAAGAGGCCATAGAATCATTTGTTACAGTTCTAAATGGTACTGCAAGCCAGGCCAAAATAGAGATCACTGCACTAAATTCAGCTGCGGGCCTAGTTGTAGGAAATGTTGCCAAAGACCTAGAGGAAGGACTGGAAATGTCACTGGAATCAATAAATTCTGGTCAGGCATTTTCTCACTTTGAAAATTTTGTCAAAGATTGTGGTGATTATTCCAAGTTAAAGGAGATTACACAATGAAAACGCTACAGAAATTATTTGACAATTCCCACAAGGCAATATCTGACGGCATTTATGACATAACAGAAAAAATCCCAAAATCAAAAATTGATCTAATACAATCAATAAAAGAAAATAAGCATGCATCACTAATCACCGAAGTAAAGTTCTCATCTCCATCACTAGGTAAAATACGCAAAAAATCTGACCCGGTTCAGATTGCTCAAGCCATGGTGGGGGGAGGAGCCAAGGCACTATCAGTTCTCACACAACCATATCTTTTTGAGGGCTCACCGCAATATTTCATGGAAATTAGAAAGCAGGTAAAAATCCCAATGTTGATGAAAGATATAGTAGTTGACAAGGTGCAAATCGATGCGGCAAGAAAAATAGGCGCAGATTACATGTTATTAATCCAGTCGTTGTTTGATGTTGGTCTGCTCAAGGATATTGACGAGTATATCGATTATGGGCACAAAAACGGCCTAATGGTATTATTAGAAGCCCACACAAAATCAGAATTTACCAATTCTCTAAAGACAAAGGCGGATCTAGTTGGAATAAACAATCGAAACCTAGACACCTTGCAAATTGACATTAATACAACAAAAAAGCTGCTGGAAGGATTTGATAATCATAGAATCATAGTATCTGAAAGCGGAATTGAAACCCCCCAAGACATACAATTTCTAAAAAAATGCGGTGCAGGCGCATTCCTAGTTGGATCTAGCATAATGAAGTCAGAAGATATTAAAGAGAACGTAAGGAGTCTTGTAAACGGCATATGAAAATTAAATTCCCTAAAGACGGACGATTCGGAGAATTTGGTGGAAAATACATACCAGAAACCTTGTTTCCAGCAATCGAAGAGCTGGAGCAAAGCTATCTCAAATACAAAAACGATCCTGACTTCAAAAAAGAGTTAAACTATTACCTGACAGAATATGCAGGACGCCCAACTCCATTATACTATGCAAAAAATCTGACAGAGAAAATTGGCGGCGCTAAAATCTACCTAAAAAGAGAAGACCTGTTACACGGGGGCGCGCATAAGATCAACAATACTCTTGGTCAAGCTCTTCTTGCAAAGAGAATGAAAAAGACAAGAATAATCGCAGAAACTGGTGCTGGTCAACATGGGGTGGCTACCGCAATGGCATGTGCCGTCCTTGGACTCAAAGCTGAAGTATACATGGGCTACAAGGACACCATAAGACAAAAACAAAACGTATTTCGAATGAACATGCTTGGATGTGAAGTACATGCGGTTAAGGCAGGATCGCAGACACTAAAAGACGCAATAAACGAGGCGATTCGCGATTGGATTAAAAACGTAAAGGATACCTATTATTTGCTAGGCTCGGCAGTCGGGCCACACCCATATCCAGTAATGGTCCGCGATTTCCAATCTGTAATTGGCGAAGAGATTAAACAGCAAATCAAGGCCTTTGGGAAAAAAACTCCAGATACCGTAATTGCATGTGTAGGTGGAGGTTCAAATGCGATTGGAACGTTTTATCCACTAGTAGACACTGATACTGAAATAATCGGCGTTGAAGCTGCAGGACAAGGCCTAAAATCAAGGCGTCATTCCGCAACATTGTCTGCTGGAACAAAAGGTGTCCTACATGGCATGATGACATATTTGTTGCAGGATTCAGAAGGTCAAATCCAAGAAACTCACAGTATTTCTGCAGGGCTAGACTATCCTGGTGTAGGTCCAGAGCATTCCTATTTCAAGGACCAAAAAAGAATACAATATGTTTCTGCGACCGACAAGGAAGTAATTGATGCATTTTTGATGCTAACTAGGACTGAGGGGATTATTCCAGCACTTGAATCCGCACATGCAATAGCAGAGTCAATCAAGCTTGCTAAGAGACGATCAAAGTCAGATAGCATTGTAGTTACATTATCTGGAAGAGGAGACAAGGACGTAGAGGTGGTACAAGATTACATCGAGAATTCAAAATAAATTTGCCGAGCTAGAATCTGCTGGACAAAAGGCACTAGTCACCTATGTTATGGTTGGATATCCATCACACAAAGACACATTGTCAGCAGTTCGCGGATTAATTGAAGGCGGCGCAGACATTATAGAGTTAGGATTTCCTTTTTCAGATCCTCTAGCTGATGGTCCAGTAATCCAGCATGCAAGCAGTATATCGTTAGAAAAGGGAACTAAGATGACACAATTTTTGAGCCTAGTTCAACAAATCCGCAAGGAAAGTCAAATTCCACTAGTACTGATGACCTACACCAACATTCTGTACAATAAAGGATATGAAAAATTTTTCAAGCTGGCAAAAGAGGCAGGCCTAGATGGAATTATTACGCCAGACATGACAGTAGAAGAGTCCAAAGAATATCTTAGAGCTGCAAAAAAACACAATTTAGATACAATATTTCTGGTATCGCCAAATACCAGCAAGTCAAGGTTGCAGGAAATAGTAATGCAGACCACAGGATTTTTGTATTTGGTGGCAGTCTTTGGTACAACCGGTGTTCAAAACAAAATCCAATCTTATACGATTTCCGCACTACAAAATACCAAAAAGATCACAAAAGGTAAAGTCCCTGTAGGGATTGGATTTGGAATCTCAACACCGAGTGATATCAAATCTTATGTTAAGTATGGAGCAGACGCTGCAATTATCGGCTCGGCACTAATCAAACTTATAGAAAAGACACCTTCTGCTAAAATCCAGAGTACAATTACCAGATTTACAAGGCAGCTAAAATCAGCAACAAAATAGTTATTTCGAGTATTTTATCTTCAAGGTAAGCAATGTTACGTTTAGTGCTATTGTGCTAATGTTTGCTCCAATTATGACCCAGTCTTGTTTTATTATTCCATATCCAATCCACAAAGACAATCCAGCACATATTGTAATCATTAGCCAATATGACACATCGTTGAGGCTCTTTGTCCTATAGCCACGAATCACTTGTGGTACAAAGCTACCTGTGACTAGGATAGCCGCCACACTCCCAAGTACTGTAACCCAGACGTCCTCGATCATTCTTTGTGAGATAAATAGTGCTGATTAAAGCATATCCGCAAAAAAAGAAATAAAAATATCATTTTCCTTATCTAAATGTGCAGACAAAGTTCATTTTTGTTACTGGTGGCGTCATGTCTGGCCTAGGCAAGGGCGTAGTCACATCTTCTATTGCAAAACTGTTACAATTATCAAACCAAAGGATTTCTTGCGTCAAAATAGATCCATACCTCAACTATGACGCAGGAACAATGAATCCAGTAGCCCACGGCGAAGTATACGTCACAGATGACGGCGGCGAGTGTGATATGGATATTGGAAATTACGAGCGATTCCTAAATCAAAATCTTAAGAAAACACACAATATCACAACTGCGCAGATTTATTCAGCTGTAATAGAGGCAGAGCGCCGAGGTGAATACCTGGGTGCGTGTGTACAGATTATCCCACATATCACAGATGAAATCAAAAAGAGAATACACAAAATAGCAGACGATGAAAAGCTTGACTTTCTTGTCGTAGAGTGTGGCGGAACGGTGGGCGACATTGAATCACTCCCATTCCTAGAGGCACTGCGACAGATGAGACTAGAAGAAGGACCACAAAGCGTATTATTTGTCCATGTTACCCTGGCACCATCATTAGATGTGGTAGGCGAGCAAAAGACAAAGCCAACACAACATTCCGTTCAAGAGTTACGGCGAATCGGTATTCAGCCAGACTTTATGGCAGTTCGATGCACAGAACCACTCTTGGAATCAACAAAAAAGAAAATCTCAATGTTTACCAATGTAACGGCAAGCGATGTGTTCTCATGTCATGACGTACCATCAATATTTTCAGTTCCGCAAATTCTCTATGAACAAGGCATAGTCGATAAAATATTTACCAAGTTTGCCAAGGTGGGTATGATAAACTCGGCTGCAAATTGGGACAAGTGGAATGTCGTGGTCCAGTCAATGCAGCAAAAAGACAGCGAAATCAAAATAGCAATGGTTGGAAAATATGTCACACTGGCAGACAGCTATGTTAGTGTAAACCACGCATTAAAGCACGCAGGAGCTAAAATTGGAAAATCAGTATCCATCGACTGGATAGACTCTGAGGGGATCAACGGAAACGTCGATACGCTATCAAAATACAACGGCATCCTAGTGCCAGGAGGATTCGGAACACGCGGAGTTGAGGGAATAATAAAAACAGCAAACTTTGCGCGAGAAAAAAATATACCATATCTAGGAATCTGCTTTGGATTTCAGCTTGCCGCAGTCGCGTTTGGCAGACATGTCCTAAATTATTCCGATGCAAATTCAACAGAATTAGACCCAAACACTACCCATCCAGTTGTGGACTTGTTGCCAGAGCAAAAGACAATGTCAAATCTTGGCGGAACCCTGCGACTAGGTGCACATGATATCACAATAAAACCAAATACAATTGCATCAAAAACATACAATGCGGCTCATGTTTCAAGACGACACAGACACAGATACGAAATCAATACAAAATACCTGCAGGAATTCGAGAAAAAAGGCCTAGTCTTTTCAGCAGAATCTGATAATTCAAAGAGAATGGAAATGCTAGAGATTCCATCGCACAAATTCTATTTTGGAGTACAGTTCCACCCAGAGTTTAGCAGTAGGCCGGGCTTTCCAGAAGAGTCCTTTGAGGCCTTTGTTCGGGCTTCGGCAATCTAGGTCTTTGAAATTTCGTAGATTTTCTGCCTAGAATCCCGCATTGATATTTTCTTTTTGACATAGCCTTTATCCAACAAATGTCGCAATGCTAGGCGTACCGTTCTGTCTGGAAGTAGGGTCTTTGTCACCAGATCACGCTGTGTCATGGTGCCCTCAAACTCTAGTGTCTTAAGCAATAGCTTCGAGCTTGGAGGCATGTTAAGCAGTTCCTCTGCCAGCTTGACCTTTTTTGTTAGTGCAGAAACGGCTGTGGAGTCTTTTTTGATCTTGATTACTCGTGCTGACGACATGGATTTTGTACATTCTAGTGTGTTGTTTATTCTAAATCTGTCTACTCCATCCATTACAACCTCACAGAACAATCGGGATGAAATGTCATCTACTTCAATAATGCTGGTGTCATGGACGATGAGCGGCCTGCGGGTAGTGTCTAATGAGTTCACGGACACTATGCCAAATACTGGCGAGTCCTGAAATATCATTGGACCACCAGCAGACATTGAATATGCAGAAGAGCCAATTGGTGTGGATATAATGACACCATCGCTGGAATCATGCCAGACCTCCTCATGGTTTACGCGCAAAACATGTTCCATTAGCATGGCGCTCTTTGATGAGAACACTGCGACATCATTCAAAACAGGGTAGACAGCCTTTCCGTCAATTTTGACTCCAATTCTTGAGAATTCCGACGTTTCGTAGTCTGATTTTTTTATCCTGTTTACTATAGAGGAGAATTCCTTTAGATCAATTTGGGCAAAAAATCCGCTTGATTCAGATTCTCCAACGCCAAGGACTGGAACCGGCACATCTTGGGTCTTGTGGAAATAATTGCGAACTCCCCTGTCACCACCAGTAACAATTACACAGTCGAGGTCTTTTTGCGGTTTGTATCCTACATACCTAGATGGTAGCCCATAATCATCCAAAACGGTCTTGATTGTCTTTACGGCAATGTCTGTTGCAGTACCACCGGATATTCCTATTTGCACAGAAAATCTAAATTTTCTTGTAATAATAAAAGCTTAGACGTCCTTGAACTTCATTATATTATAGTAGTATGAGGCATTAACCTGAGTTTGGCTTCTGGTCGGAATCTTATCTAGCCCCACCTCTTTTGATTCAAGGGCAGCCTGTGCAGCGCCACCAGCAAAGCTTAGTGCCCATAATGCATCTTTTTCTTTGAGCATTGCACAGCAATATGTGGCAGTAAAAATGTCGCCAACTCCGACAGTGTCGTAAATGTCCATGTTTGGCAAAGTAATTGAATACTGTCTGTTTTTATGAAACAGTGAGACTTCGCGCTTGTTTGTATATAGCAAGTGTTCTATTTTTTTGTGCAGTATTTTTGCACCCTCAATTCCCTCGACTCCGGTTAGCTGATACACCTCATTTGGGTCTGACTTGAGAACGGTTATGCCGTCAAGATCAAGGCTTGTTCTCTCAAAGGATATCAACCCATCTGGGCCTTTTCTTCGTAAAAACCCCTGTGGATCCAATGCCACAAAATCAGAATCGGATTTTATCTTCTGCAATACTTCCACAGATATTTCATCAAATACAGGGCTGATCAGAATTCCATCTGCTTTTGTTTTGGTGTAATCAATTTTGTCACAGAGATTCTTTATCCATAATGTTCTTTCTGCGCCAGAGATGTCCAGTCTGAATCGTGTGGTATTTTTTTGGGATTGTGAGTTTTCAAACTTTATCTTGTTTTTTTGGAGATAATCTACACTGGTATAGTCAGGGCCAAACTTTGTATACAATTCCACATCAAAGCCCATGTTTTTTGCAGCCATGCCGCAATAACATGCAGGTCCGCCGGGCATGACATACAGATTTCCCCCAATGTAGATTTCATCTATTGTACAATGAGAAAAAATTCCAAGTTTCAATGTTCCCGCTCAATTCAGTTCGGATTTAGTTTTTTGCTTTTGAAAACAGTCTGGGCAGATAATCTGTCCACGCTCTATTACAATTTCCACGTTTGACTTCAGGCAGAAATGGCAGAGTCCTCGCATCTACTATAACATATCAAAACTAGCATAAATTTAAGCTAATAATCTTAGAAAAAGAGATATTCCAAAGATATCGGCCAAAGACTGTGAGAAAACTAATCCCGGTGACACTGGACAAAAAGCTGGTCTTCTTGGTCATGGCAGTTTCCTTAATTGGAATAGGCGTGACTTTTTTCATTTCATTTCATTATACCACCTTGATTTTGGGCGAGCGGGCTACAAATCAGCTAATAGGCGAAGCTGCAATCCGAGGCTCTACCGTAGAGAGTACCATGAACTCCAAAATCCAGGAAATACAGGTAATTACCACAAACCCCATGATGAGGATACTAGTCTCGGAGCTAAACCAAATTGAAGATACACGGATACTTGCAGAGGCAATTGCGCAAAAACGAATGGACTTTTTAATCGAGGTTCAAGCATATGAGGTAAGCATTGGAGGCCTAGACGACCTAGAAAATGTGGAAATCATAGGAATTGACGGAGAACGATTATTTGTACTCATCAACACGAAAAACAAAAATGACTATATGTCTGATCCAATCTTTGTTCGCGGATTAAAAGAGCCATTTACTCAAATAATTCTTGATGCAGACGGTAAGCGGAAAATTGTAACTGCGGCACCTATATTCGAAAAACCGGAAGACCAATCACCCATAGGTGTTGCAATAATCACTGCAAGCACAAAACAAATCGACAGCATATTGTTAAACAGAAAAGGCCTAGGTCAGACAGGTGAGTCATATCTTGTAAGCATGTACGGATACATGATGTCAGAATCACGATTTATTCCAAATGCGCCGTTTGTGCAAAAAGTAGACACTGAGCCACTCAAGTACTGCCTGGCAGATGGCCAGATCTATTACGGTATACACGATGACTATCGTGGCATTTCAGTCCTTGGTGCATCAAACTGCATGAAGAGTCTCGGGATGAGTATGATAGTGGAAATTGACGAAGCCGAAGTCTTTGAGCCAGTAAAAGAACTTCGAGACAAGATAATTGTCCTTGGCGTAATTATTACTGTTATAGTTGGAGTTGCCGCATATTTTCTATCAAAGCGCCTATCAAAGCCACTAATCAGGCTCAAAAATGCTGCAACCCAGGTTGCAAACGGCGACTTTAATGTCAGGACTAACATCAAAACTGACGACGAGATAGGCCAGCTTTCGCGCTCATTTGATCAGATGGCAGAGCAGATTCAGGACTCTCTTCTCAAAATTAAAGAGCGCGAGGAGGTAATCAAGCAGCAAAAAGACATACTATTACAGTTTTCCCAGTACAGCTCCAATTACTGTGTCTGCTTTGTAGACATTGTTGGTTCTACAAAACTAACATCAAAATTATCAGACATTGAGACAAGCAAGTTTTATTCTATATTTTTGAACTCAGCTGCCGGTACAATTACGCAAAACTATGGAATCGTAGTCAAAAACATCGGCGATGCATTACTGTATTATTTCCCAAAGACTGAATCTGAAGATCAGGCCCCATTTGAAGAAATGCTACATTGTTGCATGAAGCTAATCGAGGCTAGAACCACAATCAACTTGTTACTAGGCGCAGAAAACCTACCTGAGGTAAGCTATAGGATATCTGCAATGTATGGTCCAGTCAGAGTGGCAATAGTCGCAACTTCTACAATTGATGACATCTTTGGCTCCACAGTGAACAGCTGCTCGAAGATAAACTCGCTTGCAAAACCAAATACACTTGTAATCGGTGAATCACTGTATCAGAAAGTCAAAGACATCAAAGAATACAAGTTTGAGAAAATCTCAGAATATACAATAGATGCAGAAAACAAGTTTGCCGTGTATCTAGTATCGCAATAATCACATCAAGATTATAAAGAGGCACTCGGAAGGGAAAGCCATGCCATTAAAGCGTGCAAGCAGGGGACGACGAAAGGGCGGAAAAGGCTCCTCAGACCGTATCCAGTGCACAAACTGCGGCGCTACAGTTCCCAAAGACAAGGCAAAAAAAGTAACATCCAGACTAAACCTGGTTGAGGCATCGCTTGCAAAAGAACTGCGGGCACAGGGAGCATACATTGCATCGCCAAAGGTTCTCAAATGGTACTGTGTGTCATGTGCAATTCACTTTGGTATACTGAAGATTAGATCTGCCGATTCTAGAAGACAGACAGGCAAGCTATACTAGTCTTCTTTGATGTTTTTGGACGTTACGATAATTCTCTGAATGAATGTAATTCCTGCAATTACAATTACAATACCTATTGCATACGGCATCAATCCTGGAATCATGCCAATTATGGCAATCACAAGTAGTCTTTCAGCGCGCTCGCCAATCCCAATTCCCTGCAGTTTGACTCCAAGGGATTCTGCACGAGACCTTGCATAGCTTACCAATAACGATAATGTGATGGCGAGTAAGACCCAGATTGGCTCTGCAAATCCACCTACCAGCAATCCCGTAAAGATTGCAACCTCGGCAATTTTGTCAAATATTGAATCTAGGAATCCGCCCCTTTTTGTTACCTTTTTTGTATATCGGGCAACTTGTCCGTCAACCATGTCAAAAAACCCAGAAACTAAAAGCAACATCCCGCCAATTATTGTCGCAGAAAAATACGGTGAAATGTACTGGTTAAGGCCATATGCTATGGCAGACAAAAATGCAAATGCGAGGCCAACGCCTGTCCAAAAGTCAGGAGAAAGACCTGTCGCGCCAAACTTTGCGCCAATCTTTTCCAATGCAGGCCTTAGTGATTCTCTAAAATTATTAAGCAATATCGTGAAATGATTTCCGATTCTATTTAAAATTCATGGCGACCATGGTAGATAACAGCTTGGCTGCAAGCGATGCAGTAGCGCCATTGTCATATGTCGGGTTTAGCTCCACCACATCCAGAACAGAGATTTTGTTATTTTGCATTGAATATATCATCTCAAATAGTTCACGTGATGTAATTCCCACTGCCTCTGGATTTCCCACGCCGGGCGCAAATGCTGGGTCCAGCACATCCAAATCCACACTTACATAGGTTCTGTCAAATGTTGATAGTGCGTCTTTGACCATCTTTGGGCCTTTTCCATCACGGATGTCTCTGTCAGTAATGGTGCGAATTTTATTTTCTTTGAGAAAGGCAAGCTCTTCTTTTACAAAAGAACGAGCCCCAACATGTATTATCTTGTCTGCACCTTTTTTCTCCACCACTCTTCTCAGATATGACGCATGAGAGAATTCCTCCCCTGCATATCCATCTCTCAAGTCATAGTGAGCATCAAATACGATATAGCCAGTCTCCTTTGGAACATTCATGTACGTACCATAGGTTAGCGAGTGCTCTCCTCCCAGAATAATCAACAATCTGTCTTTTTTTGTAAGCTCCGCAGTGAGTTTTCCAACCATGTCGAGCATTTCTTCCACATTTGCAGTGTGCATCGAGTTTCCCAAGTCCTCTATTGCTACGCCTTCCAGGTCAACTCCCAAGTCAGGGTGGAAAATTTCTATATTGTTAAAGGCCTTACGGATTGCGTCAGGACCAAACCTGCATCCGGGCTTGTAAGAATGCGTTGAATCAAAAGGAATTCCATATACAGTAGCAACCGGAGTTTTGGCATCACCGGGACTGATAATCAGTGGGTCCTTGTTCAGATACAAGTCCAGATAGCTCATTATATTTTCAGAAAAAACACTAGAAAATATACTATGCTATGACTTTGCGGCCGACTCTTTGTATGCCTTACCACTTTTTTACTAGACTGACGAGCTTAACAGTTTTTTGACAAACTGGAACCGGTTGCTCAATCCAAGATCGCAAGCTTTGATTCCAGATCATTTGCAAAAATTACTAATAAAACAAATGTTTTGATTTTTGTTTAGATTTCTTTGGTAGCCTCTAATCCATTCATTTTTGGTATCATAATCCAAGATAATCATATTATGAGATTCACACTAGTGTTAGTTTAGTAGCCTATGTTCTTTCAAACATAAACGAATCAGACCATTATCTGCGGTCTTTTCGATAAATGTCTCGATAGGTTTAACTTTGTAAAGGGTTTGCCTTGTGTCTGCTTTTTTATCTCAGAGACAAATTCGTCGAATGATAATTCCATGACATTTCCTGTCTTTCTGTCGCGTATTGACAAGTTTGCCTTGCCCATTTCTTTTTCTCCTATTACCAATGTGTATTGAATCCATTCCGTTTCAGATTCGCGAATTCTCTTGCCCAGAGTTTCATTTCTGTCATCAATATCCACTCGAATATCGGATGAGCTTAGCCTGTCTGCTAGCTCGTCGCAATATTTGAGAAATTCGTCCTTGAGTGGAATTATTCTAACCTGTGTTGGAGTAAGCCATAATGGAAATTTCGCCTTTCTCCCCTCTTTTTGGTCCAGCGCAGCTTTTTCCAATAACGCATAGATTACTCGCTCTATAGCACCGCTCGGCGAATTATGCAGTATTATGGGGTGGTGCGGTGTGTTGGATTCATCGAAGTATCTGATTCCATAGCGAGCGCCGTTTTCCACATCTATCTGATCAGTTGATAGTGCAGATGCCTTGCCCATATTATCCACATAGTTAAATTCCCATTTTAGCACAAAATAGAAAAATCTCTCCTTCCACATTTCTACCAGGACTGGTTTTCCCAGTTTTCTAACCAGTTCCTCAATGTGGGCCTTGTTCTCATTGTAATATTCCTCTGTGAATCTAATTGCCATTTCATAATCAGAGTCGTCGATTCCAACTTCTTTGAGAACATTTCGAGACAGGTCAAATCGCTTTCGGAACTCTTCTATTGCCTGCGGAATACCAGTACAGAATGCATGACAGTCAGGCATGGTAAATGCTCGCAGTCTTCGCAGGCCAACCAGTTCTCCTGATTGTTCTCGTCTGAAGCTATATCTGGTAAGCTCGTACAGCTTCATCGGCATGTTCTTGTATGATATTTGAAAGTCACTTGCCATTAAGAACTGACCAAAGCATGCTGCAAATCTCAAAAAGAGTTGCTTACCTTCAGAGTTGATGTTGTATTGTCTTGCAGGAAATCGATTAAAGTAGCTCTCCATGCTAGGGTGGTGTGAATCATACATGATTGGCGTCTCTACTTCGAGGCCACCATATTCCTTTACCTGGTCTGTAACGAATTGCTCCAGTAAGGACTTGATTAGTCTGCCGTTTGGATAAAACCTCATATTGCCCGAGTCAGATGCCGGCTCATAGTCCGCTATTGCCATTTTCTTCATAAGTTTGACGTGTGGTGGCGGCTCGTCTACTGCCCTTTTTTTGGCAGCCTCGTATTTTGCCAGGATTTCGAGTTTTTCATGTTTTGCAAAGTTAAACTTGTCAACCTCTGCCATTGTGCCGTCTGGCGATAAAATATACCAAAATGATTTAATTTTAGATTCTGATTTTAGTGCCTCCGATGCCTGACCTTCATCATCATGTGAATTTCCATTATCACGTGGTGTGGCATCCTTGGAAAAAACCTTGGAGCTCTCTGCCAATGGGTGTCCCTTTACTTTTACATTGTATGATTTTGTCCAGCCAAACGGGGCGTGCGACACTTCTAAATCAGATGCAAGGGACTCCATTTCTTTTAGTAATGATAGTGCGATATTTGGTGCTGCCAAATTTGACGATAGATGTGCATATGGGTATAGTAGTAATTTTTTACAGCCAACTTTGCCCATGCTGGTCTTTATTTCAGATATTGCCTTTTGCGCAATTTCGGAATCATCTCCGTGTTCTATTGCCAGAAATACCACAACAATCTCTTCTAGTCTTTTTGGCTCCGGTATGATTTCTTCTGCCGTTTTTATCTCTTTTTTAATAGGATTGTATTCTATACTGTCGCAGTGCAGTTGTAGTATTCGCACAATTTGAAGAACATTACGTTATTGACTTAAGTGTTACGACAAGAAACAAAGTATTGCGATCAATTTTACTGCCATTATTGTGCATCTGCTTTGTGCAATACCGGATTGGAAACTATTCCAAGAAACATCTCTTTTTCTGCCCCTCTACCGCGCGAGCCGATCACTACAATTGCATAGTCGCCGGGGTTTGACAGCTCGGTAATCTTTTCCGCAGTATTGCCTGAATCTGTCTTTGGCTTGAAATAACACTAGACCTTGCCTCCAAGTTTGACACCTCTGAGAACACTTGATCTGCAAAAAGATTTCTTTTCTTCTCTGTTGTGGATTGAGTCGTTACCTCTTTTGGATGTATTTCACAACTTACAGCCCAGTTATTGTATCACCTGTTGGCCGTGATTTTATTCTGAGGGCACGAAGCGAGTTAGCAGAGCCATCTAGGGGGGCGGAATTTTTTGTATTTTGTCTATTACTTATTGTACTATAGTTTTTTGATTAATTATAAATTCGACAATTATCAAAGCTGAACATTTAACTTTTAGACTGTAGTGCAATCACAGAGCGAAGTATTATGCTGGATAGTCCAAGATTATTCATCAAAAAGTTGGCAGCACGGTTCAATGTGTTTTCTCCCCTATATCCCTCATCGTAGATCATCTCCACGTCCCCTTGATCCGTTTCCACAAGTGAGGTTATCAGAGAATAGTCGCCTAGATTTGTGTCATTTTTTTCCACAAATAGGCGCAATGAAATTTTTTTTATCATAAATCCTTGCTCTTTAAAATTTCCGGAATCTACCAATACAACTACATCATCCGGATCCCGGTTTACTCTGTTTGGATTTGTCATGTCTATGATTTTCATAGTATCATACACATCACAGTAATCATTATAATATTATTGAAATCGAAATCCACCGTATGTCATGAAGTCAGAATAAACAAAACAGATTAAAATTTAAAAAACTAGAATCTATCGAATCTAGCTCGCTCCAGATCTCGGTCATCTTTGGTTTCCTTCTTCCATTCTTTATAGTGCTCCTTGCACAAAATTGCCTTTTTTGTAGATGTGTTGAGTCGCAGTCCAGCATTTTCCACCTTGGATGAGTTCAAAGAGCGAGTCCCATCGTTGGAGCATCCAGTGACGTTACATTTTGCGCCTTTAGATACAATTCCCATAGGTCTTCTTGGGATTGATATTATTTATAGTTGGACTTGATAATTGCCTGAAACAAAATAACTGGTAGTTAAAATTTCCTCAATACCCATTCATAGTAAGAGTGACATGATGTGGAAGAATCTACTTCCTTTTTACTAAATTTTGCATTTAGTGTGTGGACACTCAACAGAAGCTTAGTTTGGAAGTATTGTCAAGTTAGACCATCAATTTCTAGAGCGAGAAAACACATTGAGAGTAATTTGTACAACTTTTGTAATTTTACAACTGATTGACTATTAATTATCTAAAAATTTTGTTCGTCGAGCTTACCTAGCTAGTACAAAATCAATTAGATCCGTTTTATCGCTAGATTCCAGCCTCAATTAATGCGCAAGATTACAATCATGCTCAACGACCAAGACTATTTTGATTTTCTTGCCGAATGTGTAGAGCACGGAAAAGGCTCCGTGGATGAGCTAATCTATGAGATTATCAACTATTATCTGATTGTTCACAGAAGACGATTTAGGCCGAACTTTAGAAAATCCCAGATAAAGAGGCTCTCAGAATGAAGCCCAAGGATGCAAGGCACATTCTGGAACAATTCAGAAATACCGACCCAATGCTAGCTAGAAAAATCTATGACCAGTTATTGAGGTATCAAAGCTTGGATGATTTACTAGAGGATGCATATGAGGGAATGCATGAAGAATCTAGGAAGCAAAAAACCTTGACTTTTGGTTGATGCACCATCTAGCAATTACAACTTTGCTAGTTATGTAATGATGTAGTAAGACTGTTTGTTTTTTTGTAAGGATAACGTTTTTGCAATCATGCGCTCTATCGTTTATAAATGGAGGATTTTTCACAAGTCACATGGGCGGAGCAAAGAAAAAGGGTGCAGCAGCCATGGTAAAATCACAAGATGACTCCAAGGCAAAAGAATCTGGAGGCAGAAAGGACAAGAAAGACAGAAAGGGAGAAAAGACAGAAAGAAAAGCCGAAATTTCAGTTATTCTAGCCGAAGACCAAGCACTCAAGCTCATAAAATCAAACAATTATCTTACTATCCAAGAATTAGCAAAACAAACTGGAGTCAAGATATCAGCTGCAAATGCATGTCTTGTCGGCTTGCTCAAAAAAGGCGCAGTAAAGCGAGCAGGCGGATTTTCAGGGCACTGGATTTACCAATCAGCCTAGATACAGCGAAATCACATCGCCAGACTTTACATCCTTAAGCGCATCGACATTTGCAAGAATTTTTCCAATTGGTGTTAGTGACTTTGACGTGATAACATCAGACACAAACAAACAGATGCTAGAGCCAGATGGTGTAAACGCAATGTCGCCTTTTTTGAATTCCTTTTTCTGTCGCTCTATTCCAGAATTTACCTTTGTTTCAAAATAGACAATGTTTTGGCCCATAAAGTGCGCATTACCATCAAGCGGCAGGGATCTCATGATAATTCCAACTGTTTTTGGGGAGAGGTGTCTTTTCAGCTCGCAGTCTAGCTTTGATTTGCCCTTGATCTCTAGAATTAACCTAGTTGTCGACACGGTACCTGCGCTCATTACATCAGATTGCGCGAATTGGAATATATAACCGCATTAGGGAGTTTTTTCACTTGTCTGATCCTGAAGAAGTTGAGATTGAAGCTCCAGAGGAAATAGAGGGAGAGCCTGAATTTGCCAGACCAGTTGGTGAAGAGGCGGCAGAAGACACCACGATGGAGGATGCCGTCAATGCATACAAGAAGATTTTCGAAACTAAAGAGCTTACAGATGACGAGCGAGTAGAACTGGACAAAAAAATCAAGGCAATGGAAACTCGGGAAATTATCGACATGGACCCAGTCCACGAGGTAATAGAAATCCCGCTTTCAGGTAAAGGCAAATTAGCAATCGGACCACCAAATCTCACTAGATTTGAAAAGGCGAGAATTTTGGGCGCACGCGCATTACAGTTATCACAAGGAGCACCGCCATTTATCGGGATTCCAACAGACGCCAGAACCTCACTGGACATAGCACTAAAAGAGCTTGACGATTACGCAATACCAATTGTCATTAAAAGAAGATTGCCAAACGGGGATTACCAAAACATCCCAATTGATTATTTTAACTAGTGGATGAATCGTCGACAAAACTTAATAGAATTAATTTTTGGAAAAGACTGAATGATTAGTATGGAAGAAACAAAACAGATCGCACAACAACCCCCATACACATATTTTGTAAGAAACGATCCAATAATGCCATCCGCATTAGATGTCTTTACCATCATAAATAAACATGGCAAAGCCGTCTTACTTGCAAAAGGTCTCAACATACCGGCAGCAGTAGCAATTGCAAATATCATAGTGGAAAAAATGCTTCACAATTCGTGCAAGCTAGACCACATCAAGTTAGACTCTGAGAATGAGTTTGGCAAAAGAATGCTATCTACAATAGAGATTTCTATTTCAAAGAACTAGTATACAGAGCCTGGGCCCTTTAGCAACATGTTTTCGCATTCCTTGCAGATTGCCTCATCAATGTTGGATTCAAGTTTGTGGTGAATCTCACAAATCAAAAGACTGGATTTGATGTAATTACAAAGACTGATGAATTTTGCCAAGCTAGATGGGGTGTATGCCATGTCTGATGATAGTCGGTCTGAGAGTTCGTTTATCATCTCAGATACTTGTTTGTCTGAGACGAGTTTCTCGATAAGTTTTGGATCACCGCGCGTTCCTCGAATGTAGTTGCTTATTGCAGCCTGTGTTACTCCGAGCATTTTTGATATCTCGTCTTCTCGAACTTTGTGGTCTTCAGCAAGCTTTTTTGCCAATATCGCACGAAGCGCTGGAATCAACGTCTTTGATTCTATTTCGGCAGGAAGTAACATTATGCAAAAGTCCTAGGTTAATCTATTTAAAGTTAACAATGAATTTTACAAAATTTCTAATCAACAAATGTTGAATCAAAACTAGCTTCAGCTAATCGCAAAAACCTTAATTGATTTTTTTACGCACCAACACAATGCAAAAGATTTTTGAGCTCTTATGGAATGCAGCAAATTCCTGTACAGCAAAACACTTGGCACTATCTGGCGGATTGGACAGCACAATACTTGCATATCTTCTCAAGGAAAAAAAACAAGACTGTCTTGTAATAATATCAAAGGATCACATTGCACATGATCTGACATATTCCCAGATGGCGGCAAAACAGTTTGGACTAACATTATCCATACACACCTATGATATCTCGCAGATCCTAGACGCAGTAGAGCAGACAATCAAGATTCTTGGTAATTTCAACGATATTGAAATAAGAAATAACATAGTTCCATATCTGGCAATATCTGAGGTGAAAAAACTTGGATTTGACAAAATAATAACAGGCGATGGTGCCGATGAGCTCTTTGCAGGGTATAATTTTCTAATATCAAAGTCAGACGATGAACTAAAAAAAGATCTGGCAAGAATTGTAAAAATTATGCATTTCCCATCACAAAAAATAGGCAAAGAACTTGGTGTTACAGTCGAGTCGCCGTTTTGCCATGCCGACATAGTGGAATTTGCAAGGGAACTTTTGCCAGACGAGCTCGTAGGGAGTCATAATGGCAAAAAATATGGCAAATTTATCCTAAGAAAGACCTTTGAAGGTTTAATTCCAAATAACATAGCATGGCGCCAAAAATCCCCCATGCAGGAAGGTTCTGGGACTCAAGGGCTAACAGAATTCTTTGATGGTGTAATTCCAGATGATACGTTCTTTGAAAAGGCAAAAAAAATCAAGCTAAGTGATAATGTAATCATTAGAAGCAAGGAATCCATGCATTACTACGAAATTTTCAAAAAATATCACACCTTAAAGCAATCTTTTGATAATTTTTGCCCAGACTGCCATTATAAGATTGAGGAAAACTCTAGATTCTGCAGAATGTGCGGTAGATTTCCAGTATAGTTATTCCTAGATTTTGTAATCTTCTGACTTTTTTGGCTTGTGCAATAACTCAAAGACACGTCCGGAGAGTCCATCAAATGACAAACCGTTTTGGTTTTGATGACATATACTACTCTTACATCATACCCAATAATCTTGACTGCCTAATTGTCAGTCTTTCGATCGACTGTGATGAGCAAAAGAAGTTTTGTGAGTACGCAAAAACGACTGCTCCGTCAATGGAGCTACGCCACTAGCAATAGTGTAGTGATGACTAGAGTTACTCTGCGTAAACGTAGTCGATTGTTATCGTATGTATTCATTACATATTATTCAGCAGAGTGCTGTTAAGTTGAGTGTTGTGCGAAATCACAACAGTTGGATATATCTAATTCCAGAAAAACTGATCCAGGCCGGTTTGTTTTGGTTTTCCAACCATGCTATCAAAATCCAAATCCATCGATGATGTGATTTGATCTAGTGTAGATTCCATAAATTCCATATATTTTTCAGAATCAATCTCGTCTGGGCGGGCCATTTCTACGGGTTTTACTCCTGGTTTGTTGAGTATTTTCACATAGGATATGATGTCGCCACGCTTTATCTCACGTTGTTGTTCTAGCAGTTTGGCTGCACGGATATGTTGAGGAATTGTTTTGTCATATTCTGATGGTGCCTTGCTTATCATGACGTTAAATGCCAATTCTGGAATTGGGATCTTTCTTTCCTTGACTCTAATGGCGCATGAAGAGATTTTCTCCTTGATCTCTTTTTTTGCCGCCTCGAAATCTTGGGCGGTTTGGACTTTGGATAGAGTGTCTATCACCTCAAAGAACAGATTTCTAATAAACGGGGGCGTGTGTGATTTTTTGCCGGTTAGTCCCTTGACATCTACTTTTCCTTCCCCCGTAACCCCAAGATAGTTTTTCTTTCTGCCGCTTAGTACAACATAGCGATATTCCTTGTCAATTTCCAAGTCGACACCTTGTTCTATTTTGGTGTCAGCTATTACCTGATGGATTTGTTCGGTAGTTGGATTTTTTACAAATAAGGAATCAGTATCACCGTACAAAACCTCAATTCCATTTGCCTGACATTTTTTGATTGTCTCCATGATAATATAGCGCCCAACTGCTGTAGTCGCTTCAGCTGCAGGAAGAAAATACAGAGGAAAAATATCTGCACCCATTACCCCATAGCTGGCATTAAGAATTACCTTGAGTGCTTGACTGACTACGGTGTATTGCTCTTTTTGCTCTAATGTCTTTGCTTTTTTTGCCAAAGACTTGTAATAGTTTACGCGTAGATCCCGAAGAGAGCCAATTAGCATTGATGTCAAGCCGTTGTATTTTGTGCAGACCCAATGATTTGTATCTGGGATTTTATTTGTTTTACATTCTTCATGCATACATCGAACCGTCTCATATGATAGATTTCTGACCTTGATAATACTAGGATACAGGCTGGCAAAGTCCATTACTGTTACATTAAAGTGAATTCCTTCTGTTGGCTCCACTACTAGGCCACCGCGATATTTTTTGTCCTTGATTATTGCATCATTCATTACTCCTTGAGATTTTGCATCCAGTTCTTCTCGCCTTGGAATGAGCGCATTTCTTTGCCTGTGTTCATAATACAGCAAGCTTCGAATCCACTGCGACACGCCCATTCTCGCGATATCATCAATTGGCATTCTTGCTATTCTGGATATTACGACTAGCAAATTCATCAACAAATCATTGTTAAAGCTGGTAAGCTTGTACGTGATTCTAGCATCATTGTAGCAATAACTAGCAAGCTGATAGTTTGTGAGTTGGTCCAGTTCCAACCCATAATCGAGCTTGGATTCATTGAGCAGTGCCAATGAGACGCTGTTTAGTGAAAAATCAGTATACTTGTGCGAAAACGCATAGATCTGAAAGGATCTGTTAGACATAGTCCTATACAAGTCAATGTGTACTCCGTGCTTTAGTGTGGCCGAGTCGCGCATCATGTATAGTGGGTTTTCAGAGTTTTTGATTCCAAGTCTTTCTGCGCGATTATACAAATACGGCATGTCAAATTCATCACCGTTGTATGTAATAACAAACGGATAATCCAAAATTATCTTGAATGCATCTTCAATCATATTTTTTTCTTCATTTTGTGCGTAAAATGTCGCCTTGACCCCTTCAGGGAGATCGTTTTTGCCATCATTGGAGCCGTCCTTGCGCAAAACAAAGATCTGTTTTAGTCCGTCTGTTCCCTCAAATCCAATTGCTGTGACTCGCTTTTCTGCTATTTTCGGGTCTGGAATTCTTCCAATCTCAGATTCTACCTCAATGTCAAAGCTGAGTCGCTTTATTTTCGGTATTGGCTGGTTGAGAAGCTCCGCCCACTGTGAAATGTATTCTTGGAATTCCTTTGTGTTTACAATTCCTTTTGCAGTGTTTACATCCAGTAAAAGGCTCTTCATAGCTAGCGCGACATCTTCTGTCACCTCAAAGTCATGCGGAACTATCTTGCCTTCCTTTATTTCATAAAATTTGCCAACTATGAGGCTTCTATCGTACAGATAGTTCTCATAATATTTGATGTCAGATTCCCATGTTTCTATGATGTTTCGAATGCTCTTGTCTGTCTGGGTTCCACCTATTGTCAGGGGATCAGTTACTATGATTTTTGATACTTCGGATTCCTTGTCCTTGAGAAAGTCTCTTCTTTTAACAGATTCTATCTTTATGATGTCTTTTCTGTTTTTAAGAAATGATAACTCGTCAGGATGTAATTTGGAGTAACAATATGGTTTATGGCCAATTTCATCTGCCCATAAAATCACTTTTTCTGATTGTGGATTATAAAATTTCAGAATTGCTGCTTGTTTTTGGCTGTCATATGTTGCTGAGACCAAAAGTGATGGACCAAGTGTTTTTAGCGTTTGTTCTTGTGCTTGCATTATACATTACCGCTTTGGCTCATCTAGTAGCATGTATGCCCAGCGCTGAACCTTCTTTTTGTCTAGCCTTATGATTTCAATTCCCGCCTCCCTCATTAGGTCATAGTCGGCTTCAGGGTACGTATCCAAGCAAATTATTTTTTTGATGCCTATTGTGATTGCCATTTTAGAGCACTCTAGGCATGGAACAAATGTCGTGTAGAGTATGGCGTCCTTCGTTCCTGCCTCTATTCCCATTATGGCACAATGCATTATCGCATTTGCCTCTGCGTGGTTACACAGACACCTATCAAGTGATGCACCGGATTCAATTTTGCCCTCCATTCTAAGCTGACATCGATTGCATCCACCCTCAAAACAATTCTTTACACCGGGAGGTGTTCCGTTGTATCCTGTTGCTATCTGACGATTATTTCTAACAATTACTGCGCCAACTTGACGTGTCATGCAATTGGATCGAAGCTTGGCAAGCTCTGCTTGAAGCATAAAGTATTCATCCCAACTAGGGCGCTCAAAGCTTGCACACATGAATCGTAGTACGATAATTCAATATTTAGGGTGATCCATTGTTTAATTCAGAATTAACCTATGGATTGCATTTAGTGACTCGAAACTATAAAATTCAAAGATCGTAAAATTACTGCTGATTGACAGAATACATTACTCATAAATTCATCAAGCCAAACCAAGTCGAGTCCCGCGAATACCAGGTCTCGTTGGCAAATCAGGCAAAATTGGAGAACTGTTTGGTCGTATTGCCCACGGGCCTTGGCAAAACTACAGTAGCATTGCTAGTAATAGCAGATTATCTATCTCGCGGTACTGGCGGAGTTTTGTTTTTGGCACCAACCAGAGTTTTAACAAACCAGCACTATGAATTTCTAAAAAATAATTTGAATCTGGAAGACATCGGGTTGTTGACAGGCGAAGATACAATAACAAAACGAAAGAAATCTTGGGCAAACTCTGTCATTTGTGCCACGCCGGAGATTACAAAAAATGATCTGGACCGAGAAATAGTATCACTAGACCAATTTTCTTTGGTAATATTTGATGAGGCGCATCGCACCGTAGGAGATTATGCTTATTCGGGCATAGCGCATAGATTTGCGGGCAAAAATGTGCGTATTATGGGCATGACTGCCACTCTCCCTGCTGAAAAAGACAAGGCAACGGAAATTATCACAACATTGCGAATTGCAAGTGTTGCACAAAAAACAGAAGACAGTCCAGATGTTGCTCCATACATACAGAAAACAAACACAAACTGGGTCAAAGTTGACCTACCTCACGAAATGAAAGAAATCCAGTTCTATCTGAGAAAAGCTTTGGAAGTACGGCACCATGAACTAACAAAATGTGGATTGCGGCTGTCTGATAATGTTTCATTGTCGCAATTATTGAGAGCCAGAGATTTTGTATTACGACAGAACAGGCGAGCAGCAAAACCACTATTCACTGCAATACGACTGCACTATGCTCTGAATATTTTGGAATCTCATGGAGTGACGTCATTTTTGAGATTCTGTGACAGAACACGAGAAAAAAAAGGAGTAGGAATAAAAGATCTTTTTGAGAGTGATTCTAACTTTATTCGTGCATTGGCACATGCGAAGGACGCACAGGAAAAAGGAATAGAGCACAGCAAAATTGTCAAGCTTGCTGAAATTATCAAAGGTTTGTCAGGCCGCGCAATTGTGTTCACAAGCTACCGAGATTCTGTGGAAATCATACATGACAAATTGGTGGATCTTGGAGTGTCTGCCGGATTTTTAATTGGTAAAGCTGGCGAGACAGGCCTCAAACAAAAACAACAGGTAGAAACGGTGCAAAAATTCCGAGACGGAAAATATCAGGTACTAATTGCAACTCGTGTGGGCGAAGAAGGCCTTGATATTTCAGAGGTAAATGATGTTATCTTCTTTGATAATGTTCCAAGCTCGATTAGATTTGTGCAAAGAAAGGGTCGAACTGGAAGAAAATCCGCAGGAAATCTGACAGTCTTAATTGCCAACGGGACAATAGACGAGACATATTACTGGGTTGGGCAGCGAAAGATGAAATCAGCTCAAACCATGGGCGAGCGACTCACAAAAGACTTACAGAAACAGTCAGAAAACGCACCTGCAGGTCTTGACGCATACTTTTAGGCAAATCGTTTGATTATATGGTAGCCAAACTCTGTCTTTATGGGTTCTGATATCTGACCCACCGCCAGTGCAAATGCAGCTGCCTCAAATGGCTTTACCATCCTTCCGCGTCCAAAGTAACCAAGATCTCCCCCTCGCTTTCCACATCCTGTATCTAGCGAGAGTTCTTTTGCCAAGTCTGCGAATTTTTCTCCCTTTTTTAGTCGTTCTAGTATGGCAAGTGCTTGACTTTGCTTTTCAACCAAAATGTGTGAGCACTTTATCTTGTCTGCCATAATACAATCTCATAATCGGGATTGAAAAATCTTATGATAGGCCCCAAGAGGTCTCAGTAGTTGGTATTAGCTTCAAAAACGGAGCCTCGTCCTCTTTCCACGGTTCACGTCGAACCCACTCAAATTTATTAAAAAATTTTTCATATATTTTTTTAAATTCTGGGCCATGTTCTATGATTTTGACTTTTCCTTGTGCCAGAACCGCCTTGTGTCCTCCTGGCTTGTAGATGTCAATCGATATTGCTGCCTTTGGGTTTTTTGCAACATTCTTGTATGTTCGTGTTTTATAGTCTGTTGCAAGATAAAATGAATCATCATGAAAAATAAATGACACTGGCTTGACGTGAGGAGTTGTTCCGTTTACGGTTGCAAATCTTGCCTCTTCGATTGTTTGTAGGAATTTTTTTTCTTTGGGTGAAAAATTCAACTATAGATCCTCTCGCGGATTTGTGGGATTTTAGAATAAACTATGTTGCGCACCTTGATTTGGTCCTCATCTGAGGGCATGCCGTTTCTCATGGCAGCGATAGCCGCGCTTGCCATGCCTAGAGACATGCCAATTATTACTCCAAATACAAATTCACGTACGTTTTCTACGTGCAGTTCTGCCTTGTTTTGCTCTATATCCTGTAAATAGATCGGTATTGCCGAAAGTGTCCCATCCAAGATTTGATTGATCAGCTCTTCGAGTTGCTGCTCTTCGCTCATGCCTTTTGTTGGAATATGATTGGTAATAAATTTGCAGAGAAATCCACAACAATCCTTTTAATGACGATATTTTGCATTGGAAATATTGCCCACCTATTTTACGATTCAAGAAGCAAATGCGGCATTGCCTAATGTAATTCAAAAATTTAAAACACTACAAAGACAGCGAGTCGAAGTGAAAAAAATAGAGGAGCAACTAAACTCACAGATTGGCATGTCATTTAATTTAGGAGATTATACCACACTGAAAAAACAGCTAAACTCGGCAGTCACAAAATTCTATGCCGCAGTGGAAGATCTTGAAAATTCTGGCGTGGTGCTCAAAAGCATAGAGGAGGGACTTCTGGACTTTCCATCAAAAAGATTTGATGAGGATGTTTGGCTGTGCTGGAAGGAAGGTGAAACTGAGATAAAATTCTGGCATGAGAAAGATGTTGGCTTTATGGGACGAAAACCATTAAGCGTAAGTGACGAATCTCTTGTATGAGCATTTCAGTTTGGTTCCGCGTAATTAGAATAAAGTTTCTCCTAGCATCAGTAATTGCAGTATCGCTTGGTCTTGCGTTATCATTTTGGCAGACAAAATCGATAGATATCTCATCGGCTGCAATCACAATGGGTGGTGTAGTGTTGTTGCATGCAAGCGTTGATCTTCTTAACGAATATTCAGATTATAGGCGAGGAATCGACGCCATAACAAAGCGAACCAAGTTTTCTGGAGGAACTGGAGTGCTTCCAGAAGGCTTGTTAAAGCCTTCCACCGTATATTATGCAGGCATAATTTGCCTTGTTTTGGGTTCACTTGCAGGCGCGTATTTTGTCATTGCTCATGGCTGGATTATTGCTGTAATCCTGGGATTTGCTATCTTGTCCATCTATTTTTATTCGACAAAAATAGTTGATTCTGGACTAGGTGAAATCTTTGTTGGCATCAAAGGAACCATGATTGTCCTTGGTACGATGTTTATCCAGACTGAGCAAATCCTATCTGCAAACATTTTGGCAGGAATTGTTGCAGGGGCACTATCTTCATTTGTCTTGTTTATCACATCATTTCCAGATCATGATGCAGACAAACAAAAAGGAAGAAAGACTTTGGTTATCGTACTTGGTAAATCGCGTGCGGCGAATCTGTATTTGGTTTTCCCGTGTGTAGCATATGGACTAATCTTATTTGGAATCACCTATGATCTGTTGCCAATATACAGCGCAATAGTGTTTACCACCATCCCATTGATAATACAATCTAGTAAAAAAATAAAAAAATCAATTGATGGTTTGGAGGAATTTATTCTTACGATGAAGGCAACCGTTTTGTTCTCTAGACTTACCGGAACATTGTTTGTAATTAGCATAATAATTGCCATTGTAACCAACAGTTAAATTCAACAAATTAAAAACTCTGACATGATTCCAGGCTTTGCAACTCCAGAGGGAACAAAAAAATTCTCGACTAGGCCTGGCACGATTCCGCAAAACTACAAAACAATTCAAAACCTCACCCTATCAAATGTCGGAATCGGGACATACCTTGGTAATCCAGATTCACAAACAGACGCAATGGTAGAAGAGGCAGTCAAAAAATCAATCTTGGCTGGAATCAATATAATTGACACTGCCATTAATTATAGGGCGCAAAAGGCAGAACGTTCTGTAGGAAAGTCAATCGCATCCCTGATTTCACAAGGCAAGGTTGAACGAGATGAGATTTTTGTGAGCACGAAAAATGGCTATGTCACAAATGATGCAGACATCAAAGAAGAATTCTGGGCATACATACAGCGCGAGTACGCAAAGCCAGGTACAATCAAGGCAAACGACATTTCGTCTGGATATCACTGCATGACAATACCGTACTTGCAGGATCAGCTAAATCGGAGTCTAAAGAACTTGGGCTTGGAATGCATTGACTTGATGTATCTACACAATGCAGTTGAAGGTCAGCCAGACATACCTCGCCATCAGTTCCTGCAAAATCTACAGGATGTCTTTGCATTTTATGAAAAAATGAGAGTGGATGGAAAAATTCGATATTATGGTATGGCAACATGGGAATGCTACAGGGTCTCAAAAGAAAGTCCACAATACTTGTCATTGTATGATACTGTTGAATTGGCAAAAAAGGTTGGAGGGGAAAATCACGGTTTTAGGTTCGTCCAACTGCCATACAATTTGTATTATGACCAGGCCTTTATGTTAAAGTCACAGCAGATCTCTGGCACCGACGTATCTCTCCTAAATGCCGCAACATCACTTGGTGTTGGAGTATTCACCAGCGTTCCTCTGATGCAGGGGAGATTGCTTGCTCCAGGAACAGTACCAGATTTTGCAAATATTACACAGTCGTCGCTTAGATGTCTCCAGTTCGTTCGCTCAACTCCAGGAGTTCTAGCGCCACTAGTAGGACAAAAAACCCAGAGTCATGTTGACCAAAACCTTCAGATAATGAAAATTCCTCCTTTGTCAGAATCAGAATTTACTGATGTATTAAAGAAATTCACCAGTTAATTCTTTATTTTGTCGCCGAGGCCCACGACACTTCCAGAGATTTTAGGAATTGTTTGCTGTATTTCAAATAGCAGTCCTCGACTTGCTCTAATTGAATTGATGAATTCGCAAGATATTGATCTATTTTCATTAGGATGCTTAACTATCAGATTATCAATTTAGTTGATTTCCAAAAAAATATCTTCATTTTGTTGAATAACATAATACCAAAATGTTACACTATTACGATTAATCAACAATTTTTGCAAAATCTGTATGTATTTTTGTTGGTGTGTTGGTGTCAAACGGATTAGTTCGCTGATTTAATATAATAATCAAAACGGCAAAAATCATGCTGCCCCAATTTTCTAGTCGTGCCTTTTTGGCACCCATGGCCGGAGTGAGCGATCCCGCATTACGACTGATTTGTAAAGAAATGGGCGCAGGTCTAGTGGTGACTGAACTCACAAGCATCCATGCAATAATTGCCAAAGAAAAACAGCTGCAGGCGCAAAACCAAGACATTTCCGAGTTTATCGAGTATTCATACAAAGAGAGGCCTCTCGCAGTACAACTTTTTGGCTCTGACTTGGCTTCACTGGAAAAAGCAGCCAAAATAGTAGAGCCATATTTTGACGTCATTGATTATAACATGGGATGTCCAGCACCGCATATCACTCAACAAATGGCTGGCGGGGCATTGTTACAAAACCTCAGCCTGACACGGAAAATTCTAGAAACACTAGTCAAATCAACCGACAAGCCAGTCACATTGAAAATGCGCGCTGGGGTTGATGACAATTTAGTATTCAAGGACATCGCATGTGTCGCAGAGAGCGCAGGTGTACAGATGATAACGTTACATGCTAGAACAGTAAAACAGGGATATTCGGGTGAATCAGATTGGTCTTTAATCAAAGAACTAAAACAAGTAGTAGACATCCCAGTTGTCGGAAACGGCGATATTACAACTCCAGAACTTGCCAAAAAAATGATTGATGAGACAGGCTGTGATTATATCATGATAGGCCGAGGTGCGATGGGAAATCCATTTTTGTTCGAGCAGATCAATGATTATCTCAAGACTGGAACATACACCGAATATTCTCAAAAAAACAGGACAGAGATGTTTTGCAAGTATTTGGATTATGCAACACAATATAAAATCAAATTTACAAATATCAGACAACAGGCAATGCGATTTACCAAAGGCCTACGACATGGTGCCAAGTTTCGCTCTGGAATAATGCTTGCAAAAACAACAGATGATCTAAAATCAATAATGTTACAGATCACTTAATGTATAAATAGAAAATAATTGGCGATACTTTGTGCCAGTAGATCCTGTCTGCGGAATTGAAATGGATGAATCCCTAGCGGTTTCATACGAACATAATGGAAAAAAATACTTTTTTTGCTGCAATGGATGCAGGCGAATTTTCAAGAAAAAACCAAAGAAATGGGCAAAAAAGGTCTGATTCTGACCTACACTAGCAACCAAATCTTAGAACCCAAGACTATCATGCAAATTTACTTTTCCTGTAGAGTAGCTTGGTAACTGTGGATCTTAGTTTTTCAGCAAGGCTTCATTGAAATTTATTGCGATCGGGTCATATCACTGCAAGCGCACTTGTCAAAGAAATCATAATGGATAGCGTCAAAACAAATCAAAAGCAGATAGACTATCAAGTAATTGTATGGTGTCATTATCATTTTAATCTGCAAAGCTTTGCATTGCATCAGAGCCAGACGAATTATTATCAATAACAGTTTACTGTTTACAAACTCGGATGAGATGGTAGGCAGCAGCTTTACTTTGCGCACATTAATTTGGAAGTGGTCATTCCAGTAGAATTATAGTCCTAAAAACAATAAATAGCTCAGCAAGCCAACAACACAAAGATCTTGTTTATCATCAATTACAAAAACTATGATGAAATTGCAGGCGTGAAATCGGCCAAACTTGCATCAGTTGCAGATAAAATTTCAAAAAAGTTCAAGGTCAAAATAGCAATCGCCCCTCCGCATCATCTTTTAGGAGTAAAATATTCAGGCCCAATCCTTGCCCAGCATACCGATAATGTCAAAGTGGGTAACACCACGGGCTTTGTCATACCTGAGCTTTTAAAAAAATCCAAGATAGCAGGTTCTCTGATAAACCACTCTGAGCACAGAATTCCGCCAAAAAACATTGAAGAGTTAGTTAATCGATTTCGTGAGTTAGGACTAGTCTCGGTAGTTTGTGTTCAGGATGCAAAAGAGGCTGCAAGGTATGCCAAGCTAAATCCAGACTATATTGCAATAGAGCCACCAGAGCTGATTGGATCAGGCAAAGCAGTATCAACAGAGCAGCCTGAGCTAATAACCAAGTCAGTTCAAGCAGTAAACAATGCAAAGAACTCTACCAAGCTGCTTTGTGGCGCAGGGATTGTTTCAGGTCAAGATGTAAGAAAGGCAATCGAGCTTGGCTCTTCAGGCATACTTGTGGCAAGCGGTATTGTCAAGGCAAAAAACTGGAGTGCGATCGTAGAGGAGTTTGCCAAGGCAATGCTTAAAACCCCTTCAAATCGATAGAAAAAACCGTGATAAAATAATGAAAATGGTTTACTTTTTTGATGAGGGAGACGGCAAGAACAAAAAACTCCTAGGTGGCAAGGGTGCCGGTCTATGCGAGATGACACAGCTCAAGCTACCAGTACCACAGGGATTTACCATTACAACCGATGTTTGCAAATTATACTATCAAAACAACAAGACCGTTCCAAAGGAATTATGGGACCAGGTAAAAAAGAACATTACCAAGCTAGAAAAGATTACAAAAAAGAAATGGAATTCATCAGAAAATCCATTATTGGTATCGGTACGTTCAGGTGCAGCACTTTCAATGCCAGGAATGATGGATACTATTCTAAACCTAGGGCTAAATGATGTCACGGTAGAGGCACTATCCAAAAAGACAAACAATCCAAGATTTGCATTGGACTCTTATCGCCGATTCATCCAGTTGTTTGGCAAAGTAGTCTTTGGGGTTAACGACAAAAAATTTGACCATGTCCTAGAGGAGGCCAAGAAAAAACAAGAGGTGACAATAGACAGCGACCTTAACGAACAATCACTAAGAATCGTCGTATCACAGTACAAGCAGATTTGTCAAGATCATACCGGAAAGCCATTCCCGTCAAACCCAGACGAGCAATTACGATTAGCAGTAATGGCAGTCTTTAACAGCTGGATGGGTGAGCGCGCAGTAGTATACAGAGAGAAAAACCACATAACAAAAGACATCGCAGATGGCACCGCGGTCAATGTAGTTGCCATGGCATTTGGAAACATGGGTAATGATTGCGCAACAGGGGTAGTCTTTACCAGAAACCCAGGTGATGGAACAAACCACATCTTTGGCGATTATCTAGTCAATGCACAAGGTGAAGACGTAGTTGCCGGCGTGAGGACTCCAAAACCTGTTGATGAAATGAAATTAGAAATGCCAAAAAGCTATGAATTATTATTGAAGACCTGCAAAAATCTAGAAAAACACTACAAAGAGCCACAAGACATCGAGTTTACAATAGAACAGGGAAAATTCTACTTACTTCAGACCCGTTCTGCAAAGATGAACGCTCAGAGCATGATCAAAACTTCAGTAGACATGGTAAAAGAAAAACTCATCAATAAAGAACGAGCATTAACTAGACTAAATGCAGACCAGCTTGAACAATTACTACACAAGACAATCGACTTGGAAAAGGCAAAGCAATTCCAAAAAGCAGTTCGAGGAATTGCGGCATCTCCAGGTGCGGCAAGCGGAATTGCTGTATTTGATGTAAAGCGAGCAGTTGCAATGGGTGAGAACGGTACAAAGGTAATTCTAGTACGAGAGGAGACAAAGCCAGAAGACGTTCCGGCATTTTTTGCATCAGTTGGAATTTTGACTAGTCGTGGGGGCAAGACATCCCATGCAGCAGTAGTTGCAAGGGGAATGGGTAAACCATGCATTGTAGGATGCGCTGACATGAAAATCTCCCAAGATGCAAAACTAGCGAGCGTCGGAAATGTTACAATACGTGAAGGAGATGCAATAACAATTGATGGTTCACAAGGCGACGTCTATTTGGGCGATGTACCAACAATAGAGCCAAAAATAACTGATGATTTCAGAACTATTCTAGAGTGGGCACAAAAAACAAAATCAATTGGCATCAGAGCAAATGCAGATACACCTGACGGCGCCCAACTGGCAAGAAAATATGGTGCCCAAGGAATAGGTCTGTGCAGAACAGAGCGCATGTTCAATGCAGCCGACAGACTAGGATTATTTGTCAAGCTAATCATGGCAAAGTCAGTCGAAGAACGAAAGCAGCACTTGGAAAAATTACAAGAGCTGCAGAAAAGCGACTTTATCCAGATTCTAAAAGCAATGGAAGGCTACAAAGTCACAATACGACTGCTCGACCCACCATTACATGAATTCCTACCAAACCCAGAAGAATTAATCAACAAAATCCACAAGATGGAAAAACAAGTCGGATCTCCAGACCTAGAAGAAACCATGATAGTTTTGGCTAGAGCAAAAGAGCTTGCAGAGATAAACCCAATGATGGGTCATCGTGGTGTCCGTGTTGGTATCACATATCCAGAAATCTACGAGATGCAAATTAGGGCAGTGTTTGAGGCAGCTACCGAACTTGCAAAGCAAAAGGCAAACACATTCCCACAAATAATGATCCCGCAGGTAGGAAGTGTAGCGGAGCTAAATCACATCAAATCCATTTATGATAAAGTAAAATCCGAAGTAGAGTCAAAACATGGCCTAAAACTAAAGATAAACTTTGGAACAATGCTAGAGGTAGTCCGAGGGTGTCTTACATCACATGAATTAGCGAATACTGCCGAGTTTTTCAGTTTTGGTACAAACGACCTAACCCAAGCAGTGTTTAGCTTCTCAAGAGAAGACGCCGAAGGAAAATTCCTCCCAGAATACATAGAAAAAGAAGTCCTAGAGCGCAACCCATTCCAAACAGTTGATGTAAACGGTGTCGGCAGCCTAGTCAAAATAGCAATCGCAAACGGAAAATCTGTCAAGCCCGGTATCGAAATAGGAGTTTGCGGAGAGCATGGTGGTGATCCAAACTCTATCAAATTCTTCCATAATTCCGGAGTATCCTATGTTAGTGCGTCACCACACAGAATCC
The DNA here is from genome assembly GCA_016872055.1 of Nitrososphaerota archaeon. Taxonomy (NCBI): domain Archaea; kingdom Thermoproteati; phylum Nitrososphaerota; species Nitrososphaerota archaeon. The sequence goes on from VHBH01000001.1 coordinate 56,238, forward strand.
CAATTGCAATAGTAGCAGCTGCTCAGTCAAGAATACAACAAAATTCGGCACCTTCCAAAAAAAAGGCACGAAGAAAGGTAGCCAAAGTCAAAAAAGCAAAGAAAAAATCCAGACGTTAACCTAGTGATACTATCTTACGTGACAGCCGCCCAAGAGTGAGCGGTTTTTCCAGCAATACTATTTTGCTAAACAACACATCAGTATCGTCTTCTACTGCCCATCTCTGATATACAGTAACAAAAAGAATTTTCTGGTCAGAGTTTTTGGTAGTGTTTCTTTTGCTGACTATGCTCCTTTTTTCGGCATATTATGATCCGACATCAGCAAATCAATTGGAATTCGTCTAGTGAATTAAATTCGGATTTTGAGATATCCTCACTTTTTCAATTGTCTCTGCTTTAGGGCAGTTGCGCGCTCAAAACACTTGTCAGATTCCTCTGTTCTTCCTAGGATCTTTAGTGCAAAGCCTTTGTTGTACCAGGCATCAAAATAGTTTGGGTTTATCTTGATTGCCTCGTCAAAGCATTCAATGGATTCATCTAGGTTTTTTGTCTTGCCTAATGCAAAGCCCTTTCCATTCCATGCCAAGGAATTATTCCTGTTTAGTTTAATTGCCTCATCAAAGCATTTGATGGATTCTTCAAATTTACCAGATTTCCCAACTGCAGTGCCCTTGTTGTACCATGCATCGGCGTTTTTTGGGTTTATTTTGAGTGCCACATCATAACATGGAATTGCCTTCTTTGTTTTGCCAGATTCATCTAGTGCAAATCCCTTGTTGTTCCAAGCCTGAGAGTTCTTCATGTCCACTTTGATTGCCTCATCAAAGCATTGAATTGCCTCTTCATAGTTACCACAGGATGCAAAGGAATTACCCTTGTAAAACCAATCTTCTGTAGTTTTACAATTAGGATATTTTTTGCTAATTCCGCCGAAAAGGCCCATCAGATCCTATTTTGTTATTGTGAATATGAATTGATGCAGCAAACTTCATAGGATTACTATGTATCACAGGATCATGCTTCCAAGAATCGACAGCATAAAGCAGGCAAGAACAAAGATCGGCATAACCCAAAAAGAACTTGCTAAAATGACCGGAGTAAGCACATCAATGATAAACCAGATAGAATCTGGTCGAAGCCAGCCTAGCTATGAAACTGCAAAGAGAATCTTTGACAGTCTGGCTACACTTGAGGGTAGAGCAGATCCAAACAAAGCTGGAGATATTTGCAGTAAAGAAATTGTCAAGTTAAAACCAACTGACTCGCTTCATGATGCCATACATAAAATGAGAAGCATGTCAATTAGTCAAATTCCAATTTTCAGTAATGGTGAACCAGTAGGTGCAATTAGCGAAGACGGGGTGGTTAAACATCTGGCAGACAGTGACGAGTCATCCTGGAAAAAAATCAGGTTAGCAGATGTTATGGAGGCACGACCACCCATTGTAGACCATCAGACTCCGGCTAGAGCGCTAGTCCCACTGATTCGATATTCCAAGTGTATTTTGGTTACCAAGACAGGTAAAATTATTGGGATTATAACAGCGTCAGATACTCTAAAGATGCTAGAATGATCTAGTGCTTTGGATGGGAGCAGAGTTCAGTGAGTACTCCGCTTAGGGATTTTGGATGAATGAATGTGATCTTTGTTCCCTCAGAGCCAGGCCTTATTTTGCCCAAGAATTGGATTCCACATCCTTCCATTCTTTGGTATTCAGACTCAATGTCTTCTGTTGCGAGCGCCATGTGATGCAGACCTTCACCTTTTTTCTCTAGGAATTTCTTAATTGGACTGTCATCGCGCGTTGGCTGCATCAGCTCAATTCTACCATTTTCCAGTTTTATGATAGCCAGTTTGACTCCTTCGGATTCTACTGTTTCGTATACAATTTTTTCAACGCCAAGCGCATCTTGGTATTGTTTTGCCGCAACCATTACGTCATTAACAGCAATTGCAATGTGGTCTATTTTCATCTAGAACACTTCCTTTGGTCGGTATTCGCCAAATACTTGACGGAATGTGTTGCTAATCTCGCCAGTAGTAGCATAAACTTTGACAGCATCGAGAATAAACGGCATGAGGTTTTCTTCCTTTTCCGCAGCAGACTGCATCTTTGATAGTGCATATTGGACTTTTTTGCCGTCTCGCTCAGATCGTAGTTTTTTGAGTGCCGTTCTTTGTTTTTTCTCTACAGTATCGTCTATTCGAAGTAGTTCATGCTTTGACTCTTTTTCATCAGAGAACTTGTTTACTCCAACTAGGACTCGCTCGGTAGAGTCAACTTCTTTTTTGAGCCTGTACGCATTTTGTCTTATTTCGGATTGGAAGAATCCTTTTTCTATTGCTTTTAGCGCGCCACCCATTTTCTCAATTTGCTTGAGGTATTTGCGCACGCCATCCTCTATCTCATCGCATAGATATTCCAGATAATATGAGCCAGCCAATGGGTCTACTGTCTTGGTAATGCCCGATTCATGAGCAACAATCTGTTGTGTTCGTAGTGCTATTTTTGCAGACTCGGCAGTTGGCAATGCCAATGCCTCATCACGTGAGTTAGTGTGAAGCGACTGTGTTCCTCCAAGAACTGCAGCCATTGTTTGTATTGCCACCCTAACAATGTTGTTGTCTGGTTGCTGCGCAGTAAGCGATTCTCCGCTTGTTTGTGTGTGGAATTTTAGTTGTAGTGATTTTGGATCCTTTGCGTGGAATTTTTCTTTGAGAATCTCCGCATAGATTTTTCTTGCGACTCGGAACTTGGCAATCTCTTCAAAAAATTCTATTGTACAGCAGAAAAAGAACGATAGTCTTGGAGCAAAGTCATCTATTTTGAGTCCCCTGTCAAGGCAGGTCTGAATGTATGCAATTGCATTTGCCAACGTAAATGCTACTTCTTGTGTGGCAGTAGAACCAGCTTCTCTCATGTGATAGCCGGAAATTGAGACAGGATACCATTGTGGTACATGCTTTGCGCAATATCCAATCATATCACCAATTAGTCTCATGGATGGTTGTGGTGGATAGATGTACGTGTTTCTTGCAATGTATTCTTTTAGAATGTCATTTTGTGTTGTGCCACGCAATTCCGTGCTGGCAAATCCCTGTGATTCACCAACCGCAATGTAATATGCCAATAACGTAGATGCAGTAGAATTAATCGTCATAGAGGAGCTCACCTTTCCAAGTGGAATGCCATCAAAAGCTGTAAACATGTCTTTGAGTGATGATATTGAGACACCTACCTTTCCTACTTCGCCTTCTGCCTGCGGAGCATCGGCGTCGTGGCCTATCTGTGTTGGAAGATCAAATGCCATGGACAGGCCGGTCTGGCCCTTTTCTAGCATGAATTTAAAGCGTTCATTGGTCTGCTTGGCATCACCAAATCCAGAATACTGACGCATTGTCCAGAATCTCTCTCGGTACATTTCTGCATGGATTCCACGGGTGAAAGGATACTTGCCGGGCTCTTCTTTTGCTTTCTTTTTTGTTTCACGATATACACGGGATACTGGGAAATTAGAATCGGTTAGAATTTTTTTTGGTTTTTGTTCTTCTTTCTGTGCCATAATATCACTTGATTATCCTCTCAGATATTTTGTCCGCTGCCTCAAATGGATCCATCTCCTTTGATTGGAGTTTTTTTAGGTATTTGGAATAGTTTTTGTCAGATTCCAACAATGTATCGATTTTGAGTCTAACATTATTTAAAACAATATCTTTTAGCTCAATTGCTAGTCGTCCCGCGTCGTGTTCCTTTTTGGTTTTTTGCTTTTGTGCCATCAGTTCCTTGAGTTTTTTTGCAAATTCGTCAATTCCCTTGTTTTTCGTAATCGAAGTCTGAAGTATCACTGGGTTTCGTTCAGTCATACCAATGAATTCCTTGACGGATTCGAATAGTTGGGTTGCGCCATCTAGATCAGATTTGTTTACGAGATAGATATCACCAATTTCTGTAAGGCCTGCTTTGATAGTCTGTATGCTATCGCCAGTATGCGGATTAAACACTACAACGGTAATGTCTGCAATGTTTGATATCTCTACTTCTGTCTGACCGGCACCGACGCTTTCTATTATAATTGGATTAAAGCCAGCATATTCCAGTACACGAATGCTGTTTCTAATGGAGCGTGATACAGCACCGGTCGCGCCACGCGACGCAATACTTCTGATGTATGTACCAGAGTCGGTAGATTCCGTCATCCTCACACGGTCGCCCAAAATTGCACCCCCTGTGACATGACTTGTCGGGTCAATTGCAAGAACTGCTGGTTTGAGCCCAAGTTTTTTGAGTGCAACTGAGGTCTTGTTAATTAGTGAGCTTTTGCCTGCGCCTGCAGGGCCGGTAATTCCAATTATGACGGATTTGCCAGATGTCTTGAATATCAATTTGATTAGCTTGCGTGCTTCTTGCTCATCATTTTCAACAATAGAGATTGCCTTTGCAATTGCTCCACGCTTTGCCTTCTTTAAATCAGCAAGTAACAAACAAACTAGTTTTTGGCATCTACAATAAATTCTTGTTGTACTAGAGTTGGGTAAAGATTGTACCGCTTGACTTGCCTACGTCATGTATGTCGGTTTTGACGCCAACCTTGCCAAATTCAGGATGATTCACAACCAGTGTGATCGGAACCACTTTCCAACCATATTGCGGTTCTTCCTCAAATGGTACTGTGATGGTAAAAGAGTACCCATCAAACGTTCTCTGGAATGATTTTTCCATTCCCAATATTTCCATCACAACACTAGTAGTTTTTTGGGTCTTGTCGGCAAATGTGATTTCCACTAGTTTTTTTTCTGGATAGAATGTTCCATCTAGATATAGTAGGTCTTGGTATTTTTCGTGTACAGAGTTGCTTTGAGATATTGAAATACCAATCCCAAATGCAATTATTGTCGCAATTGATGCCAAAATGATTTTTTTATTCATCAGGCAAACTCTGCGCGTAATTGTCTGAGGAATTGAGAGTGAATTCGAATTCGCTCCAATGTTTGCGACAGTGTCATCTCCGTTCCAGGAGTGTGGTTTTTCTTGAAGAATTGTTTTATTTCACCTTGCATGGATTCGTCTGCCACTGCTGAAATGCTAGTGACCACTCTGTTTAGTAGCGGGCTGCCGACTCCTACTTTGACTCGGAGTTTTTTCCAGTTCTTTTTTAGCCATGGCCAAAGTATTTTTTTGCCATGATGATTTGCAGAAATGCGCATTATTGGAATGTGCATGTTTTGAGAGCGGACATCCTTTGACTGCGAAAGATCCAGTGTTTTAAGCAGTAATTTCGGATCTTTGAAGCTAGATAATGCTCCAAGAAATCTTATTTTTTGCTCCTGGGATGGCGCCTTTTTGTACAATTGTAGCAACTTATCATAAGAGATAGCGCCACTCCATGCGGCAAGTGAGAATACCGCATCCTGAATATCGGGATTTAACGACTCTGGTTTTTGCAGATATTCCTTGAATCGATTGTTTGCCTCGCATAATATTTCATCATCATCCATTTTTCCCAAGGCAGCAATTACAAAGCCACGCAAAAGTGCGTTGGTGTGTGGCTCGTCAGGGAGTGCATCCCATCCAAGTGAGTCAAACATCTTTCTGAGATATCGGTGTGCTACTTTTTGGATTTCAGAATTGTATGCTTCACCTGTTGTCCTGTGATATAACGCATACAGATTTCCAGACACATTGGATTGTGTTAGATAGTCATCTTCGTTTTCATATGACGAGGCAAAATCAAGATAGTCGCGAGTCCTGCCATCGCCAGACACGCACAATGCAAACAGATCGTTTTGAATTGCCCATCTATCAATGTGAGATATTGATTTTTGTAAAATCATTTCCTTTAGCTCAGACATTATGTCCGGCGAGTATTTTACTCGATAGAAACCATTTCTACCGGGATTTACCAGGGTTTGCTCGGATTTTACCGGAACGGTTTGTTGCTTTTTCTTCAGTATTTTGCTTGTAACTTTACCATTATCGTTGACCACGACTGGGATTTCCCATAGTCCTTTTGCGGTGCCATTTTTCTCTAAAATGAATCGCTTTTGCGACAATATCAGATGCGAGCCTTGTTTTTGAACATCCACTAGTGGAAATCCTGTCTGCTTTAGCCAAGAATTGATCATAGAGCGGACCGGCATTTTTGCCGCCCTTCCAATCTCATCCCACAGATCATTTCCTTCTGCATTTTTGTAGGAGAATTTTTTGAGATATTTCTGTAGTCCTGCCCTAAAGTTTTTCTCGGAGACAAAACTTTCTAGCATTTTTAGAACACAGCCGCCCTTGTCATAGGATATTGCGTCAAAGATCTCCCTGATTTCGGATGGCGAATTTACCTTGACGTCAATTGGATGTGATGAATGCAATGCATCAAGGCTCATCGCAGTATTCATAGTATCTTCTAGAAATTGGTCCCAGAGTTTCCACTCTGGATAGAACTTGTCAACAAATTTTGTTGCCATAAACGTGGCAAATGATTCGTTAAGCCACAGATCATTCCACCACTCCATTGTTACCAGATTGCCAAACCACATGTGTGCCAGCTCATGTGATACTACCTCCGCGATGTATTGTTTTGTTTGCGTAGATGAGGTTTTTTCATCAAATAGCAGTATTGTCTCTCTGAATGTGATTGCACCCCAGTTTTCCATTGCGCCGGATGCAAAGTCAGGAACCGCAATAAGGTCTAGTTTTGGTAGTGGGTACTTTATTCCAAAATAGTCCTCGTATGATTTTACAAGCTTTTTGCACAAGTCCAGTGCAAATTTTCCCTTTTTGCTGTTTCCCTTGGTTGCGACAATTCTCATTGAAACTTTACCAGATGTTGTACTCAGAAATTCAAACTCTCCAACACCAAGATATACCAGATACGTTGACATTATCGGCGTTTTTGCAAATTTGTATAGTGTTTTTTTACCCAGTTTTTTTCGCAGGATTTGATTTGTATTTGATATTGCAGTATGACTTGATTCAGTGATTATCGAAATACCAAATGTGGCCTTTGCTGCAGGCTCATCCCAGCAGGGAAATGCACGCCTTGCATCAGCTGCCTCAAATTGAGTGGTTGCCATGTATTTTGTCTTGCCAGATTTGTCCTTGTATTGGCTGCGGTAAAATCCAACCAGCCTATCATTTAGAATTCCACTATACTCGATGTGAATTAATGCGGTTTTGTTGATTTTGCCAGGTATTTTTATTATCAGTGTTTCATTTTTCTCATCAAGGGTTGTTTGTCCAACATATGATTTTCCTGCTGATTCAACGGTGCATTTTTTTATTGTTAGCTCGGATGAATTCAGAATAATTGTGCTAGTTGGCTTTGTTATTTTGACATTTATTGTCTCTTTTCCTTCAAAGGTGAAATTTGAAAAAATTGGTTCAAATGTAAGCTCATAGTGTACAGGAATTACTTGCACAGTGATGTGTGTCCCAAATGGCTTTATGTACATTAGCGTTCATAGCGATCAAAATTAACTTGTGCATATCTCAAGATTTAGCACGTTCATTTTATCTATTATTACAATAGATCATGCATTTTGTATAACTTGATGGAAAAGACACAAAAAATAAGAATATACAAAATTCATCATGTCTGTAGAAATTATTACTAGATTTTCACTAGGGAAATAATATCGGATCTTGAAATAATTAGGGTTCAAGTCTTGTCAAGCTTGCCAGATTGCAGGATATCACGCAGGGCAAAAAACTGTAAAGTTTTAAAATACAGTCCGATCAAATACTCTCAGATGAAGCAAAAGCTTGCCACTCGTCGAATCAAGATCCTTGTCGCAAAGCTAGGCCTCGATGGACATGATAGAGGCGCCCTAGTTTTGTGTAGAGCGTTCAGAGATGCAGGCATGGAAGTAATTTATTCAGGTTTGTTTGCCACACCAGAGCGCGTAGCGCAAATAGCTGAGGATGAAGATGTGGATGCAGTTGCACTGAGCCTTCTAAACGGCGCTCACAATACACTGTTTCCAAGAGTAGTAAGAGAATTGCACAAAAAAGGACTCAGGGATGTTCTAGTAGTAGGTGGAGGAGTAATACCAGAAGAAGACAAGAGTGGTTTGGAAAAATCAGGAGTCTCCAAGGTGTTTGGTCCAGGATCTCCACTATCAGCAATAATAGAGCACATCAATTCTGGTGTCGTGAAGCTAAGAAAAATCTGATTATTCTTTAGAATCTGGCCACATCATTTTACGCATTTGTCTGCCAACCTGTTCTATTTGGTGTGACTCAAGCTGTTTCATATAGCGGTCAAATGCGTTTTTACCATTTTTGCGATATTCAGAAATCCATTCTTCATTGAACGTACCGTCTTGGATCATGTCTAGTACTTTTTTCATGTTTGCCTTGTTTTGCTTATCCATGACCATTGGGCCTCGCGTTAGACCACCATATCGTGCAGTCTCAGATACACGTCTCCACATTCCGTTTATTCCATATCGCTGGATCATGTCCACAATTAGTTTGAGTTCGTGCAATACCTCAAAGTATGCAATTTCAGGTTGATAGCCTGCTTCAACCAGCGTCTCAAATGCGTTTGTTACCATTGACGCACATCCGCCACAAAGATCAGCCTGCTCGCCAAACCAATCAGTCTCAACTTCTTCTTTGAACGTTGTCTGTATCAGACCTGCACGTGCAGAGCCAATACCCTTACCAATTCCTAAAACTCTGTCCCATGCCTTACCGGTTTTATCCTGATATACCGCAACTATAGCAGGTGTTCCAAATCCTTCCAGGTAGGTCTCTCTAACCTTTGAGCCAGGTCCTTTTGGTGCAATCATGATGACATCAACATTGTCTGGCGCCTTGATCCAATTCCACTGGATAGCAGCTGCGTGTGAAAATGATAATGCCTTTCCAGCAGAAAGGTATGGTCCGATTTCATCTCTATAAACTTGGGATTGGATCATGTCAGGAAGCAAGATATGAACAATGTCGCCTTGCTTTGTGGCCTCTGCAACAGACATTACGGTATGGCCATCGGATTTTGCCATGTTCCATGTTGGGCTACCCTCCTTTAGTCCCACTATAACTTTGAGGCCGGAATCTTTGAGATTTTTTGCTTGCGCGTCACCCTGAATACCATATCCAATTACTGCGATTGTTTGATTTTTAATAGGTTCTAAACTAATATCGGAATCTTTCCAAGTCTTTGCCATAATACAATTCCAAAATATAGACAATAAAAACCATCAAAATCATATGGTCAGTACCTTATTGCAAGTAACACATCTCACTTGAACTGTATCATCCACATCAAGCCGCTCAAATTTTTTGGAGCCACATGAAGGACAGATTGGGCACGCCCGAAGGCCTTTCATGTTCTAATATTGTTCAGTATGGTAATTAATTTTCTATGTGATTTTGCCGCTGCCAAGTAATCTAATACTGGTAGATTCGGGCTTTAATATAACACAGATGTCTCCTTTGTTATGAACTACTGGTTTTTCAAGTGTTAATTTTAGTGGGGATATAGAGGCAAACTTTGCAGGCTTGATTTGAAGGCCGATATTAACAAGACACATCTGGTTTGATGCTATATCGCCTTTGTAAAATTGGCTCTTTGTGAATTCTAATTCAAGTTCAGTTGATACTAATTCGGGTCCTGGAGCGCAGAGCATATCACCCCTTCCAACTTGATCAGGAGTTACTCCTTTTACCGCTAAGCCTACTCGCCCTGGAGAGACAGCTTCGTCTACAGGATCATCATGCATTTGTATTGATTTTATGAGGACGTCTATTCCGGCAGGTAAGAGTTTGAGTGTATCATATTGTTTTATTTTTCCACGTTCCACTTTTCCCAATATGACGGTTCCAACACCTTTAACATCAAAGCAATGATCAATTACGACACGTGCACTACCATCTTGTGAGATCTGTGTTAGCCTGTCAGATTCTTCTTTAATTTTATCCTGTTTGATTTTTGGATAATTAATCAAAACGGTATTTTTTATCATTGTGTTTAACATGTTTTCATCGACATCATATGTGTAAGAGAGCAATCCAGATTTTTTCTGCAACATATCCAATGCGACAATCTGCTCACCGGCAAATTTGTCTAGCTTATTTATGTGAAATATCACATGTTCTGCAAGATTTATTGTTTGAAGTAGGGGTTGTATTTTGTCTGGAAATCCACTAGGTGTAGTATAGGTACGAATGACTCCTGATTCTTTTTTGTCATACATAGTCATATCCGTGGCTGTTCCTTTTTTCCCAAGACTGGCGGCTATGCTCTGATCACCCAACACTACAAAATTGACGGAGTTTGTCATCATACCAACACAAAATCACTTCAATATATTCAGAGATTATGGGTACGACTTTAGAATTTTGGCATAGCTAGCAAATCTATGATTGTCCGGGCGCACATGTTTTTGGGCATATTTAGCCACAGTTTTTCCAATGGCCCCAGAATATCCAATTGGTTCTGGAATTAACCCTTGCTCAAATGAATACTTGAGGACATTATCAAACTGGCTATAATAATTGACAAATTTCTGGTGGATAGTTTTTTTGATAATGGCACCATATTTGTTCAAGTTTGCAGAATCAGATGGAATTGACGCACCAAAAATATACACTGCCTCTACTAACTGTTTATTTTTCAGATTTTGAAGTGTAGAAAGTATCACTTGAGAGCCAAGGGAGTGACCGATCAGCCGTATCTTTATCATTGGATATTTTCTTTTTATGTCAACTAGAAAATTTGCTAGGTTTTTTCCATTTTTCTTTGCAATTATGATTCCAACATCAGTAGCATGTTGTTCATGAGACTTGTATTGAACTCCAATAGTGTTAGAATCATAGCTAAACCCAATTACTGGGTGCATGTATCCAAGTTGTTGTAATCTATATTGCGCAATCATGAATTTAACAAGTGCGCCGGATTTATTATTACGCAAGCCATGAATCATTATTGTTATTTCTCTAATATCATACAAATTATCAAAGAATTTTTTTGGATAAAGATCGTATGATCTTTTATTTTTTGTTTTTCCAGTAGAAAGATCATAAAATCCCCTAGTAGAAATTCTAGGAACTCTTTTATTTTGTTTCAAATTTTTCTTTGCGTTTTTTGATGTCTGCTTCTTCCACTCGGCCAAATATTGGCGAGATTTCCCCTAGTTTGTGACCAGATTTTAACTCCAACTCGGAAATTGACTTCCAAGGTTTTGTAGAAATATTGCCAGACATGCCTAGTTGTTCCCATATTTTTTGTGAGGATTTTGGCAAAAACGAATTTAGTGCTATTGATATAGAATATACTGCATTTGCAGCCAAAAATACGCACGTTTCTGTTCCAGGTCCTTTTTTCCATGGTTCCTTGTGCTGGAAATACTGGTTAAAATATGCAGAAAACTCCATGATTTTCTTCATAGCCCTGTCAAGATGATTCTGTTGCATTAATCCAGATAATTCAGATGCTAGTGTGCGGATTTTCGATTCTGCCTCCTTGTCTTTGTCATCATATGCACCAGGTGCTGGAATCACACCATCGAATGTTTTTTTAGTAAACCCAAGTGCACGATTAACCAGATTGCCAAGATTGCCGATCAGCTCAGAGTTAATTCGAGTCATAAAATCATCCCAATCAAAGTTAAGATCATCCTGAGAGTATGGGTTGATTGAAACTAGGTAATATCGTAAATAGTCAGCTGGATAAAATTCCAAGAACTCTTTTAATCCAATGTACCAATTTCTACTCTTTGAGATTTTCTTTGATTGTAATGTAAGATGCCCTCTGGTAGGAATATAGTCAGGCAGTTTGTACTCTGAGTCAATCCCAAGCCGCATCGCTGGTAAAAACAAATAGTGATGATATACAATGTCTTTACCAATAAAGTGGTAGATATCAGCAGAGTTCCAAAATTCTTTTCCATCCAGTCCTTTGTCATTTAGGAATTTTATTGCAGAGGAAATGTATGCCAGATGATTGTCAAACCACCCATAAAACACCTTTGATTCATCACTTGGTATGGGGACGCCCCACGATATATCACGGGTGATATCCCAGTCTACTAGTCCAGATGTGATCCAGTTTTGGACATATTTTTTAACATCTTTTTGTAAGTTTTGATTTTCTTCTAACCACTTTAACAACGGTACACCGAAATTTTTCAGCCTAAAGAAGTAATGTGTCGTCTTTTCTTTGGTTGGAGTTGCGCCACAAATGGCACATTTTGGATTTCCTATTTCTTCTGGAACACGCCCACATTTTTCGCACAAATCCGAGTATTGATCAGGAGCCTGACAATGTGGGCAAATTCCAATGACATATCGATCTGGGAGGAATTTTTTATCATTTTTGCAGTAAAACTGTATGATTTCTGACTCGTAAATGTGCCCATTCTTTTTTAGCTTATCAAATACATGCCTAACAAATTCAATGTTCTCTGGGGAACTAGTACGATAGAACAAATCAAATCCTATATCAAATGCAGAAAAATCCTCATAGTCTCGCTTATTCCAATGTGCGACATATTCTTGAGTAGTTTTCTTTTCTTTTTCCGCCGCAATCAAAATTGGTGTTCCAAAATCATCTGATGCACATATGTAATACGCCTCTACACCATTTTGCTTTAAAAATCTAGTAGTTACATCTGCAGGTAGGTATGTTGACGCTACGTGTCCCAGATGGATTTCGCCATTAGCATATGGTAAGGCACTAGTAATGATTGCACGAGGGTTCATGTGGAAGAATTTTGTTCGTATTATTTAAGAAGGTTTGTTACCAGTTCTCTCGATACGCGATTTGTTTCTTGGTAAGACGATCAATTTTGACATCAAACGCTGCCAGTGCATCTTCAGCAACTTGAGTATCGATTTCTAGCGGCACTGTGATCACTTTTTTGCCAATCTTTTTGTGATTTTTACTAATATATAGAATGGACATTATTTGATTTGAAAATGATTGTGCCATCACCTCTGGTGGATGGCCTTCTGCGGCAACCAGGTTTGCCAGTCTTCCTTTTCCTACAAGGTAAACCTTTTTGCCATTTTGTAAAACGCACTCATCTAGGTTTGGTCGGACTTCGCGCACAGATTTAGACTGATTTAGTAAATAGTCAGAATCAATTTCTACATCAAAATGCCCCACATTGCCCATAACTGCACCATCCTTCATTTTCAAAATGTGTTCTTTAGTTAAGATATCTCGCATGCCAGTGCACGTGATAAAAATATCGCCGATTTTTGCAGCCTCCACCATATTCATTACTTCAAATCCGTCCATGTGTGCTTCCAAAGCCTTTACTGGATCTATCTCAGTCACTATCACCTTACAGCCCATTCCACGAGTTCTTTCCGCAACGCCACGACCCACCCAACCATAGCCAGCAATGACTACCCTCTTTGAAGCAAATAGTAGATTCATTGCGCGTAAGAATCCATCTATTGTTGACTGACCCGTACCGTACCTATTATCGAACATGTGTTTTGTGTATGCTTCGTTTACTACTATGACAGGATATCGAAGTTTGCCTTTTTTTTCCATTGCCTTGATTCTATTTACTCCAGCGGTCGTTTCTTCTGTTGCACCAAGAATTTGCATTTTTTTGTATTTTTTATCAAAATGTAATTTGACATTCATGTCTGCGCCATCATCGGTTATGATAGTCGGTTTGTGATTGAGTACTTGATCAATACACCAGTCATACTCTTCGTTAGTTTCATCATTCCAAGCATAAGTATGGATTCCTTCTGATGCCAAAAATGCAGCGACATCATCTTGTGTAGTAAGAGGATTACCAGCGCACACAGCCACGTCTGCCCCAAGTTCTTTGGCACCAATCAAAAGAACAGATGTTTCTTTTGTGATGTGGAGACAAAAACCCAGTGTTAGTCCTCTGAATGGTTGAGACTTCTTTAATCTGTTGATGGTTTTATCCAAAATCGGCATATGGTTTCGTGCCCATTCATAAGACATCTTGCCCTGCTCGGCTAAGCTTTCATCTTTTACTTTACTCAACATTCGTACCCTATTCCATATACTAAAAAATCTTTGTTGGATCAATAAAGTAAATAACCAACAGGACTTGTTGCAATTCAATGGTCTGGCAAAAAGTAGCGGAAAAAGACTCGATCGAAAAAGGAAAAGGAATCGAAGTTAGAATAGGCGAGAAAAGAATTGCCATTTTCAACCAAGATGGCTATCATGGAATTGATGCATTATGTGTACATCAGGATGGCTCCATTGTGCCAGGAAAACTCAATGGTTGTGTGGTAGAATGCCCACTTCATTTTTGGCATTATGATATAAAGACGGGGGAGCTTTTGGACTACCTAAAAGGCGTAAAGCTCCAGACATACAAGGTAGAGTCCAGAAACGACGGCATTTACATGGAAGTCTAGATACGATTTTTAATCAATAATTCAATGCCAGATTATTGGACAAGATTCTAAAAGAAGTCATCGCTCAAAATTACACCCAAATCCAGAACAACATCGAATCATTTCTCAGAAAGTATGTTGTGAATTCAGGAGGATTTGTTTTCGGATTATCAGGTGGGATAGACTCTGCAGTAATTGCGCATATTTGTGCAAAATCATTTAAGGAAAATTCACTTGCACTCATAATGCCAGACAGCAAGATTTCGCCAAAAGAAGAAACGGAGGATGCGTTATACACCGTAGATAAACTAGGTCTCGATTACAAACTAATTGATATCAGCATGATTCACTCACAATGTGCAAATATTCTGGAACCTGATCAAAGGGCGCTTGGAAATCTTCGAGCAAGAATTCGTGCTAATCTCTTATATTATTATGCAAACCTGAAAAACCATTTTGTTTTGGGTTCTAGCGACAAGTCAGAGTTTCTCATTGGTTATTTCACAAAGTTTGGTGACGGGGCAGCTGATCTATTGCCAATAGTGTCACTATACAAAACACAGGTACGTCAGCTTGCAAAACACTTGCAGGTGAAGGAATCAATAATAGCAAAAAAAAGTAGTCCGCATCTTTGGCCAGAACATTTAGCAGAAAATGAGATAGGTATACCATACGAAGAAATTGATTGCGTTTTGTATTGTATGATGGATAAGAAGATGTCAGCAGACAAAATTTACCAAGAAACTAACATCAATCCAGATAAAATCGAAAAAATACAACAATTGTACAAAAACAGTGAACATAAAAGGACAGCGCCAAGTAGATTATGATGAAAGCCAGTTGAAAATCTACGACACATTAAGCACAAAAGAACAAGAAATTACATCAGACGACATCAGAATTTATTTGTGCGGAGTTACAGTATACGATGAATCCCACATAGGCCATGCGAGAACCATAATAATCTTTGATGTGTTGCGAAGATTTCTGGAAGCAAAGGGAAGCAAAGTAAACTTCGTACAGAACTTCACTGATGTTGATGACAAAATAATCAACAGAGCAAATACTGAATGTGTTCATCCACTTGAGATCAGTAAGAGGTACATCAATCATTATTTTGAGGATTTTGATAGATTGAATATTAGGCGTGCCACTGCCCACCCAAAAGCGACAGAACACATCTCAGAAATAATAGAATTGATCAAGGATTTGATCAAATCAGGATACGCATATTTGTCATTAAATGGTGTTTACTATTCAGTATCAAAATTCTCAGAATACGGTAAGCTTTCAAAGAGAAAAACCGAGGACCTCATAGCTGGTGCTAGAATAGCAGTTGATGAAACGAAAAATGACGCACTAGACTTTGCATTATGGAAGTTTTCTGAAACTGAGCCAAATTGGCCTAGTCCTTGGGGCAAAGGTAGGCCCGGCTGGCATATTGAATGCTCCGCGATGAGTCTCAAATACCTAGGTGAAGAATTTGAGATTCATGGTGGCGGACGTGATCTGATCTTTCCACACCACGAAAACGAAATAGCGCAGACTGAAGCCGTGACTAAAAAACCACTCGCCAAGTTGTGGATGCATGTGGGCATGGTTACAATAAATGGTGAAAAAATGTCGAAGTCGCTTGGAAACATTAAATCAGTTAGACATGTTTTAGACAACTGGGGTCCAAATGTCATTCGGCTCTTTTGTCTCTCAGGTCATTATTCTAAGGCAATTGATTACTCAGAAGATTTGTTAAAAGAGAATCTCATAAAATGGAGACAGGTAGAAACAGCATATTATGAGATGATCATGTCAGATGATATAGGTCCAATAGACGAGATGAAAAATATATTATCAGAGTGCAGAACAGAGTTTGACTCCGCACTTGATTCGGATTTTAACACCGCGCTTGCGACAAATGCATTTTTCAAATTAATCAAAGGAATCAACAGATTTGCGGCCTCCGAATCCATGACAAGATCTATTTCCAAAATTGCATTACCAGAATTTGAATACATGTCTAACGTTTTAGGATTGCAAGTACAAAAGGTCACAGAACAAGAAAAACAATCAATCACAGACCTCATCAAACAACGAGATATGTTTCGCGTACAAAAAAAATACCAAGATGCAGATAAAATCCGTGACCAGATCTCAGCACTGAACATTGTTCTGCTAGATCACAAAAACAAGACAGTCTGGATGAAAAAAGAAAAAATCTTGGCAGATACCTAATGTGGTTTTTTGCTAGTAGATGCTGAAACCAGTGATATTACGTCCCTATCTCGAAGCTGATAATTTATGGGCAATCTTAGATTATAGCGGATATCTTTTGCATACAACAACCCCTTTGTAAGACTGGTGTGTATTTCCTTTGCCAGATCAGCCACAGTTGCACCGTCTTTTAATAAAATCAAATCAGGTAAGACATTTCCTTTCTTGTCGGCTAGTTTTTCTTCATCTGCTACTGGATATATCGCATTCATTTTGAGGAGCTTAAAGACGGTAACGTTAATTGCGAATTGGACTCCAGTTCGCATGTATTCTCCCATGATTTCTTTGGTGATAAAGTCAAGTGCTCCTTTTTGCTTTTGAGATAGATCATTTGGCTTCATGATATCAAATTGTTCAGATCCAGGTGAATATTTTATGAGGCCTTTTTGTTCTGCACGTCGTAGTGATAGTTCACTGTCTGCACTTGCAGGCACCACTATGGTGTCAATATATCGCTCTCGAAGTCTTGCAAAATTCTTATCTGCACCGTCAACATCAATTTTGTTTGCCACAATTAGAGTGGGTTTAGAGATTTTACGTAACACCGTTGCAAATTTTTTGGATTCTTGAAAGCCGATGTCATCAAATTCCTTATCAGCTATCCCAGCAGAATGTAATGCCTCTTTTACATGAGAATTGCTAACGCCTATCCCTCGGTATAAATCGGCAATTGCCACTATCTTGTCCATACCAGAATGTATTGTCTTTGAAACTTTGTCGCGGTTTCCCTCCAGAATCTTGAGATACCACATTATCAGTTCTTCCTCTATGTCTGCAAAATCAGAGATTGGATCTCCGGCTCCCGCTTCCGCAATTTTCCCAGACGAGTCAATACCACCTGACACGTCTACAACATGCAGTAATGCATCAGATTGCGCTGCTACAGATAGAAATTGGTTGCCAAGTCCTTTTCCTTGCCATGCATCCTTGATTAATCCGGGAAGATCAATAAGCTCAATTGGAATATACCGCCAACCATCAATGCACCTAGAATTTTTCGGATTATCAAGCACATTAAACTCCGGATGAACACAAAGTGTGATTGCATTTGCGGTTGCAGTTTCAGGTTTCTTTGTAGTAAACGGATATGTAGAGATTTCTGCAGTTGAAAGTGTTGCGGAATTGAAAAATGTAGTTTTGCCAGTATTTGTTTTGCCGATGATTCCTATTTTTATTGGCATAATAAAATGCGCTTTTCATGCTATTTATCTCTGACTAGTGAGTATGATCATTGTGTGGGTTCGCCAGTATTTTTTGACAGGTGTTTTTGAGTTCGTCTAACGACCAAACTATTTCATCTATTTCCTCATGTGTTAAATCAGATTCCCATTTGTCCAGAGTAATTTTTGCTATCTGACATGCATTATACAGCAAACTCCAGTATGGATGGTGTTCTGCCGTGGTAAAGGCAAGTTCTGATACGTTTGCAAGGCCATTTTTTGCTCTGCCAAGAGAAGATACACCTTCTCCAAAAATTTGAATTATTTGTGATTCTAGATCTGACTCAACTTTGATCATCGTTTCATTATCAGTGTAAGATTTTACCAGTGCTAAAAGTTCATTATAGAAATCATCAAATTTGGCCATTAGAACAACCGCTGATGTTCTGCCAACATGCATCTATTAAAAACAACTTGGATTCCCGCTTTTCTAGCAAGATCTTCTGCTTCTTCATTATGAATTCCTTCTTGAAGCCAGATTACTTTTGGCTTTATTTTGATTGCTTCTTGTACTACAGGTAAGATCTGATCAGATGGTCTAAACACATCTATAATGTCAATTGGTTCGGTTATTTCAGATAGATTAGCATGGCATTTTCGGTCAAGGATGCAATCTGTGGTCGGGTTAATTGGTACAATGTCATATCCTTGTGAAATCAGGTACTTTGGAACATAGTTTGCCGCTTTTCCTTCATTTTTAGACATACCAACTACTGCGACTTTTTTTAATGATAGAATACTTCGTATTTGATCATCAGTGTGCGGATCTCGCTCCATGATACGCTTACTTAAAAGGGATTATAATCTATTTTGAAAAATTATATAGGCTATACAATAATTTTCATTATGGAAGAAGAGCCAAAAGATATTATCGTATTAGGCGCAATAAAAAATGGCGCTAAAAAATTTGACAAAATACGTGCCAAGACCGGTATTTCACCTGAAGAATTAAATCAAATACTTGAAAAACTTGAAGAGCGAGGATTTATCAAAATAGATAAAAAGAAGGGATTTCTCGGTGGAGAAAAAATTGAGTTAAACATCACAGACAAGGGAAATAATGAACTCCAACAACGAATCTACGAAATGGAACAAAAATGGAACCAGATGGTCCAACTATACAAGCTTGGTGACAAAAAGAAGATGGAGGAATTCATGGGCTCTAACAAGTCCGACTTTGCTATGATGATGTTCTTCGGAATAATGAATATGATGATGTTCTCGATGATGTTCTCTATGATTGGAGCATCGATGTCTAGCTATGTTCCAGCAGACCAAGTTCCGCCAGGTGCCGAAAACCAAATGTCAGATACAGGGGCAGATGCGGGAGGAGATGCAGGCGGCGATATGGGCGGCGGAGACGGTGGCTTTGACATAGATATCGGTTTTTAGAAATCTTAAATCAACCACGTTATAATTAAGTCATTATTGCTATACACTTCAGATGAAAATCAAGGATTGGTCAAGGTTTTACAATTCCTCAAGGCTCATCGCCTAGAATATCTCTCAGGAGAAGACCTAAGCGAAGTCCTTAAGATAAGCAGAGTGGCAATTTGGAAACACATCAAAAAAATACAATCACTTGGATACAAGATAGAGTCAAAACAAAACCTCGGATATCGCCTAATCGACACAACCAGCCTTTTACTTCCATGGGAAATAACGGATGGAATAAAGACAAAACAACTTGGAAAAAGAGTCTACTATTATGATGTCATTGATTCTACCCAGCGTATAGCTACAAATATTGCAAAAGACAAGTCAAGTTTTGGCTCAGTCATAATAGCAGAGTCGCAGACACTTGCAAAGGGCAGACAAGGTAGAAGGTGGATTTCTCCGAAAGGAGGAATTTGGATGTCAATCATTTTGGAGACAAAATTTGACATATACAAAATAACATTGATCCCATTTGCAGTAGCAATAGCACTTGCAAATGCCATTGACAAAACACTTGGGATAAAAACCAAGTTGAAATGGCCAAACGATGTTACATTGGACGGGAAAAAAGTTGCTGGGATAATAATTGATGCGTCAATTGAATCAACAAAAATAGAAAGTGTCACAGTCGGTGTTGGAATTAACTTTCACGTAAATGTAAAACAAATTGAGAATAAGATAAAAACAAATAGTAACTTTTATGGAGTAACTACTTTAGTTAAAAAGAAAAATGTGAAACCAGCAGGCCTAGTCAAAGAATTTCTCTTTGAGCTTGAAGCAGCACTAGAATTGTTGCATGCAAATAAAACATATGAAATAATAGAGCAATGGACAGAAAAATCTTCGACTATTGGACAAAAAATCACGGTTACGGATCTAGGTATTAAAATATCGGGTAAAGCAATAGGATTGGACAAAGACGGCAGTCTAATTGTGCGTCATGGTTCAAAATCAACCAGAATCACGTCTGGCGACATATCACATCGAAAGTGAGTTAAACTTTTTTGCGTTTTTTTGTTATTTTCTTTGGTTTTTCAGATTGAATTAGGGATGCTTGTGTTTTTATCAAATCCTTGAGATCAGATTGAATTGAGAACAAGGAGTTTACTATTTGATCTAGTTGTTTAGTATATTCCATGTAGGCTGCAATTAGATCAGTCCTTTTTTCATTCGATTTTATAAGATACTCATTTTGTCGCAGAATATTGGTTGCACTTATCATTTGTTCAAGAGGTAAATTTGGTTCGCCAAGCAAATTGAGTTCTTGATGTAACTTTTGGATTCGTATCTTTAGTTCGTTCAGATTATTACCAGGCCCCTCCATATTCATCATATGAAATATTTTGTTATTATGATTTTTGTAGTGTTTACGATAATAATCATTCAAATTGAACCGATTTTCGCAGATGAAATAGTAAAACAGTCAAACATTGCATACAAAGAAGCCACAAAACACTTTCTGAAAGGCCAATACAAAGATGCAATCGAACTATATGATAAAATTCTCAAAAATTATCCTGATCATACAGAAGTACTAAAAAGGAAAGGAGTTGCACAAAGCAATCTAGGATTACATCAAAAATCAATGTCAGATTTTTACAAAGTTTACAAAAAAAATAACAATGACGTCACAGCACTACTTGGACTCGGAGTAGGCTTTGGCAACTATGGTGAGTATAAAGAAGCGAAAATCTACTTTGATCAAGCATATCAGATATATCCAAACAACACGGTAGCAAAAAACTATAAAGAATTTGCAGACAAAGTAATTAAAAAATATCCATATCACCCAACGGTTAAGCCAAAGAATTGGAGCACAGCCCCAGATCAAAAAACATTTGAATCATACGTAAACAGTATCTCTTCCAAAGTGAAAAAAGACAAGCGATATATCGAATATCCAAACCCAAGTTTTGATGTGATTAAAAAATTCTTACGAGATTATGAAAAGTGGAATTTTGAACAACAGATAAAGGCGGGATCTTCAGGATTTCCAAATCCCGTTATAACAAGAGAGAATAACATGTACGTGCTAAACTATAAGATTTTTGTAAACAAACAACCTGCAGGTCTGCCATTAGATCATGTGAGTACATTAACGCAGTCAACCAAGTTCTGGGAAAGTCATATCTTCAATTCAACTCAGGGACAAGCAGTCGTAAAATTCTCCTACACAGAGACCAAATCAGATGCAAACGTCTGGGTCACTTGGACAGTAAGAAAGCTCGGTGAGGGAGTACTAGGACATGCACATATAGGAAAAGGAGTTGTAGAAGTCGCTCTAGGTGATTACAATTGCGATGGCAGATTTCAGCTGTATGATGTAGCAACTGTTGAGAAGATAATGAGACATGAACTAGGACATTCCATTGGCCTAGGACACACCGACAATACAGATAGCATCATGTATCCATCGATGAAACCCAAGTATGCGTATTGTCTTCTCACCTAATCTCCTAGCGTAGTTCTTTGAGTAGCTGTATGACGGTTTTTTCACGATAAGATCAGTGTCTTGACTTATTTTCTCAGGCAGATATTTCATGTGAACAGTTCTTCTTATTTTCTATCCAAGTTGACTCTAAGAGATTTTATCGGTTAGATAGCTCAGCATTGCGTCGATTTGAAAAGGTATGCGAACTATACACATGTTCCATATCTGTTTAATTCAGGATATATCTAACTATGTCAATATCCGGCTTTGCAGAAAGTGTTTCAACGGAACTGGTCGTGTTTGGAGTAATCCGAAGCATACTTGGATATAGATTTCGTCATGGCCAAAAAGCCTAAAATTTTTGTGATTACCACTGGGTTCATTTATCACCGAGTATCGATTCTAGAATAAAATGGCCGATCTTGTCTGTTCAAAACTGACAGATAGTCACATTATCATTCAATAGGTTTGTCCGCGAGTCTTTTGAAAGTTATATAATTCCGACATTCAAAGCCACAGTATCTTGGAGATTTCAATAGAACCATGGAAAAAGCTCGTAATACACGAAGTCATCGAGTATAATTTTGAAGACTGGATGACTCAGATCGCATTTAGTAGTAAAACCGCAGGTGGTGCAATACCAGCCATAAACTGGACAAACGGTGTGGTATTTCAGTCATTTAATTTTCCAGACGCAAATATCATAGTGGAAGAAAAGATCAAAGGAGTATTGCATTGGTCATCAGTAATGTTTGCGCTCAAAGAAAAATATGAAAGGCGGATCATAAAAGATAATGCAACTATTAACCTGATAGACGTTAGCGTAAATGAGATATTTAGAGAACTCGCAGATAAGCTAAAAGACCACTCCAGACAAAAATCCCAAAAATAAGTTCTACCGCCATAGAATGAGACTTAGCTTTACCTACACACAAATAATCATCGAAATTGTGCAGAACCCATAATAACTTAAAATGACTATTTATAGACTGATGACAACCTCACAATCAAGATGCCCATCATGTGGAAAGAACACCATACAAGTTGATGCGGTAAATGGTGAAATTTATTGCAGAAATTGCGGTTATGTAGCTGCGGAAAAAATTGAGGAGGCTGGGCCAGAATGGAGATCGTTTTCAAATGATGGTTCAGATAAAAGTCGAGTAGGTGCCGCCACGTCACTCACAATGCACGATATGGGATTATCCACCGTGATAGGAAGTGCTGACAAGGATGCCACTGGAAAACCGTTATCGGCGGCGATGAAAAATTCTATTGAGCGATTACGAACATGGGACAGTAGAACCCAGGCACATACATCTGCAGATAGGAATCTAAGACAGGCACTAAACGAACTTGAAAAAATGAAAGACAAATTAGGTCTTGCAGACGCAGTAATTGAAAAAGCAGCATACATCTACAGAAAGGCAATGGAGAAAAAGCTCGTCAGAGGCAGATCCATTCATGGTTTGATTGCCGCGTGCCTTTATGCAGCATGCAGAAATACAGAGACGGTGAGAACTCTGGATGACATTGCAGAGAGTATCAACATCAGGCGAAAAAATGTAGCAAGATGCTACAGACTCATATACAAAGAGTTAGATCTCAAAATGCCAGTAGCAGACCCAATAAAGGGGATAGCACGAATTGCAAGCATGGCAAATCTTTCTGAAAAGACCAAAAGAAAGGCAATGGAGATACTTAAGAAAGCCAAAGTAATCGGAATGGTTGCGGGAAAGGACCCAATGGGGCTTGCAGCAGCTGCACTGTATTTGGCATGCGTATCCAATGGTGAGATTAGATCGCAAAAGGACATATCGGTGGCCGCAGGAGTAACCGAGGTAACAATTAGGAATCGTTGTGTCGGACTGAAGGGATTGCTAGACAAATAACATTCAAAACAAGGCAGCAGAGTAATTCTAGTATGACTGAAATTGCATGGTCAGAATGGCTGGATTACAACTTGGAGCAAATATCAAAGATTCCAGAAGAGGGTGGCGTCTACATGATGCATGCGGCAATGAAGATTTTGTACGTTGGGAATACGAAAAACCTCAGACAATCAATTTCAGAATCACTGAATAATTCATGCACCAAAGAAGCAAAACGATTCAAATATTCTATCGTATCAAATCATGAACGGATTGGCTCTCAACTCCTAAAAGAGTATCAAGAAAAACATGACGGTAAACTGCCAAAATGCATGGAGTAATTATTGTTGTCTGAGTGATTTAGACATACACATGAATACTAACCGATTTGTTTTTGGTTTGTTTAGGTTTGTTGAATTATCCCATAATTTTCCCTTGCCATACCAAATGATATCCCCTTGGTTCTTCAGAACCATTTTTGTAAATAGGCTCAAAGTATGCAAATAATTAAAACACTACTAAGAACTGGGTAAACTTAAGGATAGTAAAAGAGCAAGACGGACGATAAAACTAGACCAGCTATTGCATATCGGAGAGCAAACATCGTAAATCACTCATGACATACGCACTCAATTAACAATCATAGTCAATTATACCATCGGTTACAAAGAATTCTAAAAATAAACTTGAAAAGAGATTACTAGACCGGCTTGGATTAATTGAAGAAAAGCATGAAAATATGTCAGTAAATTGAAACTGTTCTAAATAACATAAAATTACCTCCATTGAAGTTACAATTCATTAGTTACTCACTATTCTAAAGAAAGTTATGAATAGAGTACAAACTTCGGATTATCTCATAAAATATTTCCCAAAAATTAATTCTGTTATTGTGTGTAATATAGATAAGCTTGAAATTATTTTTTTGGTAAATTATTCAACAACATAATTGAAACGATGGGCAAATCAGGTAGATAGTAATAATACTGCCAAAAAGCTAGACTTTAGATTTTGCTTTTCTAATTGAAAAAACAGTAATTCCGATCACGCCTGCAATAATGATAGGAGCGATATAATACCAGACAGAGTAATCAGCTCCATCCAGAGATTCGGCTTGCATGTCTTGTACCTCATCTACAGGTTCGCTGGATTCTACAGTTACCGGATTTGTTGACGTGTGGGTTGAACCTGGTTTCTCAAAGCCTGAAATCACAATCTTGTTCTGTGTAGAGCCAGATACATCAAACACGACATGCCAACTACCTTCTTCATCTATACTCTGAAGGAACTGAACGACTTTGCCGTTAACGACAACCTTAAATTTTTCATTGTCCGAAGTTTTTGGAAATTCAAAATTCACATATGTCGGGAACTTAAAAGAGTTCACGCCTGTAAGTGAGAGTACAGTACCTGTTTCATCAAATCCCCCATCCACTGAAAACGAGGCAGTGGAGTCATAACGAAAATTAAATTTTTCACCATTTCTGACTGCATATAATGGAATAATTGTTTCATCGCCTATTGCAAAACAGCTATAATAATGAATGTCTTGCGCAACAATAGAATCAGGATACATTGTAAAGTCAATAATTTGTCCAGGGTCTATTTTGTCGATTCTTTCAAGGTTTTTTGCAGTATCAATGAATGAATTATTCTCTCCATGAATTGTGGCGTAAATTTTGACATCATATTGAGTTTGATTTCCTTTATTGATTATTTTTCCAGTTAGGTGACCATCTGCGTGTTTTTTCAGGGTTCTATCGTAGACTACTTCTACTTTTGATTCAAGTTTATCGAAAACTTGACTGAACGTTACATCAAAATTCGTAATTGATGCATCGATTGCAGTTATTTCAGAAGATTTGATTTTAAATGGAATGTCCTTATTTGGAAAAACCGTTGGGAGGCTTTGACTAATTGAGATCTCTTTGCCATTATCAAGTATAGTCAAATGAATCACTGGTAATATGGCATATTTTTCAGTGTTTTTTACTACGCCCACAATGGTGTAAATTCCCTCAGAATCATAGTATCCCAGAATTTGATCCTCTGGGATCATAACATCCGCGTAAATTTTTCCAAACAATCCGGTAAGCATAATCATTGACATGAGGATGATCAGTTTATTTTCCACGGTATGATTGTGCAGTGATTCGTATCTTAAACTAATCTGATGTTTTCACTTTCGGTATTGCTCTATTATTTTAAGAGCATTAAATGGAAATTTAGCAAAATTTAGATCTTTTTCTGCAGAAATAAGTAGAATTTCTTTATTAATTGGAAAACTCATTACGATCACCTTATCCCTATACGACATGGCAAATCTCACAGGACCTAGTTCTTGGTCAAACTCTTGGCGCATTCTGACTCGTAATGCAAGCTCCATGTAGAGCATCTCGTCTTTTTTGGTGTCTTCAAGAGTGTTTTTTCCCTGAGTCATTCCGCCCGCTTCCAAGTGACCCTTGTCATTAATCAGTCCCACAAAACGTATGGAGGAGTCTAATTTTTTAACTGACTCACATAATACGTCTTTTTCCATTACGATTCCTCCATGATTTTAGATGACATTTAGAAGACGATCTATTTATTGCGAGCTTTTGTATTTAATCAACATGTCACAGGACGTCAAGCTTCCGCTCGATTATTTCAAACATACATCCCTATTCTGGACTGACTTATTGCATCTCATGTCAGGTAAACCCATTGCACTAACATCAGTCGGACCATCAAGAAATTGGGCAAATGATGCGAAAAAGGTCATAACAGAATTAATTGATGCAAATGATGATCTAATAGATTTCAACCAGAGATTGATTGAATATTACAAGCAGCTCTCTGAGACATGGATAGAATCACAGAAGAAAGTTAATGTAAAAATTACCACAATTCCACAAGATGTAGAAAGTCTGGAAGCATACAAGCGAGTTTGGATTGACATTTTTGAAAATGATTTTACCCAACTTTTTGATTCCGAGAAATTTGGCGAAAACTACGGAAAATTAGTATCAGCGGAATTGGAATTAAGTCGACATTGGGAGAGCATTACCAATGTAATTTTACAATCGATGAAACTCCCAACACGAAAAGAGATTGACGAAGTCTACAAAGAATTACACGAGCTAAGAAAAAGAATCACAAAATTAGAAAAGAACGATGAGAAGATAAATGGAAAATGAGATAATTGATCCAAAATTAATGGAGGAATTCCTCAGTTTTACAAAAAATGTTACAGAGGCACCAAATCTAGTTCCAGTCCCAGATGAAATAACATTAGAGTCAACTCCGTTTGATGTTGTATATGAGCAAGACAAAATGCGGCTACTCCATTATAGGCCACTCGTTGAAAAGCAAACCAAGACTCCCTTTCTGATAAGTTATGCAATCATCAATCGATTTCACATTCTAGACATTCAACAAAAGAAAAGCTGGGTAAGAAAGTTGATCGAGAGTGGTATTGATGTATACATGATTGATTGGGGTACACCTTCAAACATTGACAAATATCTCGACTTTGATGACTATGTTAATTTGTACATGGACAATTGCGTAGATTTCGTAAGAAAAGAAGCCCAAGTCGACAACATATCGGTGCAGGGATATTGTACTGGTGGAACAATAGCCACAATTTACTCGACACTACACCCAAAAAAGGTGCGTAATTTGGTAGTAACCGCGCCAGTGATTGATGGATGGAAGGATACCACCGTAGTAAGCAACATGGCAAAACACATGAAAATTGACATGTTAGTAGATACAATCGGAAATATGCCTCCAGAATTCATGTATTATTGCTTTTCAATCCTCAAACCATTTGAGCAGGGATTAGAAAAATATTACAAATTTTTCAAAAATATACACGATAAAGAATTTGTGGATAATTTCCTGCGCATCGAAAAATGGCTTAGTGATACTCCACCCATACCGGGAGAGTTATTCAGGCAATGGATGAGGGATATTTATCAGGAGAATCTACTAATCCAAAACAAGATGTATGTAGGTGGAAAACAAATTAATCTCAAAAATATCACTATGCCAATTTTTGTTCAGGTTGCGGTAGGGGATCATCTTGTCTCACCAGAATGTAGCATGCCCATATACTATGCCGTTTCTAGTGAGGATAAAACGATGCGTGTGTATCCAATAGGACATGTTGGAATGATTGCAAGTTCTTTTTCACAAAAGCAAATTTTGCCTGAGCTTTGTCAGTGGATTAAAGAAAGATCTTAGGACTGGCGCTTCTTTTTTTCTAGAGGAATCACAACTACTTGGACTAGGTCGCCTTCATTGATTCGCAGTGCATCACGTTCTGCTTCTGGAATTGAGATTCTTCCATTACTTCCAATTGTTGTCTTAAAAGCACCATACCCAATGAAGTTTTGCAAAAGATTACCCATATTGAAAAATTGTTCCATGGTGTTTTTTTGAGCATTTGACATAGATGCCATAAGATTGGCTTGTGCCTCAGAAGATTTTGTAGTCAGTTCTTTGAGAGTATTTACTGGATCAAATTTTTGATTAGTCTCCATGTAAGCTGAAAATGCTTTCATAAATTCTGCCTGTGCACGTCCGCCTTTTTGCACCCATTCTTGAAACATAGATAGATAATCTTGGTTATTGTTACCAATCATTGGCATTGTTTGGTGCACTACTTATTTAAAGATACCATAGTTCAGTGAATAAAACCGAGTGCGATTTTGACAAATTCTTTCGGATCCTCCACATAAGGCGTGTGGCCGCAGTTTTCCATTCGATAGAACCTACAATCACGAATCTTCTGCACAAAATATTCCGCATATTTTATCGGTATTACCGGATCCAGTTCACCCCAGATAACTAGTGTGGGAATTTCTAGCACCTCCAGTTTTGTAGATATTTCTGGTGCATTTTTTAGTCCAAGAATTGTAGACATGAACGCATATTTTGCGTTGGGCATCAGCATCCTTTGCACGAAACCATCCACGGTGGTTTGGTTAACTTCTTTATTATTTCCAGTCATCATGGAGAATGCATTTTTCGCGGTATCATTATCAGGATACAAAGCAGCCATTATGTATGCATCCAACGCAGGAGTCGATTGCTTCATTGCACCTGCAGGTGAAACTAGAATCAATTTTTCAACATTTTGTTGATTGTGTATTACATAATCAATAGCTATTTGACCACCAAGTGAAGAACCAACCACCGTGACTTTTTTGACATTAATTTCTCTCAGAAATGAGGAAATAAAATCAGAGAAAAACTCTGTAGTATAATCCACGTTTGGTTTTTCACTGAGTCCAAATCCGATCAGATCCGGAACATAAACTGTAAAGTGTTTGCTAAAACTCGGAATTACAAATTCCCATCTTTCTGCGGATGCTCCAAGCCCATGAATGAGTAATAGATTTTTCTTTTCAGAACCTGCCTTTAGGTATCGAATCCTATTGCCGTCAACAGTTACAAATGCTTCTTGCATTGGATCAACATTATCGTTTTTTTGGTCTAGATAAATTTTGGCCTTATTATGATCGTGAAAGATTTCACAGTTTACAAAAAATAGAAAAATTCTAGGTTCAGCCTAATGCCCTAGAATGTTTGTAAGTGTGTGGTCGTTCGCCTGGAAATTTTCTTCTCATATGCGCAGAGGGTCTGCCATACAAGAGTTCCAAGAACCACGCCTCGTGTTCTATTTCCTCACGTAAGATGTCTTTAGCGACATCATATGTAGCCGGATCTTTTCCATGTGTCATCTGACATATTTTGTTCCAATTTACAATTGCACCTTGTTCTGCCTTGAGGCATTTTTCCATTATTGCCCTAAGATCAGTTTTGTTCGGTGGGAGTTGCAGAAACTCGCAGCCAGACATTTTGATAAACTCAGTGGCATCATTTGGTAGACTTCCACCAAGCTCATAGATCCTAGACAGACAGGACTCGAAATGACTAAGATCTTCAAGACGTGCATCTTCGATTACGCCTTTTATTCCCTCACCATCTACTCCGGTGCAGTGCATTCTAAGATTCGTGAAATAATAGTATGCAGTGAATTCCACCGACGCGTTGTAGATTAGAAGTTTTATTAGCTCGTCAATATCTACGCCATTTTGTTTTAGAACACTTACGCCGACAACGTTTGGTTCTGAACTTGTAACCATACCAAGTTGAAACAGATTATGGATAAAAATCTGCTTCCCGATGGGTTATTTTTGGGATTTTGCCTTGAGTTCTTCCAGTGGTTTGTGGCTTTTCATATGAGTTTCTTTTGATACCCCTAGCTTTTTGTTTTTCTTCTGCGCTCAATCCAAATTTTTGTAACACAGATGTATGTTTTCTCAGGTTTCTTAGATTGACGCATCTCCTATATTACCCGCTTCTCAGAGTTTCTGGCTATTTTGAATCGGTTTCCGATGGTCGCACTTTGAAAGTTTTATTGATATTTTATTGTCCCGTGATGCAGCTTCTCTTTTCTCGGCAGCAAGCTTTTGTTTTGCCACGATTGCTTTTTGATCTGTTCCATGTCATTTGATTCCAGAATAGTCAAAATATCCCAAATATCATATGCCCTTTTTACTATTTTTGCACAGAGATTTTTTTGATTTTCTCCAAAATGTCTTTTTATTTTTTAAACAATATTCACAGAACACATGCTTCATTATTCGGCTGATATATTACCATTAATTTAAAAAGTAAAATTGGTTTTCCAGTTCCTATGATACAACACTGAAGATTGTCACGACTCTTTTTGCTAGGTTTTCAATCTCAACAGTTGGTTCTGCAGAAATCAGCAAAACAATTCGACTAACTGGAAATGGAAAACTTATCAAAACCAATCTGTCTCGCCTTGCCGCAAGGTAGTTGATTGGACCAAGAGTTTTATCAAACTCCTTTCGTAGTGACACCCTAGATGCAAATTCCATGAAGTCGTCAAGCTTATTCTCATTGTTTTCAAGTGGCGTTATACCATTTTTGAATCCGCCAGCCACCAGTTTGCCGGACTCGTCAATGATTCCAGCAAAGCGGATATCTTTTTCCTGTATTAGTTGAGCACATTTTGATTCATAGAATTTATTTTGTGCTGAATCACTCATTGAAAAATCATCATTTCGTCCATAATAAAAGATTTGTAGTCGTGTAATTTTAAAATCAAAAACCTAGTTTACACTAGGGTTTGATTTTAAATGAAAAAATCATCGCGCATAGTCTCTATGTAATGTGGCTAACCAGTGCGTTGGTCTATTAGTAATGGCAGGCTCACCACTCGCCGAAGCTTGTGATCTATACCTCCATCCTATCAAAGTAGTCTTCTACTACCGACCTCCATCGTAAGAAAGGTTATTTTGTTTCAGGAAGGGTTTCGCGCTTAGATGCTTTCAGCGCTTAGCCCAGATGGCTTAGCTGCCCGGCCTGCCTTGTCAGACAACCGGTAAACCAGTGGCCACGCTGCTCTGTTCCTCTCGTACTCGGAGCAACTTCCCCTCAAATAACCACACTTCCATCAGGCAGAGACCGACCTGTCTCACGACGGTCTAAACCCAGCTCATGTTCCCTTTTAATAGGCGAGCAGCCTCACCCTTGGCCCCTGCTGCAGGACCAGGATAGGAAAAGCCGACATCGAGGTACCAAACCGCGGGGTCGATAGGAGCTCTCGCCCGCGACGAGCCTGTTATCCCTGGGGTAATTTTTCTGTCACCTCCGGGCCCCAATAGTGGGCACACGAAGGATCGCTAAGCCCGACTTTCGTCTCTGGATCCCGTGCGTTTGGAGATCCAGTCAATCCAGCTTTTGGCTTTGCCCTCTTCAACGGATTTCTGACCCGTTTGAGCTGAACTTTGGGCCCCTTTGATATCTTTTCAAAGGGGTGCCGCCCCAGCCGAACTGCCCACCTGCACGTGTCTCAGGTCTTCACCTGATAAGCGATACTGCAAACAAGGTCTGGTGTTACAACGACGCTTCTTAACATCCCGGAGGACGTTAAGCATGGCTACCAGATACACTATGCAATGTCAACTATACCGCAAGCACAAGCTGCAGTAAAACTCCACGGGGTCTTCTCTCCCCGATGGAAGATGATGGACTGTTCGTCCACCTTATGTAGCTTCACCGGGTTGTAGGCGGGGACAGTGGGGCTCTCGTTGTTCCATTCATGCACGTCGGAACTTACCCGACAAGGCATTTGGCTACCTTAAGAGAGTCAGAGTTACTCCCGGCGTTAACTGGCCCTTAGCTCGGTTGAACCCAAGTTTTAGGTACCAGCACCGGCCAGGATTCAGTGACTATACACATCCTTTCGGACTAGCAGTCACCTGTGTTTTTATTAAACAGTCGGAACCCCCTTGTCATTGCAACCTGCTATCCCAATTTCTCATTAGGATTGCAGGCATCCCTTATACCGAAGGTACAGGACTAATTTGTCGAGTTCCCTCGCCTACGGTATACCCGATACTTCTTGGACTACTCATCCAGTGCACCTGTGTCGGTTCTCGGTACGGACACGACAGATTGCTCTCTACATGATTTTTCACGGTCCCCAAGACTCGGACAAACTCAGCTAACGCCAAGCCATTCCCAACTCGAATTGGTTCTCGTCATTACGACACTCCCCAATTCTAGAAAAGTTAGATACAACGACGGTTGTACTTGCCCTATCTTAAAGCGATCAAATAGATGATAACGCTACTGTCGGGTACTGGAATATTAACCAGTTCCCCTTTCGAATAATTCTGTTGAGATTATTCTTAGGACCGACTAACTCCAGGCTGATGACGCATTGCCTGGAAACCCTTGCACTTGCGAAGGTAAGGATTCTCACCTTACTATGCTGTTACTGCTACCAAGATCTGCAATAGCAATCGGTCCACAGGACCTCACGACCCTGCTTCGACCCAATCACTACGCCAACCTACCATGACTTGCCATAAGGCAAGTATCCAAAGTATCGGTACTATGCTTTAGCCCCGTCCATTTTCGAGGCCATCACGCTCGGCAGGTAAGTTGTTACACACTTTTTAAAGGATAGCTGCTTCTGAGCTTACCTCCCTGCTGTCTTGGCGTAATGACGCTCTTCAGCTTGACACTTAGCATAAATTTAGGGACCTTAACTTTGGTCTGGGTTAAACCCCTCTCGGTTGCGAACCTTACGTCACGCAAACCCGTCTCCCTGCTTCTACGACGCACATCCATTCGGAGTTTGAATAGGTAGTGAGGAATTTCTTCCCCGGTCTACCTTATCAGTGCTCTACAAGAAGTGCTATCTCCACAAAGGACACCCTACGGGATGCTTCGGTTGGAACTAGCGAGCGCCGAGCTAGATTGGTTTTTGACCCCTATCCCCAAGTCAGACAAACAATTTGCACGTTAGAACTGCTTCAGCCCTCCAGCGGGCTTTCGCCCACCTTCAGCTTGCTCAGGGATAGATCGCTCGGCTTCTAGCCTTGCCGCTATGACTCTACGCACTTTCACACGCTTTCCCTCACAATGTTGCGGAAATTCGGTTTCCCTTCGCCTCCACCCTGTTAAGGTTTAGGCTCGCCATAACGGTAAGCTCCTTGGCCCGTGTTTCTAGACGGAACGGATGACACTGATGACTAGAAACCCAAACCTTCAGCCCTATTGCTAGGACCTCCAATCTGGAAAAATCACCTTCCATGCCACCCACGTCTGTAACCAGTAGGTTTCATGCACTTTTCACCCCCCTTCCGGGGTACTTTTCAGCTTTCCCTCACGGTACTAGTTCACTATCGGTCTTGAGTAATGTTTAGCCTTAGATGCTACTTTCACCTAATTTCCTTGCCCACTGCCAAGGACAAGTACTCTGGTCATGATAAGATCCAATACTGTTTCGCCTACGGGGGTATCACCCTCTATGCCGTAATGTTCCAAAAAACTTCGGCTGCATTCTTGGATCGTAATATCATAACCGAACACCACATCTCTGTTATGTTACCACAACAGATTCAGTTTGGGCTGTCTCCGTTTCGCTCGCCGCTACTTGGGAGATCTCAATTGATTTCTCTTCCACATGGTACTAAGATGCTTCAATTCCCACGGTTCGATCACCGCTCTTGCGAACGGTGTGTATGTAAATACAGGATTCCTATTCGGAGATCCCGGGATCATAGGACGCGTGCGCCTACCCCGGGCTTATCGCAGCTTGCCACGTCCTTCATCTCTTCTCAAGCCTAGCAATCCTCCTACTGGCGTCTATGCACTGGTATGATTAGCCACAATATTACACGACTATGCACGATGATCATTGCGTGGTACTGGGGTACCCCGCTACATCCTTCATACACCACTTTCGTGATGCATTGCATCGATGGTTTGTACGTGAAGATTAGTGCATCCATCACATTTTTTCTAAGGAGGTGATCCGACCGCAGGTTCCCCTACGGTCACCTTGTTACGACTTTTCCCTCGTTACTGACCTCAAGCTCGATAATGCCAAGTAGACACTACCTCACTAAAGGCCAATTTCGATGAAACGACGGGCGGTGTGTGCAAGGAGCAGGGACGTATTCACCGCGCGGTAGTGACGCGCGGTTACTAGGGATTCCATATTCGTGAGGGCGAGTTACAGCCCTCAGTCATAACTGAGATATTGTTTAATGATTGCCTCCTCCTTTCGGATTCGGAACACATTGTCAATACCATTGCAGCCCGCGTGTAGCCCTAGGGTTTCGGGGCATACTGACCTGCCGTGGCCCCTTCCTTCCTCCACATTAACTGTGGCGGTCCGTCTAATTCGCTCCACTACTCCAGAGAGTAATGGTAGCAACTAGACGCAGGGGTCTCGCTCGTTACCTGACTTAACAGGACATCTCACGGCACGAGCTGGCGACGGCCATGCACCACCTCTCAGCGTGTCTGGTAAAGTCTTCAGCTTGACCTTCATTCTGCTGTCTCCCCAGGTAAGATTTCTGGCGTTGACTCCAATTGAACCGCAGGCTTCACCCCTTGTGGTGCTCCCCCGCCAATTCCTTTAAGTTTCATACTTGCGTACGTACTTCCCAGGCGGCAGACTTAACGGCTTCCCTGCGGCACTGCATTGGCCACAAGCCAATGCATCACCGAGTCTGCATCGTTTACAGCTGGGACTACCCGGGTATCTAATCCGGTTTGCTCCCCCAGCTTTCATCCCTCACCGTCGAACGTGTTCTGGTACACCGCCTTCGCCACAGGTGGTCATCAATAGATCAAAGGATTTTACCCCTTCCTACTGAGTACCGTGTACCTCTCCCACTCCCTAGCTGCACAGTATTTTCGGCGGCCTATACGTTGAGCGCATAGATTTAACCGAAAACTTATGCAACCGGCTACGGATGCTTTAGGCCCAATAAACCTCCTGACCACTCGAGGTGCTGGTTTTACCGCGGCGGCTGACACCAGAACTTGCCCACCCCTTATTCACCAGTGATTCTACAACTGACAAAAGACTCCTTTAGCAGGAGACACTCGGATTAACCTTGTCGTGCTTTCGCACATTGCAAAGGTTTCTCGCCTGCTGCGCCCCATAGGGCCTGGGTCCGTGTCTCAGTACCCATCTCCGGGCCCCTCCTCTCAGAGCCCGTACCTGTTATAGCCTTGGTGGGCCATTACCTCACCAACAAGCTGATAGGCCGCAGTCCCATCCTACAGCGATAAATCATTTCAACCACAGGCCATTCCAGGCACTGTGGTCTATTGGGTATTATTCTCAGTTTCCCGAGGTTATCCCCATCCATAGGTTAGGTTAACTACGTGTTACTGAGCAGTTCGCCTTGTATTGCTACAACGACTCGCATGGCTTAGTACCAATCCGATAGCAGTCAGGTCCCGCAGGATCAACGGGATTCTTGGTTTAATATTATTACATTTTGGAATTGGACGGAATGCACTAATCTTCACATACTCAGATTAGATCATTTGATCAAATCCTCATTTTGTATGCGTAACTGGAGGCTCGTAAATCACAAAATGGCATAATGCCACACTTCATCACAAGCGCCGCCAAAGCGTTACGTATGCAAAGTGGAAACAAAGAGAATATCATATAAACCATGCAGAATTTTTTGCAAAAAATTAGGAATTTTCGATCAAAAATATATTGCTCAATATAAGGCAAGAAGCGAGTTGGATAAAATAGAAAGGATTTACAGAAAAAAAACAATAAAGTCAGCCAAACTATTTGCAGAATCAAAAAAACGTCACGTTAACGGCGTCAGCCATAATATTCGATTTTTTCCCCCATACCCATTTGTGACAAAGTCAGCATCTGGGAAATACCTAATTGATGTAGATTCCAACAAATATGTTGATTTTTGGATGGGGCATTGGAGTCTCATTTTGGGCCACAAAGCATCTCAGGTCTTTGCTAGTGTTCGTGAGCAACTACGTCATGGTTGGATGTATGGAACCGTCAACAAGAACACAATAGAACTATCAGAAAGAATCGCTGTAGTAGTTCCAGTTGCAGAAAAAATTCGCTACGTTACAACAGGAACAGAGGCCACAATGTATGCAGTTAGACTTGCTCGTGCAATTACCAAGAAAAAAATAATTGCTAAAATCGATGGTGGGTGGCATGGATACACAACAGACCTTTTAAAAACGGTGAACTATCCTTTCAATCAAACAGAGAGTAGCGGTCTAACAGATGAAAAAAATATCATATCATTACCCTATAATGATTTGGAGAAATCAATTAGCATTTTACAATCTGCAAAAAATGATCTTGCAGGCATATTAATAGAGCCAATACTAGGTGGGGCAGGCTGCATTCCTGCAACAAAAGATTATCTAAAAGGAATTCAAGAATTTGCAAAAAAGAAGAGCGCACTATACATTTTAGATGAAATTGTGACGGGATTCAGGTTCAGAAACGGCTGCCTCTATAGTACTATGAATTTGGATCCGGACATTGTCACATTGGGAAAAATTGTTGGGGGAGGATTTCCAATCGGTGTAATTTGTGGGAAAAATGAGATCATGCAATATGCCGATACTCAATCATTTTCAAGAAAGGATAGAGCATATATCGGCGGAGGAACTTTTTCAGCAAATCCGATGACAATGACTGCAGGCGCCACCACATTAGATGTTTTAAAGAATAACAAATCAATCTATCCAAAAATCAAAAGACTTGGAGACGAAGCACGTAGAAAAATAGCACGTGTGTTTGACGGCAAAGTGATCACGACTGGAAAAGATTCTTTGTTTATGGTACATTTTGTACAGAGTGGAGTTTCAGAAGTAAACAATGCAAAGGACGCATCAAAATGTGATATGAGAATGCTACATAAATTTCACTTTGAAATGATTGTAAAGGATGGGATATTTTTCCTACCTGGAAAACTTGGAGCATTTTCCAATGCGCACTCTACATCAGATTTAAAGATGCTTGTTGACGCATCTGAAAGATTCTCCGAGAACAACTGAATAATCAGTTTATTGAGGAATGATTTATTGTTATACCGCATCGGCACAATCATTTGAGAGTAAGTGAGATATACTATACAAATCACTGATTCAAAAGATTCAGATCAGCATAAACAAAGACATGATAATTAATCAATTTTAGTCTAAAAGAATCCCGGGTTCTAGCCAGGTAATCAAACATGGTACTATTGATAAATAGGGTAGTATCAAAAATCTACAAATTAAAACACAATCAATAAAATTTTAAAACAGTAACGAATATGAGATTTGTTGGATTCATCACAGGCATATCTAATATTGAATCTAAGGCCTAATGCAACACATAATGAAGTCAAGCAGGCATACAGAAAGCTCGTTTTAGAATCACACCCAGATCGAAACGATTCTGAACAGGAAGGGAATAAATTCAAGATGATCACGGAGGCATACCATACTCTAAAAAACAATAGAGCCCAGTCCTCAAAACTAAATCAAAAAAGAAACATACATCCCAGAACAGAACAAGAAAAATCCACATACAGATGGGGGTCACGTCATACGGATAAAATACCAGAAGAAGATTGGAGTAAGTACACAAAACAAACAGAACAAGCAGACCCACATTTTTGGCAGGAATACGTCGCAGAATTTTGGAAAAACTATGAATCTGTAAAATCAAAACAAGCCAAGAATCCATATGATTTTGAGGTAACACAGGAAAAGAAACCCAATTTGTTTTCAAGTGTAGAGCACAGTCTGTGCATTGGGTGCTGTAGTTGTGAAATTATAGCACCGCAGGTATTTCATATCGATAAACTATCAAAGATGAATCCTAAATCAAATGTAATAAATCAGACAGGTGCAAGTGTCGAAAAAATAATGGATGCCGCCCAAACATGTCCTACAAAAGCAATCAAAGTAGAAGATATAGAGGCTGGAAGACGCCTATACCCATACTAGCTAGTTTTTAGCTTGGATAAAATTTTATCAAATTCTGCATCTGATAGTTTTGGTCTATGCCTGAACATTGAATGTACCGCACCAGCACCATCAGATTGACTTCGTGGAATCAAATGTATGTGGATGTGTGGAATTTCTTGGCCGGCATCTTTCCCGTTATGGATTGAGATTAGAGAGGAGCCATTTATTGAATCAATTTTTGGAATTAGAGCATGCATTAGAGAAAACAGATCAGCGTTATCCTCAGAAGTAATATCCTGTAATTTTGAATAGTGGTTTTTTGGAATAACTAGAGTATGTCCTTTGGTCAGTGGGAATGCATCCAAAAAAGCAATTGATTTTTTTGATTCGGATACTATTCTTGCCGGAATTATACCATTGGCAATTTTGCAAAAAATACAATCCATACAAATACAAAATACTCAATTATTGATATATTTTACAATTATTTTGTACGACATAAAACTCGAAATACATTATAATGGATAAGAATTCAGCACAAACATTGACAGTTAAAAATATCACAGTTCTTGGTTCCGGCATCATGGGACACGGTATTGCCCAAGTCAGTGCAATGTCCGGTTATAATGTAGTACTGAGAGATATCGAGCAGCAATTTTTGGACAAGGCAATGGAGAAAATCAGATGGAGCCTTGAAAAGCTAGTAGGTAAAGGAAAGATCTCAAAACAAGAATCAGATTCAATTCTGTCTAGAATCAAGACCGTGGTTGATCTTAAAGAGGCAGTAAAATCAGCAGACATGGTCATAGAGGCGGTTCCAGAAATAATGGAACTAAAAAAGAAAGTATATTCCGAATTAGAGCAAGTAGCAGACAAACGGATTATCTTTGCGTCAAACACCAGCACACTGCCGATTACTGAAATAGCAAATACAACAAGCAGGCCGGATAGATTTATTGGAATTCACTTTTTCAATCCACCACAATTAATGAAACTAGTAGAAGTAATTCCAGGACAAAAAACAGATCCTCAAATAGTCAATCTTACAGTGGATTATGTCAAATCAGTAAAAAAGGAACCCGTTATTTGTAAAAAAGATGTTCCCGGATTCATAGTGAATCGCCTTTTCATACCCATGGTTCATGAAGCGTGCTGGTTAAAACAAAGAGAAACCTACACCTTAGAAGAAATCGACTCTGCAGTGAAATTCGCCATGGGGTTTCCAATGGGAATTTTTGAGCTTGCCGACTTTACTGGCATGGATGTAATCCACAAAGCAACAATTGAATTACAAATACGTGACAAAAAAGTTATCTTGCCACATCCGCTTATTGAAAAGCTCTACAATGACAAGAAACTAGGTCAAAAAACAGGCGAGGGATTTTACAAATATTCCGACGAGAAATATGAACGAATCCAGCTTGATGAAGAATTAGCAAAAAAATGCAACCCAATATCACTTGTCGCAAATATACTGAACAATGCTGCATGGCTTGTCACAAACAAGGCAAGCGACATTACAGAAATTGAAAAGGCGGCTCAGCTTGGTCTTGGCCTCAAAAAACCGATTTTTGATACTGCAAAAGAATTCGGCATCAAAAATATAACATCCGAGTTAAATGGATTGGCACAAAGATACGGTACTTTTTACGAGCCAGATCCTCTGCTAATAACTATGCAGTAATTTGACTTAGGATATAATCGACAGCTTCTTGCGGTGTCTCTACACCAACAATTTTGACATTTTGTCTATGATCTAAATATTGATCTGCAAATTTTGTTGCGATTCCTCCAGAAGATCTTAACGCTGTGATTGGTTTTTTGTGCATGTATGCAGCACAAGTTTCAGACAAGGTTCCAGAGCCACCGCCCACAATAATTACGCCATCTGCCGATAACGCGTTAAGAAAATCCCTAGATAGACCCAGTCCACTTGAAATGACTATATCGCAGTATTCGTTTGCATATGAGGGATTGTCCTGTGGGATTATTCCAACAGTAAGCCCGCCAGCATCGTGCGCGCCATGCGATGCTGCCTTCATCACACCTCCAAGTCCACCAGTTATTAGAACAGAGTCAGATTTTGCTACTTCAAATCCAACCTCATATGCAAGTTTTTCTATCTCAGGAGTCGAACCGCTTTCATCATTTCCTATGACTAGAATTTGTCGTTTTTTTGCCAATATAGAATCAGAATACTTCGGCCAAATATTGTTTAAGATCGTTTTCGATCATCTTTATGAGCGCAAAGGATATAAAATTAGTAAGGCACTAATGATTATGGCGAAAAGAACTATGCCAGTATGCTTAACTGCAGACCAATACAAAAAACTTGAAGAGATTGCAAAACTTAATGGCATGCTGGATGCAGGACAAGCAGTGGAAAAGATCCTAAGAGAAATCTAAGGTTTTTACTATTCTTTTTATGATTACATTTTTTAAAAGATACCGTTTATTGGTACCTATTGGGCATTTTTGATAAAAAGCCAGTGACATGCACTCTATGTAACAAACAGACCACGCATAAGCACAAGGCAAAAAAGGAATGGAACATGCAAAATCCTCTCTGCACTGATTGCTATATGAAAACAATGGAGCAGTACTACAATGGCACAATTAAGCAAAAATGCACTAGTTGTGGAATTGTTCAAAAAATAACTGATTTGTGGGAGCCGCGTTGGCAGTGGGACATGGAAGGATTGTTATGTAAAAAGTGCTTTGACTCTAAAGAAATTGATTTTAATCAGAAAAAAGAATTTTGCTCAGCCTGCGGTACGCGACTTAGTTTCTTTAGATATAATCCAAAAAATGAATGGAAGTTCGATGGACAGTTATGCCGAAAATGTTGGGATGAGCAAAAGGAATCTCGTAGATGATATTTAGAAAAAGAAATCTCTGTGACAAATGCGACCAAAAATTTGCCTCACAGGAAGAATTAATGCAACACAAGCAAATTGTGCACGGTAAAGAGCTTCCTTACGACTGCAAAGCATGTAATGAATCATTTACAAATATGCAAGATATGCGAACGCACCTGCAGAAACGTCACAGTTATAGAAATGATTAGACTGCTGGCAGTGTTTTGACGATTGG
This sequence comes from Nitrososphaerota archaeon, assembly GCA_016872055.1. Lineage (NCBI taxonomy): Archaea > Thermoproteati > Nitrososphaerota > Nitrososphaerota archaeon. Next base: position 97,191 of record VHBH01000001.1, read on the forward strand.
TGGTCGTGCTTTGGTAAATACTCTGAAACCACAAATACACTTTATTTCAGGTAGTCTTGTGAGTTCGGTATTTGTCACGTTTGTTCCGCAACGAAGGCATGTGTAAATAACATCAAACTTTTCAGTTGCTGGTGCCATTTCGACTGGTGCGTCAATTGTATTAGGTTCTTCCGACATTTTTCTAATCCTACTTTAATGACAACTCGATATAAACATCATCAGGAATTTTTAGTCTCATTAACTGTCGTATTGCTTTGTCATCAGCGCTAAGATCAATTATTCTACGGTGCATTCTCATTTCCCATTTTTCATAGGTTTCAGTTCCGTTGCCGCATGGTGATTTTCTTGTAACCACATTTAGTCGCTTTACTGGCAATGGTGTAGGACCTTTGACTTTGACTCCTGTTTTCTCTCCAATACCCATAATCTCTGTGCAAACGCCATCAAGTTTAGGAAGATTGGTGCTTGTCAGTTTTATGCGGGCGGATTGAGTCAAGACAAAAACCAGACTTATGGCTTGTGTTCTTCAGTGATATCTTTGATAATACCAGCTGCAATTGTTGCACCCATGTCTCGAAGTGCAAAGCGTCCCATTTCTGGAAAGTCTTTGAATGTCTCAACACATGTTGGGCGCACTGGTCGAATTTTTACAATTGCCGAATCGCCGACTTTAAGGAATTTTGGATTTTGTTCATCAACTGCACCTGTTGCTGGGTTGATTTTTGCTTCAAATTCTGTTATTGTTGCTGCAACTTGTGCGGTGTGTGCGTGCATTACTGGCGTGTAACCAGGTGCTACTGCTGTTGGGTGATGAATTACGATAATTTGTGCTCTAAATTCTTTGGCTGCCTTTGGTGGATTGTCTGGGTGTCCCATGACATCACCTCTTTTGATGTCTTTCTTTTCAACACCACGAAGGTTGAAGCCAATGTTGTCACCGGCTTCTGCCTTTTCTAGCTGAGTGTGGTGAGTTTCAATTGATTTTACTTCACCTGTTGCGCCAGACGGCATTACAATTATCTTATCGTTTGGTTTGAAAACTCCAGTTTCTACTCTTCCCACCGGGACTGTACCTACTCCGGTAATTGTATAGACATCCTGAATTGGAACGCGTAGTGGTTTACCAATTGGCTTTTCTGGGTTTGTGAAATCATCGAATGCAAGTAATAATGTCTTACCTGTCCACCAAGGCATATTTTCAGATTTCTTTACTAAGTTGTCTCCTTTCCATCCAGAAACTGGGATGATTGGAACGTTTTCTAGTTTGTAACCAACGGATTTGATTAGTTTTTCAGCTTTTTCCTTTGCAACTTTGAATGCTGCTTCAGAATATTTGCTGTCGTCCATTTTGTTGATTGCTACAATTAATTGGCTTACACCTAGTGTTTTAAGCAAAAATGCGTGTTCTCTTGCTTGTCCACCTGGAGCAATAGCAGTATCAGTTTCACCTTCTTTTGCTGAAAGGACTAGAACTGCAGCGTCTGCTTCAGATGCTCCAGTAATCATATTTTTGATAAAGTCTCTGTGACCTGGTGCGTCAATCAGAGTGAAAAAGTACTTCGGGGTTTCAAACTTCTGGAAAGCCAGATCGATTGTGATACCTCTTTCTCTTTCGTCTTTAATGTTATCCATAACCCACGCGTACTTGAAAGTGTCTCCTTTTCCAGTCTTTTCAGACTCTGCTGCGTGTGATGCGATGGTTCTTTCGTCTACAAGACCCATATCCATTAAGAAATGTCCCATTGTGGTCGATTTGCCGTTATCAATGTGACCTGTTACGATCAAGTTCAGGTGTGGTTTTGTTGCCATGTGATTGTTCCTCTTCTGAGGGGTTTATTACCGTTACGATTTTTTCAAGACTTTCTGTTGTTTTTTGGATTTTTTTGAACAATGGGATTTTGTAAAAAAAATTGACAAAACAATACTCAAATACTATAAATCAAAGTAATCAAAGTCTGAAATTGTGAAAGTTACAGTTTCTGCAATCAAAGCTGATGTTGGCGGTATTGGCGGCCACACAAGACCAAGCGATGGGTTGTTAGATGCTGTAAGAATGACCATTAAAAATGCAGGTAATCTATTACTAGATTATTACATAGGATATTCAGGTGATGATGTACATATCATCATGTCTCATACCAAGGGCACGGATAATGCTGAGATTCATGGATTAGCGTGGAAGGCATTTGAAGAGGGTACAAGAGTTGCCAAGTCAGAAGGATTGTATGGTGCAGGACAAGACCTTCTAAAGGATTCATTTTCAGGAAACGTAAAGGGTATGGGTCCGGGAGTAGCAGAGTTAGAATTTGAGGAAAGACCGAACGAGGCATTTACTGTTTTAGCGGCAGACAAGACGGAGCCAGGTGCATTCAATTATCCATTTTATCGATTATTTGTGGATGCGTTATCAAACACAGGATTAATTGTAAACAAATCACTTGCTGCAGGAGTAAAATTCAACATAATGGATGTGGAAGAGGGAAAAATTGCAGAGTTAGAACTTTGGCAAGACAAACCAGTCTTGGAGGCAGCGCTAATGTATCCCGGTAGATATGTGATTTCTTCAGTATACACAAAATCTGGCGAGCCAATCGCGTCATTATCAACTGATAGATTACACAACATTGCAGGGACATATGTAGGAAAAGATGATCCAATCGCCATAGTGCGAACACAGAAGAACTTTCCTGCAACAGAAGAGCTAGGAAGTGTTTTCAATAACCCACACTATGTAGCTGGCAATACAAGGGGTAGTCACCACATGCCATTAATGCCAGTTAAGATAAACACTGCAGCGTCAATCGACTTTTGCATACCGATCATAGAGGCGCTAGTGTTCTCAATGCATAACGGCAAATTCACAGGTCCGTTTGATGGGTTTTCGACTCCAGATTGGGACTATGTGAGAAACATTGCTACACAAAAAGCACTTGCAATGCGAAGCCAAGGATTCATCCACCCAGCAACACTCGTTCCAGCAGAATTAGAATATGCTGAAGGATACAAAGCTGCAATCGAAGGTTTGCATAAGAGGATGAAGCCCATGGAATCCACTGCCAAGTCAACAGGTAACAAAAACTACGAAGATCCAGACTAGGCCAAATAAACATCAATAAGGTTAAGTGTTATTACGAGAATAACTGGTCATGCTGAACTCAATTATGGTACTACTTTTCTTTGCAATAGGCATCGTAGCGAACATTTTCATTTCTGTCTTTGGTCAAATAGTACCAACCGCCGTTGGGGGATTTTTCCGAGAGGTCGCCAGCGCCTTCATAATAGCGGCAGTACTGATTTTTGCATTTACGTGGTTCATGAAGGCAAGGCCCCATAGCAAAGCAAAGAAATACAATGTGATCGTATTTGATATCAACAATCAACAATTCCAATTAGAAGGAATCAGGACGGAATTTACAAATCATGATGTGGCATGGTCTTTTATGAAACAGTACAAGTTAAACTATCCAATGTTTAACTTTGCAATGGTGGCCGACTCCAAGGGTACTGACAAAAAAACAATTTTCAGATACATCTAAAAATATTTGAGCACTAGTTCTAAATAGTAAAAACGAGTCAATTTATCAGGTTGCCACTAGATATAATCGAAGAAAAACATCTTAATGACATCATCATCTACGCTCTGGACTATCCAAGTATGGTACTAACCCATGTCAAATCCCCAGCCCATACAGGTTCATTGGTAGATTTAGCATATGGCCTGTACGTCGGATACATTAGTGGAGTGTTTTTTGAAGGATTTTTGGGGAGAAACAAGAGATTTCTAAATGAGGACGAGATGTCACACTTTAACAAAATCATTGGTGAGAATAACAAGACAATTGTATTGAAAATAAAAGCAAACCTTCACTTGTAACACAATCAAACGGCTGGCTTTTATCTGAGAGTGCAAAACTCTATCCAATGCGGTTTTCAGAGATTGCAGATACTTTTGAAAAAATGAGCTCCACCACAAAGAGATTGGAGCTTACTCAGTATTTGGTGGAATTATTCCAAAAAACACCGCAGGAGACAATCTCAAAAATGGTATACCTAATCCAAGGTAAGTTGCGCCCAGACTTTGAAGGGGTTGAACTTGGCTTGGCAGAAAAACTCGCAATACATGCGCTTGCAAAATCATCTGGGATCCCGATAAAAAAGATAAACTCCGTCTATGCGGAAGATGGAGACCTAGGTAGTGCCGCAGCAAAAATTCTAGAACAAAAAACCCAAACTACGTTCTTAGCACAAGACATTACGGCAGAGCGGGTATACGAAACACTATACAAAATAGCCAAACTGGAAGGACAGCGCTCGCAAGACATGAAAATGAAATATGTTTCTAGTCTGCTAAATGATGCAACTCCTCAAGAGGCAAAATTCATACTAAAAATTGCTATGGGTACACTTCGCCTAGGAATTGCAGACAATACCGTAATGGATGCCCTCGCAATATCATTTACCGGCTCTAAGGAAAATAGAGAGAAATTAGAAGCAGCATATAACGTATCATCTGATTTGGGAAGCGTTGCTGAGACCATTGCACGTAAAGGATTGGACGGGTTGAGGGATTTTCATGTTAAAGTTTTCAGTCCCATACGACCAATGCTTGCGGAACGAGTCAAATCAGAATCGGATGCAGTTGAAAAACTCGGAACGGGATTTGCTGCAGAATACAAACTTGACGGCGAACGTGTTCAGATTCACTATAAAGACAACAGCGTAATATTGTACTCCAGGAGATTAGAAAACATCACCAGTTATTATCCAGACATTTTGGAAAATGTCCCAAAGGCACTAAAAACAACTGACGTCATACTAGAGGCAGAGGCAGTAGCGGTAAATCTTGATTCTGGGGAATTTCTCCCGTTTCAGGAATTAATGCATCGACGAAGGAAGTACGACATTGACAGAATCGTGGAGAAATACCCAATCACAGTAAACCTATTTGATGTACTGTATCTTAATGGGCAAGACCTTTTAAATGAGCCATACATGGCAAGACGAAAAAAACTTGAAGGGATAACAGTCGAAGACGACTATACTAAGATAGTCACACAGACCATAGTCCATACTGAAAATGAAATTGAGGATTTTTTGGAAAATGGGATTAATGCAGGATGTGAGGGGTTGATGCTCAAAATGCTTGATGCCCCGTACAGGGCAGGAGCACGAGGAAATAATTGGCTCAAATTAAAGCGTGAGTATAGAAACGAGCTTGGGGATAGTTTGGATCTAGTCGTAATTGGGGCATTTTTTGGAAAAGGTCGTAGGACTGGAAAATACGGAACACTTCTTTTGGCCTCATACAACGCAGATAGAGATGTTTTTGAGAGCATTTGTAAGGTAGGAACAGGATTCACAGATGAAAACTTGGATCAATTTTTTCAAATACTACAAGACAAAGTCACACTCAAGAAAAACCCAAGGATAGAAAGCGGAATGGAGCCAGACGTATGGTTTGAGCCAGAACTGGTAATTGAGATAGTGGCTTCAGAGATAACACTCAGCCCAGTACACATGACGGCAAAGGATTCAATCAGGTCCGGAAGCGGACTTGCCTTGAGATTTCCAAAGTTCACAGGTAAAATCCGCATGGAAAAAGCTGCAGAAGACGCATCCACAGATCAGGAAGTAATCGCACTATACAAAAATCAGAAAAAGGTGACCCAAAATGTATCCGAAGTCTAAAATTTGCAAGCTTAATTAATACCACCTAAAATTAACCAAGAAGGATGTATAGTGGAGAACTAGAGGTCCAAGCAAAACGAAAAGCAATTGCAGTTTTGCAAGACGAAATCAACAGAATACTAAATGCTGCAAGAGAACTAGCGACGCTTCCGGCATTGATCATGAAAAAAGATAAGGCCGGAATAAAGGCAATAAACGCGCAAATTTCCAGTATTGAGGAAGAGGTGGAGAACCTTCGACGCAAAATTACACGTGAAGTAGCAGACGTTGGCGGTTTGATAATGAATAGAGAGAATCTACTTAACACCGCATATACCATGGATGAGATTGCAGGCTACATCACTGGAATCGCATTCAAATTATCAAACATAAAGCCAGCCACATTAAAAACTGCAAAAATAGATGAAGACATATCCACTCTGATCGATTTACTTGTTGACGAAGTCTACAAACTTAATGAGATTGTGAGGGGTCTTAATACAAACACTGCGAATGCGATCGAGCTTGCCCAAGAAACCCAAAAAATAGAACGTGAAATAGATAAAAAGTACAGACAGACAGTAATCAAAGCACTTGATGAGATTTCAAACACAAAAGAGCTTTTACTGGTTAAAGACGTGATTCAGGGAATTGAGGAAATGTCGGACAAATGCCAGCAGGTGTCAGACTCTTTCATTATGCTCGCATTGAGTCTATAATCCAACTTTTTATACCCAAATACAATCATTTTTTGTAACAATGCATGGCGAGCTTGTAGAAAATAGAATTGTCGTATGGGATGTGAAGAAATCAAGAGAGCTTTTTTCAGAGTCATATTATGGCAAACCAATAGGTATGGCAAAGCCAAAGCCAGAAGAAATTGATGTCCCATTAATCCTGGATTTGATAGAAGGATTCTATCTTCAAGGAAAAGACCAGTTAGTAATTCACAAATCAAAGAAAAAAATAACCAAGCCACAATTATTGGAGATCTGCAGAAAAGAATACCATAATTTTGACAAGAAATATCAAGTTTACAAAGATTTTAGAGACAAAAACTATATCGTAAATCCGGGGATAAAATTTGGTTGTGATTTTGCAGTGTACCAGAGAGGGCCAGGAATTGATCATGCGCCATACTTGGTTCAGGTACACAACAAGACAGACGCAGTAACATCAACGGGAGTTGTGTTGGCAGGAAGACTTGCAACCAGTGTAAAAAAGCACTTTATCTTGGCAATACCGGGCTCTGATAATGTGAATTATTTGGCACTTGATTGGTGGCGTGCCTAGATTTTCTTTACGTGCTCTGCGATTTTGTTGTAAATTGCATACATGTCTTTTGTGATTTTGAACTCGTGAGAGTTTTTCCACTTACTGTAAATTCTGACTCCGTTGTTTGACGGATCGATGTAGATGCTAGCATCCTTGATGGATTGTTGTGCGATCAGTTCATTTAGCGCAGAGTCTTTGTTTAGCTCATCTGCAAGCAGACCACCATTCCAGCTCACAGATTCGACTTTTTTGCCATTAAAATGACCAGATGTCTTCAGGATTGTTCTTGCTACATACTTGGATGGGTTTGATGTCTCTATTTTGACGATAAAGTGAGCCTGAAATCTGTCCTGAGCGCCCCAATGAGAAACGAGTGGATCTTGCATTTTTCTTAACCTTTTTGGATTATTTGGATAACGTCGATATTAGAATTTTTTAGTTCAACAGTGCCACGATTTGTGACCATTCTTGTCGTCTGTGAAAATACCCTACTAGAATAATCGTCTTGCTCTACAGAATCTGTTCCTTGCTCTTTGGCGGAAGATTCAACACCAATAGTCTTTAGCATGTGAGACACTTTTTCTGGCCATGTCTCATAGACGAATGTGTCAGATTCTGTATCATCCATGTTTTTGGTGTTTTGGTACCCACAAATAAAGATTTGATATCGAATTGATCCACATAAATAATACAAGCCAAATGTCAGATTCATGTTAAAATTTCAAAATAAAGTCGTTCTAGTCACTGGGAGCGGTACTGGTATTGGTCAGACAGTTGCAAAATTATTTGCCGAAAATGGTGCAAGTATCATAATTTTAGGCAGAAGAAAAGAACCCCTAGAGGATACAAAAAAGATCCTAGACGAGATAATTAATCGTGTAAAAAGTAATGCCAAAGTTTGGCTATTTCCAGGAGTAGACGTCAGTGACGAAGCAGGCGTCTCACAAATGTATGATAGTCTGCAGAAATCAGGAACATTTGTAGATGTTGTAGTAAATAATGCAGGCGTTTCAGGACCAGTCACGTGTTTTGCAAATTCACCCCTTGATGAATTCAAAAGTGCTGTTGGAATACACCTGACGGGTACATTTTGGACGTCAGTTCAGGCACTTAAGGTGATGAAGTCAGGTGCAAAGATTGTAACAATTTCGACATTCTTTACAGAAGAAAAACCATACGAACAGAGACCATATCGTTTTCGTAGTCCCTACACTGCAGCACAGGGGGCAAAGAACCGACTTTCCGAGGCAATGTCATGGGAGCTAGTCGAAAAAGGAATAATATCTATTGCAACAAACCCGGGTCCGGTTCACTCCGATAGGATTTACAAAACCGTATATCCAAAGGCGGCAGCCGAATTTCTACGAGTAAGTGGGTTTGAGGATCTGACCCCATCTGAAGTAGAAATTGCAAATAAGGACATTGTCGGTTTACTTGGAGAAGACGAAAGGACAATTAGTGAGGGAATCATAAAGGCCGCCGAAGCAGTTGTCAAAGTAAAAGGCGGCGATGTACAAAAAATTGCAGATACCATAAGAAAGATTCTTCCCAAAATTCAAGAGATTGCAGAAAAAGTTCAAAAGAACACATCATTTATGATTGCAGACAAGCAATTCCTATCACAGATGCAGGTAGCGCAGACAGTGCTCACACTTGCAGACGATGATATTGGAAAAATTCTAAACGGTAAAGTGATCCCAGGAGATAGAGTCTTTTATCCAGTAAAACCACATATTGCAACTATTACACCGCATGCACAACCAAACTTTGCATCAGAAGTAGTAGTGTTTGCAATAGACGCGACAGACAAGCAAGACTCTGAGAGGGCGGAATTTTTGGCACAACATATAGAGAAAAACGGTGGAAAAGCAGTATGTTTTATCTCAATTTCTGCGCCAAAAGAGATACAAGACTCGATTAGTTCAAAATTCCACAGTCATGTGATTGATTTCACAAACCAAGCCGAGGTACAAAGATGGTTAAACACTGCAAAAACAGTAGGAAGACTTGCTACCTTAGTATACATAACTGGTAAAGTACCATCAACCGTCAAAATCACCCAATTATCAAGAAATAGTTGGGATGGTCTAGTTGATAAATTCATAAACACACCAGCAACAGTAATCCAAACGGCCCTTGAAACATTTGTTCCTGGGGGCAAAAAAGACCCAAGGTTGTACAAGTCTGCAAAAGCAACAGTAATGGTGATTGGTCCAGACCTACCAGCAGGACCAAAGGTTTCTGGCGCGGATAGAGCACGAGTAGAAGTGTTCAGAGGAGCACTAAGACCATTTACAACCACGGTAAACCAAGAATTAAGTGATGTGCTTAAATCCAACATTAGATCATTTTTGGTCTTACCTGGAAGCATCGATGGAAAGGATGGGGATAATTCAAAAATTGCAAATGCATTGAACTATTTTGTCACCGATCCTGCGCGTAGTTCATCAGAAGTAATATTCTGTATTGACGAGACAAGAGATTAGATGAAAAAATTTTCTGATCTCAAAGTAGGAGACGAGTATTTTTCCACATGTACGTTTTCCAAAAAAGAACTTGAGTCATACTTGGCGTTTGCCAGAATAAAAAATACAATATTTGATGATGATGAATATAGTAGTATTGTTTCGGGCCGTGCAATAACAGCAAGGATTGAGGGCGAATTCACAAGGCTAAGCCAAATCTATGGAAACATGATTCTCTTATATGGAATGGACGGTGACCCAGGCTGGGAAAACAGAAACACTCGATTCCTTAAACCGCTGCATGTAGACGAAATTCTCAAGATCAAATACACAATATCAGAAAAAAAAGACCAAGATGATGAATTCGGTATCATAGTAGTTGATTTTGAAGGTAAAAAGGATAACGGGGACATAGTCGTAATAGCAAAGAAAAACTTGTACAGAATTAAAAAAGATCCACCAAGATAATTTATTCTGGAACGGAAACTGTCTCTAGTTTACCATCCTTGATTTTGATGTGTAAAGATCGGTTTCCCTGAAATACCAAGGTGATGCCACCGTCTTTGTCTGGATCTTGAACTGAGATCAACTCTTGCATTCGGATTCCATCAAATTTTACCATACTAAGTAACCAAGACACCTGATTATATCCTTAATCAAATACCAAGTGCATCCAAGAAAAGCTTGATTGCTGCAACCAAAATGACGGATATTATTAGAACCCTAATCTTGTTTTCTTTTATTTCAAGAGATAGCCTTGCACCGACTAGTCCCCCTGCAAAAGCACCTATTGACAGCAAAATAGAATATTCAAAGTTAGCATGACCTAGCAAAACATGAATAATGATTCCAGAAGCTGATGAAAACAACAAAATTAACTGCGATGTGGCAGTAGAGTTTTTGACTCCAATTCCAAGTCCAATTATCATTAGTGGGACAAAAACAATTCCACCCCCAATCCCAAAAAAGCTTGACAGAATTCCTGCAAAAAAGCTAGCCCCAGATGACACCGCCAACATTTTAGCTGAAAAATTGCCTTGTTTGGACTCAAGATTTCTCTTCACAAATAGATAATAGCACGATGCAACAAGTACCACACCAAACAATATTTTGAAGACGTCTGGCGTTACCTGGCCAGACAAAATTGCTCCAAGAATTGTTCCTGGAATAGAAAACAATCCCAAACGGAGTCCAATTTTGTAGTCAATACGTTTTTGCTTTGCGTATATACTCGTGGACGCCACAGAATTGCTGAATGCTGCAAAAAGACTACTACTTGATGCAATTGTATGAGGAATGCCAAGAATCGTCAACACCGGAACGACAACAATCCCACCTCCAAGACCAACAATAGAGCCAATCACTCCTGCCACAAAGCCAAGCGGGATTAGCCATAGATTTTCAAACATTTCTGCTATAGGATGGAATTAGTTTTTGAATCTTGTCCTATTTGGTTCTGCTAACTTGTTGAATGGTGAAAGTGGATCTTCTTCGGGTTAATTATGAATCGATTTTTATGAAAAATCTGGGCTTATTTTGTTTTACAAAATGGCGTTCTACTAGTTTTTGTTGTAATTATAATTAACTTCAATATATTCGGAATCTGTTTTTTCAATATATGCTCTTTTACTGGAGTCTGTAAGAACACAATTAGACCAATACTACTTCAATTGCTCCAGCAGAGTTATTTGGAGTTATATTTTTCAACGTTCTAAGATAATTGAGCAACTGCAGATTAGCCTTGCTAGACTGAGATTATTTTCAACTTGGAGTTTTCTGTTATACCAAACTTGTCTACAAATCCAGCAGCCACTTCAAGTACGTATTTAGCTTCTTCGCCATTTCCATTTGTAAATGTGCAAGTCATAGTTTCAAGTGCGGATTTGCAAGGTTGAGTATCTTTTTCTATATGGACTACATTCCCTTGTGCATCAATCCACATGATATCTAGGGAAAATTGCATGTTTAGCATCCACATTGAGCGAATTCCTTGGTCTTCAAAGATGAAAAGCATTCCTTGATCATATGGTAATTTTTCTTGGAACATCAGGCCTCTCGTTTGGAGCGGTTTTGTGTCTGCAATTTGAACTTGGAGTGTTTCGTCGTCGATTTTGATTATGCCTCGCGGAAATTCAGTCTGTTCTAGCTTGACGTCTTTTGGTATAGATGACATTCCTACAACGCCAATTATTACTGCGGCTATTCCGATTGGTATTAGGACCTGAGCGCGACTTGCCACAGAATTACAAAATCAAATGGTCGTTAAAAACCAATTATCCAATTTGATTATAAGAGCCGCGATATACCACAAAACAATTTGAAGAAAAAAGGCGAGATACGATTAGAGTCAATCAAGGCTGCCCACAGATCAACTAAATCAGATCTTTCCAGGATGGAGGACTATTTGGAGGTAATATCAGAGCTTGTTGAGCTAAAGGGATACGCTACAACTCTTGATGTTTCTCGCTACATGAATGTCAGTGCGCCAAGCGTCACCAAGATGCTACAAAGACTAGATGAGGGAGGTTATCTCAAATACGAAAAATATCATGGAATAAACCTAACCACGAAGGGAAACAGTGTTGCAGACGCAATACGACAAAAACACGGAATCCTACTAGAGTTTTTTGAAATACTTGGAATAGAACACGAGACTGCAAATCAAGATGCCGAGGGAATAGAGCATCATCTAAATCCGAAAACCATAAAACAGCTACGAAAGTTCATCGCATATTTGAAGTCTAATCAGAAAATTCTCGAAGGGTTCAAGAATCTTTAATCATAATATCGATATCATTTTTTGAAAAAGCTGATCTGGATAGTATTTTTCCTGCATCGGAACGTTTGGACATCTTGATTTTTCCGTGTCTAGCAACTCTTGCTGTTGCAACATATTGGTCTTTGATGTATAATTCTGCAAGCTGTCCACTGAAACGCTTGTTTACTTCAAAGAGTAAAGTATTTTTTGATTCGGAGAAATCAAATGATACTCCATGTCCTGAACTCTCTGAAAATGGTTCTTGTGAGTCTTTTTCCTGGACATCGATGTGGACATGTAGTATCTTTTCCATCTCATTAATGGTAGTGCCGCCTTTTCCTATCAGTGACGGAATTGCGTCCTTTTTTATTTTGATTCGAACATTGTTTTCTGACAGGACCTCGATTTGCGGATTTGGATCAAATCTTCGTATTGTTTCTTTGATTTTTTCTGCAGCCAGTTTGTAAACCCCAGACTTGGTTTCTGCGCCTTCCGTTACCGGAACAATTACGTTTTCTTCGCCAAAGGTATAGATTTCATACTCTAGTGTACCAGTCTCAAAATCTGCAATCTCTATTACAGGTCTTGCCAAGTCTTGCTCAACCATTCCTGACGGTACCTTGACTTTTAATTCTAAATCATAAACTTTGGCAATACCTCCATCTTTTACAAACACCACAGTATCAATTACGCTTGGAATCATCCCGAGCTCTATTTTTCCAATAAATCTTTGTATTCCATCAAGAGGCATGTTTGCGTGAACCACGCCAACCATCCCTACACCTGCAAGCCTCAAGTCAGCAAATACCCTAAAGTCATTCCTTTGTCGCACCTCATCAAATATTGTATAATCTGGCCTGACAAGTAACAAAATATCTGCTGAATTCTCAAAGCTACCATCCAGTTTGGTGTACTGAGTTACATTTTTGTCGACTTGGAGGTCTCGCGGTGACTCAAATGTCTTTACAACATTTCCCTTTGAGGCATAAAAATTCGCAATGCTTGATGCAAGTGTGCTTTTGCCAGAGCCCGGAGGCCCAGAAATAATTACTCCTTCGGCTTGGTCTGAAAGCCTTTCCATTAGTTTTGTAGATACACAATATTGGTCCAGCGTCATTTTTATGGTTGGATGAACTATAGTTATTTCGTGTGATTCCGAAAATGGTGGTCTAGTTATCGCTATTCTGTAATCTGCATATTGTATGACTAGTGCACCTGATTTTGAGATTTCTATTGTTCCTGCGTTCGATATTTTGCTTGCTTCCAGAATTTGTGTAGTGATTAATTCCAGGTATTGCTCATCAAGCGTTTTTTCTTCTAGTTTGACTAGAACAAATGCACCTGGTCTTCCTTTTTTGGCAAAAGGAGGATTGTTTTCCTTTAGGTGAACACTCATTGTTGTATTGTCAAAGAATCGCAAAAATTCAAGATTTGATGCAATTTTTTCCGGCTTTTGATAGAATACTGAAATTCCCTCTGCTTCTGCAGTCAAGCCCTGAACATAATCTGCCGTGTACAGTCTTGCAGAGTATTGTTTTGCAATGTCCTTTATGATTGCGTCAATTCTACCATGTTTTGCAAGTCGTATATCGTCAAGGCTTGGTCGCTGGCCTACAAACTGGATTTGGGTGTTGTTTTGCTGGCATAGTTTTTGGATTTTTTTTATTTCCTCCAAGCCTACAAAGCCCTGCTCTTTTCCCTGCGAAGCTTGCGCCTGCAGCTCATCTAGTGCAGCCATTGGGATTATCAGATCATCCTGTATTGACTTTGACTCGAGTTGTTTTGCTATAAAGCCATTAATTATTACACTGGTGTCTGCAACTATTTTTGGCACAAGTCCCCAAGACAGACTGGCACTATTAACCATAACTACAAACTAAACTTTTCATACCAAATAAAGATCAGAAAAAACAATTTCAACAATAGGAGACAAGAATGTGATTATCATAGAAGACGGCCCAGGCGCCGGCATTTTGCCAAAATAATTTCTAACCAAATTTGGACTCAAAAATCTACTATTTTCAAAGTGGCAAAACCTGAATAGCGGCGTTTATGGAACCAGTATAATCAAAAAGATCCCGCTAGGTTTCTAGATTACAACTTACAGATGTGGCTGGTTCGTGAACCATGGTTAGATTTACTCTTACAAAGGGAGGCCATAAAGTCGCAATGTAATCAAATAATCAAAACTTTTCAACATAGCCCAAAATAACCCAAGTTTTGCGATTCCCAAGCATGGATAAGAACACTGAATTTTATGCCACGTGTAGTGAATATTTTGCGGCATTGCGCAAGGCAGGCAAAAACGACTATGCGTTTGAGGATGAATACTTTTACACTATGCCGGTGATTTCAGGCAACAAATAACAATAAGCAACATCTCAAAAAATCGTGGAATGTCAAAATGCAATCAAAATTGCGCTAGAGCATGGCGCAACATACTGCGATGTCAGATCAGAGCGGAGTAAAAAGCAAGGAATCGTAGTGGAGACTGGACATCTGGAACAGTCCCAAATAAAATTTGACAGAGGGATAGGAATCAGAATTCTCTATGATGGTGCTTGGGGATTTTTTGCCACAACCGATGATGGAAAAGTAAATGATGGTATAATTTCTGCAATAAAGGCAGCAAAGGCCACATCAAAAAAGAACAAAGTAAAACTTGCAAACATACCAACAAATAAAAAAACAATAGAATTTACGATTACTAAAAAACCGGAAATCGAAGACTTGACAAGATTAGCATTTGAATGCGACAGCATAATGAAGGAAAATAAGAAAATTACAAAAAGACAGATCTTTGCACAGTCAATCTTTACTGAAAAGAATTTTGAAAGCAGCGAAGGAGTCATAATTACTCAAAACTATATGGATTGTACAATAGACCTAACGGTGACTGCTCGACAGAACATAACACAATCAATCAACATTACTGAAGGTGGGCGCGGCGGGCTTGAAAAGATCAGCGATGCAACAAAATCTGCAAAAGAGATATCGGACAAGGTAGTCCAGCTCCTAGACGCCAAGGCGCCGAAGGAGGAAAAGGCAACACTTGTGATGAATCCCGACTTTGTTGCACTGCTTACGCACGAGATTTTAGGGCATCCATCAGAAGCAGATAGAATCCTTGGAAAGGAGATGGCTTGGGCAGGAGGTGCGTGGTGGGCAGGAAAGCTGGGGCAAAAAATCGGCTCTGATACCCTAAATGTAATTGATGATCCCACAATGGCAAGCCTTGGCCAATTTGCATTTGATGACGAGGGGGTAAAGACAAAAAGAACAAGACTAGTTCATAATGGCACCCTAGTAAACCACATGCACAGCCGAGAAACTGCAGAGATCTTTGGGGTGGAGCCGACTGGCTCTATGCGGGCAACATCATATCAGTTCATGCCGTTGATTAGAATGTCATGTACATGTATAGAACCGGGAGAATGGAGCCCCCAGGAAATTATCAAGGAAGTCAAACATGGGTATCTTATATCAAACATGAAAGTGCCGTCAATAGACATGAAACGCCACAACTGGAGCATTTCTGCCCAATATGCAAACAGAATTGAGAATGGAGAGGTAAAGGAATTGTTGCGTGATATCATTATAGTAGGAACTGCTCCAGAATTTTTCTCGTCAATTGACGCATGTGGTGATGACTTTACCATACGCCCAATCACCAACTGTGGCAAAGGAGATCCAATGCAGCAAATGAAAATGGGAAACGGAGGACCTACAATACGTGGCGTGGCAACAATTAGGAGCGCGGGATGAATATTTCTGAAATTAGGGATCAGGTAATTTCTTGCACCAAATGTGAACTATGCAAGACTCGTACCAATGCAGTTCCAGGAAAGGGAAATCCAAGTGCCAAAATTGTATTCATTGGTGAAGCACCTGGAAGAATGGAAGACATAAGAGGCGAGCCGTTTGTGGGCTCGGCAGGAAAGAAACTAGCCGATGCACTTGCAAAAAATGGGATTTTGCGAGATTCTGTATATATTACAAACGTGGTCAAGTGCCGCCCGCCAAGTAACCGGGTTCCAAATGAATCCGAGCGGGAATCATGCAGAGCATATCTTGATGCAGAGATAGAAGTAATGAATCCGGAGATAATCTGCGTATTGGGCAACACCGCAAGCAAGTCTGTCTTTGGGCAGGGAGAAATAACAAAGAACAGAGGCAAGATTATAGAAAAAGATGGCAAAAAATATTTTCTGACGTTTCACCCTGCGGCAATGATTTACAACCAAGAATTGGCCGCAATATTTGAGTCAGACATTGCAACACTTGCAAAACTAGTAAAATGATACTAGCACGAAAATTCTACGAGCAAGACACAGTAGATGTCGCAAGGAACCTCCTAGGCAAAGTTCTGGTGCGCAAAATAGGAAAAACCACAGTATCAGGCATAATTACAGAGACTGAAGCCTACCGCCAAGCGGATGACCCTGCAAGCCATGCATATAGAGGAATCACTCCTAGAAACCAGGCAATGTTTGGAAACGTCGGATGTACCTACGTGTATTTTACATACGGAATGTATCATTGTCTCAATGTTGTGGCAAGAAGCCAAAAGCATCGAGCAGGTGCAGTCTTGATTCGCGGATTACAGCCAAAGACTGGAATTGACACCATGATAAAAAACAGAAAGACCGACAAGATTACAAATCTGACAAGCGGTCCTGGTAAACTCACAATAGCGCTAGACATTACAAAAAAGCAGTACGGCGAAGACTTGGTAAGATCATCAAAATTATACATCACCGAAGGAGTTACGCCGGACAGAATAATTGCGTCGCCTAGAATCGGGATTCGACTAGGTGTGGATAAGAAATGGAACTTTAGGACTAGTCATCGTCTTTTTGTATAGTCCATGGTGCGAACCTGCCAAGGATTTTTTCCCAATTTAGGCGTAAGACCAATAGCACTGAGCCTGTTGTTACTGCTACAAACACGCCAAATCCTACATAGATTATGGTCGGATCCTCTATGTCCTCCAGAAACGGGTCGACATGGTTCATTCCAAAATAATGTGATATCAGCACTATGATATAGCACAAAATTATTTTACCAATCAAAGTAGAGATGAAAAATCTTAGAGGGTTGTATTTTGCAAGACCTAGGGGAATATAGATGAGATCATCTGGAATTGGAGTAGCGGCAGCTACAAATGCGGCTGCTGCCCCGTAACGCTTGACTAGTCTCTCAAATGGCCTCATTCTTTTTCTTGTCTTTTCCGTTATTATTCTTCGTCCTTCATATGATATCAGAAATATGATCTGCTTTGCGACAGTAGATGTTATCGCCGCAATTAACACCAAATAATGTATGTTGAACTTATCACCAGCAGACATTGTAGCTAATAATATGAAAGAAGGTAGCGGAACAAAAGGGATGAGTGAACCAAAAAAGCTTACCAGTGCCAGGCCCAAATAGCCAATCTCGTCGGCAAATGGAAAAATGGTTGATAAATCCACGAACTTGGAAACGACAGATGATTATTAAGCCATTATACCACCACGAGCTTAAAATAGAATAAACCAATACCAACAGAAAATGGCTGCAAAAAAGCTGGAAGAAATCTGCAATAAGATTTCCGCAATTAGCCCTTACGTCCGGTTTGTTGGAATAATAAACACGACTGGGGAATTGTTGGCATACAAGATGAGAGAGGGCATGACGCCATTATTGGATTCTACGGCTACAAAAAACCAGTTTGCGCATATTGCCATAAAAACAGACATGGAGGCAAAATTTGATAAGAGTTTGGGCGAGGTACAGTTCGTGTGGGAGGAGCGCAGAAGAATCCAGACAATATCGTTTGCGGTGGGAAAGCATCGAGTTTGGGTTTCAATCGACAAAAAAGTCATACGAACAGAGATGCTCCGAATTATTGACTCGTGCTTGCCTATTGTGAAAAATTACTCGTAGAGCCAGCACTGCACGTATCCTGATTGGGTCTTGGTATATTTTGGGTCCAAGGTACACTTGTCCATTACACGATTGCACCTTGATGCGAACCGGCATCCAGATTTCGGGTTTACTAGTCCTGGGGGGGATCCCGTGATGTATTGTGGCTTTTGTAAATCGTTCATCCTTGGGATAGATTTGATTAGCGCCTGCGTGTATGGATGATTTGGATTTTGTATAATTTGCTGCGCTGTTCCAAACTCTACCATCTGCCCCGCATACATGATTCCTATTTTTTCGCAGACCTCGGATATAACCGCCAGGTCATGTGATATTACAACAAAGGAGACTCCTTGCTTTTTTAGCGACTTAAACAGATTTAGAATTTGGGACTGAACCAAAACATCCAGTGCAGTTGTTGGCTCATCAGCAATGACTATTTTTGGTTTTAGTAGTAACGCCATTGCTATCACTATTCTCTGCTTCATCCCACCTGAGAGTTCGTGTGGGTATTTTGTCAGTATGGATTCGTCGAGGCCGACTTTAGACAATAATGAATCGATTATTTCTTTATCATCGGATTGGTGTTGTCTTTGAATGAATGAGAATTGCTGCGATATTGTATAAACTGGGTCCAGCGAGTTCATTGCCCCCTGGAATATCATAGCGATTTTCTTCCAACGATATTCTGAGTCAAACTCGGATTCGGACAGATCCAAAATGGATTTGCCTTCTAGAGTAATATTACCTGACTCAATTTTGCCTCCAGGAATAGTCCTGATTATGGATAGTCCAAGCGTGCTTTTGCCGCATGCGCTCTCGCCTACTATTCCCACTGACTCACCCGGATTGATAGAAAAAGAGACATCCTGCACCGCCCTAACCGGCCCTTGTTCAGTAGGATATACTGCATTTAGATTTTGTATTGAAAGAAAACTCATGGATCGTTGAGCCAAGGGCAACATTTAACTTTGTTTTATTTTTGACTTGGAATGTTGCAAGTACCCATCTGTGTCTTTGATGCAAAAAACTCGGTTCTCTGTCCACAATGCGAGTCGAAGCTGGAATCTGGTCTTCTCACGCAGGCAGACGTTGACGCGTCAATGAAGCTTGCCAAGCTTGCCAAGACAATTCCGGAAATAGAGAAATTCTCAATGAATTCGTGTCGGCAAGTTATGTTGAATCATGTTTTGTATTTATCAAAGCATGATATTGACGCTACAAGAAAGAGCCGCACATTATACCGGACAATATCTAGCGAGTTTTCAGGTAAGGTCTGGCTTGTGGAATCGGAGGCATCTGACAGGAAATTCATAGAGGACTTGTTCTTTCCTGCCAAGCTATTGTCAATTAACGCTGTTTGGGTACCTGGAGGCCTACAGAAAACAAAGGTAATTGTGTCTGGCAAACGAACCAGCCGATTCCCAATTGACACAGAGCAGGTGGCAAAGATTGTAAAAGAGCTGCGCCAGTTGGATATTGTAATAGAATTTGAGGAAAAGAAATGAAGTTTAAAAAAACGCACGACATTGAATCCATATCAATATCGCTAGAAGGAAAGCAGATAGTAATTGGCGGTTGGATAGAAGACCTACGTAAACTGGGCAAAATGTCGTTTCTCACCGTGCGAGATGTAACTGGTCTAGCACAAGTAATAGTCAAAGACATTACACTGCCTGAGGACATGACTCGCCAGACCGTAGTAATGGTACAGGGAATAGTGCAAGCAACAAAGGCGCGTGACTTTGCGTATGAGATTAAGGCCGAGGCAATCGACATTTTAACCAGGGCGATCCACCCATTACCAATAGACCCAATTGGAAGGTTGGAGTCAAACATTGACAATCGACTAAATGCTCGTGCACTTGACTTGCGAAACCAGCGAGTCGCCGCAATATTCAAGATTCGCTCTGCTGTTTTGGCGTCACTGCGAAAGACATTCTTGGAGAAAAAATTCATCGAAATTACAACGCCGAAAATAATTGGTAGTGCAAGTGAAGGTGGTGCCAACCTGTTTTCATTGGAATATTTTGGAAAAAAAGCTTACCTTGCTCAATCACCACAACTATACAAAGAACAGATGACTATTGGATTAGAACGCGTATTTGAGATTGCGGCATTTTACAGAGCAGAAAAATCCCATACAGGTCGACACCTATCAGAATTTACATCAATCGATTTGGAGGCCGCATTCATTGACTATACCGATGTCATACAGATCCTAGAGGATCTGGTGATGCAGGTATTTCGCGATGTCATTGCAAACTGCCAAAAAGAGCTTGTCATATTGGAGAGAAAGTTGGAAGTTCCTAAAACACCATTTGATAGAATAACATACTCGCAATTAATTGATGAGCTCAAAACCAAAGGAGTCGATTTGAAATGGGGAGATGATCTATTGGATTCTCATCTAAGATTGGTTGGCGAGTCCCATCCAGGACTGTTCTTTTTGCTTGACTGGCCTATGGCGCTAAAGCCGTTCTATATCCATCCAAAAGATGACGACCCCAAGGTTTCACGCTCATTTGATTTGCAGTTTGGGCATTTGGAGCTGTCATCTGGAGGTAGAAGACTGCACGATCCTGCCATGCTCAAATCCAGAATAGCAGAGCAGGGACTGGACACTGCAACATTTGAGGATCACTTGCGTGCGTTTGACTGGGGCATGCCGCCTCACTCTGGATGTGGAATGGGACTAGATAGACTGATGACTGTGATAGTTGGAACGGACAATGTCCGCGAAGTAGTGCTGTATCCTCGCGACCCAGATAGATTATCGCCATAATTTAAATTCATAATTGAAATCTTTGATTATCAAAATTAGATCATTATTTAGTAATTTTACAATAACGAAAATTTGTGTGGACATAGTTCTAGAAGACATATCTGTCAAAACCAGAACCTCGTGAGTTTATGAGTCATTCAGATGGAATTATTTTTGTCTGTGTAAAAATCTTAATTATTGACGTACAAGTGATACATTTAGAGATACCCCTCGTATTTCTAAAATATCACAATCGCACTGATTGAATCTTCTGAGATCTTTTCTAGATAATCTATATACATTTACAATCTTCAATCATTCCTTCATCCTTCATTACATTTCTTTGTGAACGGATGTCACCTATTGCATCTTCTACATTGTTAAATCTGCTGGTGTATTATCAAGTCACTTTGCGAATTAATATTACAAGTTATTGAGCCATGAAAATTATAGAAAAAAGTAATAAGGTACAAAGTTCAATTGGTGTAATTGGGTATCTGTGAATTTTGTAATTCTCCATTCGGCGACAGAAAGTGTTACTTTTGCGGAAAAACATCTTGTACCTCATGCATGACCGATGACAGAACCCGCTGCAAAAAGTGCTACATCGGAAAGGCTAAGCTGTCATGGAAGCAAATAATCAGAAGAAATAAGCTCATAGTGGGCTTTGTCGCATTCATTTGGTTTTATGCAGTGTTTCCAGGGCCACTGATTCCAGGCCTGCACACGGGATACTATGTGGTGTTTGTCATTGCTGGTGTAGTATGCATGATACCATTATGTCTGATGATGTTTTTTTGGTCGCGCAATCCCCCGTCATCTGATGTAAAATAATCTTTGCGTTGATGCAGATTGGATAATTTCTAGTTTTGTATTTTTAGAAAAATTAGCACTAGAAGATTATTTCTCCACTTGGTTTTAATGTAAAAATAACGTATTATTGACCGAGGAGAAAAACATGCAAACACGAGTTCTAAAACTAGTGACTCCTCGAGTGCTTTTCACTGCACTCGGTGTCGCTGTGTTTTCCGTACTGGTATTGACTACCATAGCTCCAATAGCACACTGGCTCCCAGTCAGTGTCACAGAGACTGCAACCGTAATTGCAGTAACTGAAAAGGGTTGTGTGGTTGATGGAAGCAACGGATACCCAATATTGGTGGCTGACTGCAAATCAAGCCCTGGTGAGAGCATAAAGTTCTCTTACATGAGGCCCGCAATAACAGACAGCCAATACATGCAAAGAGTTCACGCAAGAGCTGACTATGTCACTCCCTAAACTTTTTGTTTTTTTCTAAACTATCTCCAACTATACTTGTTTGAGCGGTTTGTGCACCGTGAGCATTTGAGGCCGTCTGTCTTTGTGCCACATTTTTGGCAAAACATCTCAAATGAGTTTGATGGGAAAAGTATCTTTTTGAGGAGAAATATGGCAACTAGTATTGCAATTCCAATTCCAATATAGGCAAAAACCATAGATTATGATACACAGTCATTGCATAAAAAAAGCTCGCGTTATTCTATTGTACTAGTTCCCAGTCGTTTTTTGCGCACTTGCACACAAAACCGGAATCTTTGATATAGGATTGAAATTCCAAATCCGTGCAAGGTCCCATATCAGGGATGGTAAATTCGGTTTTGCAGTTACGGCATTTTGCCAAAAATCCTGTCATTACATAGACTATACTATACCACTTAACAATGTAGTGCAATGTTATATCTAATGAATTAATGGTGATACAGTTGAGTTTTCGTAAGTGTGCCCACAAAATAGGGAATTTGAGGACGTATTTGAAAAATATTTCTACTCTAGGGCATGCGAGTGCCAGATCTTCTAGACCTTTCTTAGCTTATACTTAATTTTTTTGCCACAGAAAGGACAGTGACTAATTGGAGTTTGCGTCGTGCCGTCATACGATATTGTGTTTACTATTGTGAATCGCCCCAATTCATAGCTCCAACTAGGGAACATTTTACAAAACTCTTCAAATGCAGTACAGCAGTATATTGTGTTTTTCGACAGGGTATGATCATTGTAGGACTTGCTCTCCGAGTTTGGGTCAGGCCTGCTAATCCTAGTGTATAGTGCATCCACGCATAACATTGGTAATGGTTCTATTTAGAATAGAAATGTGCAAAATCTAACCTCATAACTATACTCCCCTCACTAATGTGCACGGATCCAAATTTGAACCGAATCTATCGTAGTAACGAGATAATTTCTTTTGTAAATTCTGATGTTGTCTTTGTTCCACCAATATCCTGTGTCTTGATTCCTTTATTTACAACCCCATATACTGCAGACTCTAACTTTTTTGCCACAACAAAGCACTTCGAATCATTGTATTTTTTTCCTAGCCATTCCAGCATCATTTTTGAGGATAGTATAAATGAAGACGGATTTGCAATTCCTTTTCCTGCAATATCAAATGCCGCACCATGAACTGGTTCAAATAGTGCAAAATTATCACCGATGTTTGCAGCTGGCGCCATTCCCAATCCACCTACTACCTCAGATGACTCATCAGATAAAATGTCGCCAAATAAATTAGTGGTTACAATGACATCAAATGTCTCTGGTTTTCGAATTAGATTCATTGCGCATGCATCGACATACATTTGATCAAATTGTATGTCAGGATAGGATTTTGCGACATCTGCGCAAACCCTAGAAAATAATCCATCCGTCTTTCTCATAACATTTGATTTATGAACACATGTTACTCTTTTTTTGCCATTTCTAATCCTAGCTGTTTCAAATGCATATTTTGCAATCTTCTCAGACGCCTTCTCCGAAATAATCCTAAATGCCACTGCGGCACCTGACGTTTCAAATTCTTGTCCAGTATACAAGTCCTCTGTATTTTCGCGAACTATTACCATATCGATGTTGTCTTTTAGTGCATTCATGCCAGGATACGACTTTGCAGGGCGAATATTTGCATACAGGTCCAGTATTCTGCGCAATACCACTATAACATCTGCAGCTGATTCTCCAACTGGCGCCTTCATGCAAACATCTGACTTTTTGATTGATTCCAAAGTTTGATCCGGTAATGCTTTTCCGTATTGTTTTAGGGCAATGTCGCCTGCAAGTGATTTCTGAATGTCGAATTTTACATCCAGCTTGTCATGGATTATATTCAAAACAGAAATGACAGATTCGGATAATTCAGGGCCTATGCCGTCTCCGGTGATTAATGAAATCTTGTACATGGCTAACCCAGCTTTTTCTGCTTTAGCGTGTTTTTGAACATGATTCGGTTTATTCCCTCTATTACTGCCTGGACGCTTGTTGTGACGATATCCTCACCAATGGACTTTGCAGACGCTACATTTCCGTATGCATCCTCTACTTTTATTGTAACCTCACATAGTGCGTCTGCTCCACCAGAAATGGAATCAAGCTTGTATTCTTTTACTCGCACCTTTGCTATTTCTCCAGTGGTCTTCTGTATAGCATTGATTGCCGCATCAACTGGGCCTACCCCAAAGTCGGTTCCGCTATAGTCAGAGCCATCAATGTTTAGTTTGACAAATGCATACGGCATTGTACCAATACCAGTAGATACTGAGAATCCCGCCAATTGTACTATTCTTTTGATTGGGTGCTCAGATAAGATATCATTTGCAATTGACACTAGCTCCACTTCGGTTACCTGCTTTCCTTGGTCGCCTATTGCCTTGACCTTGTCTAGGATTTGCTTTAGCTGGTTCTCGTTTGGTTTCACACCATATTCTTCTAGCATTGCGGAGACTCCGTGGATTCCTGCGTGCTTTCCTACTTGGAGCCAGCGTGTTCTGCCAACTAGCTCAGGGCTAATTGGTTCATACGTCAAGGGATTATTCAAAATACCATGTGTATGAATTCCTGATTCGTGGCCAAATGCGTTCTCGCCCACTATAGCCTTGTTTGGTTGGACCTTGATTCCAACTAGGTTTGATACAAATTTCGAAGTCTCATATAGTAGCTTGGTGTTGATTCCAGTTTCCCATTTTTGTTCACCAAACTGTAGGCATTGCAATGCCATTACGAATTCCTCTAGCGATGCGTTTCCTGCCCGCTCTCCAATTCCGTTAATTGTTACATGTGCGCATGCCGCACCTGCCTGTATACCAGATATCGCATTTGCAACTGCTAATCCAAAGTCATTGTGACAGTGAACTGATATTGGTAGATTGGTTGCGATAATTGCATCTCTGGTTATTTCTGCAATATATTGTGGTGTGGAATATCCTACCGTATCTGGAATGTCTATTCTGTCTGCTCCAGCCTTTGCTACTTCGCCAAAGACATGCTTTAGAAATGCCCGGTCCGTTCTTGTCGCATCCTCTGCTGAAAACTCTACCTTCAATCCGTGGGATTTGCCGTATTCTACTGCCTCAATTGCCTTTGCCAGTGCCTGCTCTCGACTCATCTTTAGCTTGTACTGCAAGTGAATATCGGATGTTGCAATAAACGTGTGAATGTATTTCAAACCACAGTCAATTGCTGCATCAATATCTTTTTTGTTAGTTCTAGCCAGCCCACAAATCTCGGCTTTCAGTCCTGCTTTTGCGATTAGTTTGATTCCTTGTTGCTCACCTTCAGAAATTACTGGAAAGCCTGCCTCGATTGCATCCACTCCCAATTCATCTAGTCTTTTTGCTATTGCTAGCTTTTTTTCTGGGGATAGTGCAACTCCCGGGGTTTGCTCTCCATCCCGTAATGTAGTATCAAATATTCTAACTCGCATCAGTCTCCGCCCCTTTGTAGTGCTGCAACACCGGTCCTTGCAATGTCTAGTATTTCATAGGGAGCAAGTAATTCTTGAAGATTGTTGATCTGCTCAGGCGTGGCAGTGAGTGCTACCATTATAGAATCGCGTCTTGCATCATGAACCTTGGCACCAAAAGAGTTTGCTATATTGTTGATTTCCATGGAATCCGATGGTTTTGACACTTTGACTCTAAACAACGACAATTCTCTGAATACTGTTTTTTTGTCGTCTAACCGCTTTACCTCTATTGTGTCAATCATTTTGTCCAGTTGCTTTACAATTTGCTCTATTTGCTTTTCATCGCCTATTGTGGTAATTGTCATCTTTGAAAATTCCGGATTCTGAGTCACACCAACAGATATTGAATCAATGTTAAAGTTTCTGGAGCGAAACAAGTGAGTCACCTTGAATAGTATTCCAGGTTTGTTTTCTACTAAAATTGAAAGTATTGCCCACACCATTGTACACACCTAGGATGGTAGGATCATGTCCTTAAGTGATGTTCCAGGTGCCACAAACGGTAACACGTCTTCTTCTGGGTCGATTGGAATGTCAATTACTGTTGCAACATTAGATTTTAGTCCTGCCTTGATTGCTTGGCCTAACTCATTTAGATCGCCCACTCTGATTCCCTGCGCCCCATATGATTCTGCTAACTTGCAATAGTCGGGGCATTGTTTTTGGTCAACTCCAATCATTCTTCTGTCATAGAAAGTTCTCTGCCACTGGGCAACCATACCAAGGGTGTAATTATTTACCAAAAATACGATTACCGGTAAATTGTCTAGGACAGATGTAGCTAGTGAGTTTTCCGTCATGTTAAAGCTGCCATCACCTGCAATGTCCACTACTGGCAAGTCCGGTCTAGCTGCTTTTGCACCTATTGCTGCTGGGAAACCCCAACCCATGGTACCAAGACCAGTTGAGCTAAAGAAAGTGCCAGGAGATATTACATCATAGAATAATGACGCCCACATTTGGTGCTGGCCTACCTCTGTTGTGACTATAGATTGTGCTGGCATTACCTCACGTAGTTTGCGTAGTATTTTCGCTGCAGTTAATTCCCCCGGATGTAATTTTAGATTGTCTCGCCAGTATTGCTTTACTTCGGTTACGTGTTTTAGCCATTCGTTTTCTTCTGTCTTTTTGAATGCCTTCTGCATCAATAATTTGACAAATATTCTCAAGGATGCCTTGACATCGCCCACTATGGCAACACTCGTTGTCTGGTTTTTGCCGATTTCTGCCGGGTCGACATCTAGGTGTATGATTTTGAGATTTTTCTCAAATTCATCAAATCTTCCTACTGATCTGTCAGAGAATCTGGTTCCTATTGCCAGCACACAGTCGGCTTCAGACATTATCTTGTTTGCTTCTGCGTGTCCGTGCATGCCTATAGGACCTAGAGATAGGGTATGGTTTTCTGGAAATGCCCCCTTGCCCTTGAATGTAGACACCACTGGAATCATTAGCATTTCAGCCAATGACTGCAATTCCGCAAATGCGGATGATATTATGACACCACCGCCAGCTAGAATTACTGGCTTTGTAGATGATAGTAACAACTTGATTGCTTTTTCGATTGCGACAATGTCTGGGTCAGTCCACGGATGGTATCCGCGGATTTTGACTTCTTCTGGGAATGGAATCTCCGCTTCGTTTGTTTGAACGTCCTTAGGAATATCGATTAGTACTGCGCCTGGTCTTCCTGTCTCTGCAATGTAGAATCCTTTTTTGACTACCTCTGGAACGTCGGTTGCCTTGGTTGGCTGGAATGAATATTTTACAACGGGGTTTGCTATTCCAATAATGTCGCTTTCCTGGAAAGCATCGCGACCTATCATTGCAGTTGGCACCTGTCCGGTTATTGCCACCATTGGAGACGAGTCTGCGTTTGCAGTTGCAAGGCCTGTCACGATATTAGTAGCGCCAGGGCCTGATGTTGCAAAGCACACACCGGCTCGTCTTGAGACTCTTCCAAATCCGTCTGCCATGTGTGCGGCTGATTGCTCATGTCTAACTAGAATATGCCGAATGTTGCTCTTGTAGAGCTCATCGTACATTGGAAGGTTTGCACCTCCCGGTAGCCCGAAGATTTCTTTTACTCCTTGTTTTTCTAATGCTTTGATTAACGATCTTGCGCCTGAAATTTTTTCCATGATTTATTCACCACAAAAGCGCGCTGTAGTATAAATTTACAGCACCAGCTCGACTAGCAGTCCTACAAATGGTGCTGTCAAGCTAAATGACATATTCAAGATTAACGAACAAAATTAATCTTATAAAGATTGCTTGGTAATGCACAGTCAAACCCCAAGGCTTAAACTCTGACTCAGGCTCAAAAAAATCACTTGTCAGACAGAGAAGACATAATCAAAACTATAGAGACATTCTTTGAGGTAGGCAAGACCAAAGACCTAACACCGTTGCAGGAAATACAGCTAAATGATCCGGCATTTTCATCATACTCAGATTTACCACCATATGACCTCAAAGACTACAAGACATCAGTTGAATTACAAGAATTACGATTTGTCTCAATATCAGATTATGATTATTCCATTAGAAATCCAAAGATAAGTATCTTTGACTATGTTGCGGTGGTGGCATTTGAGCTGACACAAAAGGGAATGCTAGTTGACACAAAGGCATACACCGGCGAATTCATGGAAATACAGGGGCGAGCTACCTTTGTCCTAGTTAGAAAAGAGAATTGGAAGATAGTCCACATCCATCTGTCAAAGATCTAAAACATAGTTAGTCACATAAACAAAGGAAAGTGTTCAAAAGAACATACTGAATTCATGGGATATCTCTGAAAATAAAATGCAGTTTTATTGTGATTTTGGAGCTGCTGGTGCCGGAGTCGCCGGTTGTGCATCTGGTTTTGGTTGTTGTGTTGGTTTTGGTTGGTTTGGTTTTTGTTGTGATTTACTTTGCTGCTTGTTTTGGTTTTGTGGTTTTCCTTGGTTTGGTTTGCTTTGTGGTTTTTGTTGTGGTTTTTGTCCTTGTTTTTGCTGAGGTTTGTTCTGCGGTTGGTTTTGGTTTTGTGGTTTTCCTTGGTTTGGTTTTTGATTTGGTTTAGTTTGATTTAGTTGTCCTAGTTTTTGATTTGGTCGATTTTGATTGTTTGGTCTGTTTTGTTGTGGATGTTTTTGTAGTTGGTTTCTGTTTTGGTTTTGCCTGTTTCCTTGTGGATTTGGTCTGTTTACTTGGGGGCGGTTTTGGTTTCTATTTTGGTTTGGATTAAAGTTTCCCCGGTTTTGTGGTATTGGTTGTCCTTTTGATAGTTGTTGGAACAGCTTGTACGCTTGGTCCAAGTTGTAATTAGAGTGAACGATAGCTCGAACTGCCCTAATCATTGCCACGGGGTATTGTGATTGCCAAATATTTCGTCCCATATCAACGCCTGCAGCACCTGCCTTGATTGAATTGTATGTCAGGGCTAGTGCTTCGCGCTCTGGGATTTTTGGTCCACCAGCTACTATAATTGGAACTGGGCAAGAGTTGACTACTTTTTGAAAGTCATCGCAATAATATGTCTTAACCATATGTGCACCAAATTCTGCTGCAATTCTGCATGATAATGACAGGTATCTAGCGTCCCGCTTTGCCAGTTCTTTTCCAACTGCTGTAACAGCTAGTACCGGTAAGCCATATTCTTCTGCCTCGTTTACCAGATGCCCTAGACCGACTAGAGATTTGTGCTCATATTTTGCACCTACAAAAATAGACATTGTCACTGCGGTTGCGTTAATTCTAATTGCGTCTTTGATGCTTGTTGTGATTTCTTCATTGGACAAGTCTTCGCCAATGATGCTTGCGCCACCTGAGACTCGAAGCACTATTGGTACCGGGAAATTTGGATCAACTGAGCTTCTAACGACGCCTCTTGTTACCATCAGAGAGTCACAGTATCTCACAATTGGAGAAATTGTTCTTTTTGGTACTTCGAGTTTTTCTGTTGGTCCAAGAAAATAACCGTGATCTACTGCAAGCATTACTCCTCTACCGTTGTTTGGTTTCAGAATGCT
The DNA here is from genome assembly GCA_016872055.1 of Nitrososphaerota archaeon. Taxonomy (NCBI): domain Archaea; kingdom Thermoproteati; phylum Nitrososphaerota; species Nitrososphaerota archaeon. Next base: position 126,818 of record VHBH01000001.1, read on the forward strand.
TGCTATTCTGCTTTTTAATCCGTAATCCATATCTGTAAAATCCGACCTACCCAGACCCTTCTTAATCTTTTCTTCAGCCGTTTATTACTATCTTCATGGCATTGTGGCCAGTATGTGCATGCTCAAATGCTTTTTGTGATTCTGCCAGTGCATATCGATGTGTGATGAGCTTTTTTGCTGGAACTTTGCCTGAGGAAATTAGATCGAGTGCCTGCTTTGTGTCCATGTCTGATGCCGCATAGCTGGTGACTATTGTCAGTTCCTTAGAGTAAACAACACTCATGTCAATACTTAGTGTGGCGCCCTTTGATGGGACACCGAACATAACTACTGTGCCTCCCTTTCTTGTGAGCGCTATGGCATCAGTTACCGCAGACAATGCACCTGTTGCCACAATCGATACGTCGACTCCTTGATTTGCTGTTTCCTCTAGGATTTTTTGAATCGATTGAGGTGTGCCTGACTTAAGAGGAATCGCACAAATTGATTTTGCATAATCCAGCCTAAAGTCATTAATGTCGAGTGCAAATATTTTGGAGAATTCTTGCGCCTGTGCAAGCATCACATGCATCATGCCGGTCGGTCCTGCCCCAAAGATCGCCACAGTATCGCCTTTTTGGGACTTGAACTTGTTCCAGGACCTAATACAGCATGCAAGGGGCTCTATCAATGCCGCCTCGTCAAATGACATGGAATCGGGTATTTTCAGCACCCCGCCATGCGAGACATTCCATTCCGGCACGACGTATTCCTCTGATAATCCACATGGGGACAGATTAGTCTCAGAATATTTCTGGCACATGGTCTCATTTCCATGGTTACACAAATGACATGAATAACACGGTACATGATGATGTGTAAAGACTCGGTCTCCTTTTTTGAAATCTGCGACATTGGCGCCGACTTCGACTATTACTCCTGCTGGCTCGTGTCCTAGCCGCATTGATGGTTGACCGTATTTACCAAATACCTTTTCCACGTCAGAGCCACAAATTCCGCAGGAATGCATTTTTACTAAAATTTCGCCAGCGCCCACAGGCGGCTTTGTTATTTCGGTAACATCAACAAGAGCGGGCCCTTTGACTGATGCAGTCTTCATATTGTATGACATTCTTTTAGGGTATATGTAGTCTTTTAGATGATCAGACTTGCAGGTACAATTTTTCTGCATTAGGATTTTGTTTTGATCCTCATAAGAATCAACAAATATTTCAAGTAAATTCTCCTGTTCCAATCTAGAACTAAAAAACCCAATCTAGTTCCGCAAGAGATAGCCAGACCTAAAGAATGGATGACGTAACGTCATTACGAATAAGTCTAGTGACACCTAAACGATGATGGAATGATTCAGATCTAGTTTTTTTGCAAAAATATTCTCACGGCTTCTAGGTGTGAGCAGTTTGCTTTGATTCCTTTTCCGTGGTGAAACTTGTAAAAATTCTTAAAGCCAAGACAGTCGCACGAGTCAGGCGTCACCATATAGGACTTTTCGGGGTCAGACGATGATCTTACCTGAAAGATGTCATCTTCTACCTTGATTACATTTCCCTCATCGACAAGCTTTTTTGCCTTGCGTATTGTGCTTGCGCTCATGGGTATTTTAGAACGGCTGCGTTAGAATAGATTTCGATCATTGTAGGTTTTTTCTGCAAATAATTTACTCTGGGACACATAACAATAACAATCTGATTTTGATTTGAGGGTAGAGTGAAAATTCAATCAACCATCAGGAAACGCCAACATGCCATACTTGAGTATCTATCAAAGGTTTGAACATAGATGAATTTGAGGCAAATCACCACTGGAGCCACGAGCCCACCTAATCAGACAAAGACTTGGAGTCATTCTGGGGCTGTTAGCCATGGCGAACCTATTGGTCCAACTAGACATCAACCGACATTGGGCAAATAAGATTTTAAGCTAAATTTGCTAGTTTGATGTGATGGGCATCAAGCGGTATTTTGCCAAACGCGCGCTGGTTTTGTTTGGAGTCTTGATGGCAACCCTGTTTTTGACGGTTTTGCTTGTCGGCTCTAATATGGATTCCATACTAAAAAAGGGAATCGCAATACAGGTCCGAGCAGAAATAGTGGAAAATAAGGAGTTGATGTCTGGCTTTATTGGGACTGATGAGCTAAATCAGTACATTGAATCCCAGATAGAAAAGCGTACCAAGGCACTTGGTTTAGATGAGCCGTGGCATTCGCCAAACAGAATAGGCATTTCAATGTACAAGATTCTGATTTTGGATTTTGGGCATTCTGCGTTTCTGACTAGCGGCTCTGGCTCCACCAGTGTCGGGGACATAATTCTAGAAAAGATGCCAAGAACAATTCTTCTTTTTACAACTGCCACAATAATCATTTCAATAATTGGGATTTTGGTTGGTGCTGTAGCCGGAAGTAAGATAGGCTCTATGACAGACAAGATAACATCATCGTTTGCTATTATCAGTAGTAGTTTTCCCGTCTGGTGGATTGGACTCCTCATGATCTTTACGTTTTCATTTTGGTATGCAATATTTCCAGCAAGGGCAACACCACTCATTCCGCCAACAGACCCAGACTATGTGGCATCGTTATTGTACCACATGACACTCCCAATAATCACAATTGTTCTAATCGGATTTGGGACATGGGCATATTTGGTTAGAAACTTTATGGCAGGAGTAATGCAGGAAGATTTCATATTTGTAAAAAAGGCAATCGGTATCAAGCAACGCAAAATAATTTTTGGTAGCGCACTTAAGAACGCGGCGCCGCCAATTGTCACCATTCTCGCTCTAAGCCTATCCGGATCATTGGGTGGAGCAATAATCACAGAGGCAGTTTTTGATTGGCCTGGTATGGGTCGACTCTACTTTGAGGCAATCACGCTAATGGACTTACCAGTGATAATTGGTGCCACATATGTTTTGACTGTGTTCTTTTTGGTGAGCATCTTTGTTTCTGACTTGTTGTACGGGTACTTGGACCCAAGAATCAGGACTGGTTAGATGGATTATTCCGAAATCAAGGGTAGTTTTACAAAAAGCAGGATAGGTCTGGTAGGCCTTGCCATGCTCTCATGCTTAGTAGTTGCATCCACAGTTACTATATTTGCAATACCTGTTGATACCTACAAGCAATGGAATAATCCTGCAATGTGGACGGAGTTTCCCAAGTCTGCCCAGCCAGAATGGGTAAACTGGTTTTTGAGCAAAAAAATACCAGAGCACAAGATTCTTGATTCCCCAAACATAACGCTCAGGCAGGGACAAACAGAATCTACCATTATTCAAAAATTTGACACCGACTATACATCGGATTATTTTCCAGGCGAGTTTTTGCTTAATTTTAAATCAGAATATTCCGGCTCACCGATTCTCCAAATCAGTGTGATACGACCAGACGGAATAACTCTGAAGGTGTTATCATCATCGCTCCCATACTCTGAACACAAGGTAAATTATTTGGATAAGATATTTTCTACAAACGAGTCCATCAAAAAAAACCTCAGGCTACAGTCGGACTATTTTGCATATCCAATCCAGGAACTTAGTGCGAAAGAGATAATCTTTGCAAAAACAGACAGATATGAGATACTAAAAGGGAAATATGAATTTGTAATTACAGTATCCGATGTAGACAATTTTGACTCCAAGATTGTGCTTGGCGGCAAAGTATTTGGGCTTGCAGGAACAGACGAGCTAAGGCGCGATTTGGCAATAGGACTGCTCTGGGGAACACCAGTTGCATTGTTCATTGGAATTGTGGTGGCATTCGGCTCCGTCATTTCAGGACTAGTTTTTGGGGTTTATGCAGGATACAAGGGAGGAAAGACTGACGAGTCCATGATGCGTTTCAATGATGTGATTTATGCGCTCCCCGCCTTGCCATTTTTGATAATTCTTTCAGTAACGACATCAAACAGCATATTTTTGATGATCGGATTTTTGATGATTTTTGGATGGGTCGGAGTCGCCAAAGTCTCTCGCAGTATGGCACTGCAAATCAAGACGCGGCAATTTGTAGACGCTGCAAAGGCAATGGGGCAAAAGGATTCCAAGATTATTTTCAGGCACATTATTCCGCAGATAATGCCCTATGCGCTTGCGAGTATTGCAATTTCTGTTCCCGCAGCAATAACGACAGAGGCAGGCCTTAGCTTTTTGGGTCTAGGAGACCCAACATATCCAACGTGGGGCCAAATTCTGCATGATGCCAAATCCCACGGGGCAGCAGCTAGAGGATTGTGGTGGTGGATTGTGCCACCAGGAGTCATGGTTGCAATAACTGGCCTTGCCTTTGTATTTATTGGAAACTCGCTCGAGTCCACGGTAAACCCAAAACTTAGGCGTTAGTTTGAGAAGTGAAGTCGCGGATGACTTTGAGTGCACTGTCGTTAAGTTTTATTGTGTAAGCTGCGGCATTAGGATCTGTCAGTTGTGCCAAGGATTCTGCAAATGTGGTCTTGTCTTTTCCACGCTCGTACATTCCTCCAGTTTCCTTTATACAGAGTGGGAATTTTTTGAGTGACAGTCCGTGTTGGAGTAGGTGGGCGATAAATTTTTTATAATTTTCCGGCTCGTACCAGTCTACATTTTTTTCCTCGCATGCTGCAATCCAAGTATCTATTGAATTCTGATAGATTGCCTTTGTCCTAAGAGCATCAAGAGTCATTTAGAAATCTGCGCGCTTCATTTTGGAGCCGCATCTTGGACATGTGGCACCCTTGAATTTGTGGTTGCATGTAAGGCAGACATATTTTACTCCACCTCCACCCCCTTCAGAATTGAATCCAAAGAATCCTCCTCCTCCACCTGACGAGTCTCCTCCGTATCCGCGCATCTTGCTCATTTGGCTTCGTCTAATCCACAGTGGCAAGAGAATGAAAACTGCCAGCGCCACACCAAGACCCACATATGATGGAAGGCCCATGGCTGTGAACAATAATTGAATTCCTATGCTAAATCCAAGCGATGCAAGTAGGTAAATGAGGTATCTCTTGTAAGTATACAACACGTTATTTACCTTTAAAAAGGATTTATAGTTTTGTCGTAAATCTAAGAAAACTTTAAGGCCTGATTATGAATCAAGGGTATTTTGTTAATTCATCTTGAATCATAGTCATAATACGACGCTAAGAATTAATGATATTTTGCTTTCTTGGAATTACGTTTCTTATTCCGTCTATGGATTAGCCGTATCGCCCTTTCTTGTTGGAATGATGTGGATGTAACAGAGAAAAATTGTCTGTCCTGCATACATTCGGTCATTGAATCCAACAGTTTATCCTGTGATACCTTGTCTTTTTACGATAGTGTTTTTTTAGCCACCAGCTAGGTTTAGACATGGATTTACTTCTGCTGGAATAATCGCAAATTATGATTTGACATATTTCTGAATTGTGAGTCATCTTACCACTAGCAACCAAACCTACTCTATTTTATATCCAGGAATATATCAAAAAATTCGTGAATCTAGCACTTGTTTTGATCTTAATATCGCTGGGATTTATCGCCCTGTATGCGATCGACTACGGTATATCGTGGGTTAATCCTGAAGGGCTAATTCCAATTGATCCATTTAGCAAGGGCGTTGTAATCGGTGTGCCATCACTGGTATTGCCACTGATTTCATTTGCCATGCAAAAAAATAACCCATCAGCAAAACTCTCGCAACTCTTACTCACAAATGGAGGACTAGTGATTTTGGGAGGATTGGTAATGGCGGTAACTACAGCTGGAGAATCTTTTGATGCCATTAGATACCGTGTGATTTCAGAGCTTGTACTAATCTTAGCATTAGGAATAATTCAAATTATTTTGGGCTTTAAGAGTGGTAGAGCTTTGAAAGTAAAAGCGACGCGATAATTTCAAACATTTTTGAAATTTTTTACTCCCTTCCAGATATACCACGTGGCAATAGTTCTGTACGGACGCCAATTTGATGCAATCTTTGTAATCTGAACATCCGTGGGTTTTTCAATATCAAATAGTATGGCAATTCCATTTCTGAGCCCCAAATCACCTAGTGGAAGAATGTCTTGTCTTCCCATTCCAAAAATTAGAAACATTTCTGCAGTCCATCTTCCTATTCCGCGAATCTTTACCAGCTCGGAAATAATCTGCTCATCGTCTTGTTCATTTAGATATTCAAAATCTATTTTTTTTGAATCCACAATTTCGGCGATATTGTAAATGTATTCTGCTTTCATCCTTGATAATCCGGCCTTTTTGATTTGATGTATTTTTTTCTCTAGTACTTGGTGAGGTCGTGGAAAATTCCCGCCAAACAAATCCCTGAATCTGGAAGCAATGGCCTTACCAGCTGCATCAGATACTTGCTGTGTTATGATTCCATCAACTAGTGCCTCAAATTTGTTCTCAATAACCCTAATCTGACAGTTTCCAACCTGTTTAATTATTCTCCCAAGTTTTTTGTCTTTTTGAAGGTGGGCAACTGCCTTTTCGTAGGGATTAACTTTCACAGGAGGATCTTTATGCATTTTCTATTTTGAGTCATCCAGATCTATGGAAAATACTACATAACTTCCCTTTTTTGCAGAAAAAATTCCGACTAGTTTAGCCATGAATCCGTATTTTTTGTTCCTTTTTTGAATTATCTTGTTCGCAATATCACCCTGAACAATTGCTGCTATTCCTGCAGTCCAGGCAGACTTTGGCTCACCGGAAAAATTGGAAACTGCAATATTGACTTTGGGATTGTTCTTTATGCGCTTTACTTTGCCGGTTTTTTCCCTAGTGACGACCCAGACTAGTCCATCTTCTTCAACAAACCAAACGGGTGTCTTTACTCCGATCCCGTTTTTTCTGAAAGTTTCAACTGCAATGTATTTCTGGTTGGGAAATCTATCCATACCTTTTCAAAAAGGCAGATTCATCTAAATCTTGTTGGTATTTTGCCTCTACGGGCATATTGTTTGAATTATACGAAGAGTCAATCTGGTTTCCCATGAGATAAATTTTTGGAGGTTGCAAAAAATTGTATGATATAATTTTGAAATTATCCGGGTTGTGGATTTTTGGAAATCCCGCGGTTACGGTTTTAATGATATCTACTGCACCTTGATTATCAGATAATGGAGTTACCTGAAATGACAGTCCAAGTCTTTCCTGGTCTGACACTAAAACCTGTAGTATGGACTCGACAGTGCTAAGATCAACATTAGAATCGATTTGCGGAAAGACTAACACAGTAAATGCAATAAATGTCGGAAGTATTGTCGCGCAAAAAGGATAGACTTTTTTCAATGTTTACAATAGTATGGTGTCGGATTTATTATGTAAGTCCAGTAACGATTTCCAGATTGTCAAATTCATCCTGGTTGTCTGCAATAAAGTTTGTAATTTCATTTGAATCAATTTCTATCCATTCTGATTCTCCAGCAAAGGTCAAAAAATCCTCTACGTGCTTTTTAGAGCCAGTAAATGAAACTAGGATTTTCTCGCCAATTTTTTCCCTTGATGAAGGCAATAGTATTGCCTTGCCATATCTCCCCTCGTGTTGAATGTTAATGGTGTATTCGTTTCCTAATAGTTCTGCCTTGCCGACAAAATAGCTCTCTTGAATGTCCAGTTTTTTAATTTTAAGAGAATATTTCATAGTACTATTGAATTTTTTGGGTTATAGGTTACAATTATACATATCCAATGTCAGAAACAGAGTCCCATTTTAAACCACTTAAGTTCAAACTTTGTGTAGCGGATTTATAGAAGGAGAGTCTGACTCAAAGTTTGCTTACGATGCAGACGATAGTATGGATTTGTAGTCAAGATAGCCAGAGTTCTATGCAGACAGTACATGTCATTATAATAATCAATTAGGTGCTCTATTTCAGAATCTGAATAGGGGGAGAATTTATCCATATGTCAAATGTTCAATTATTTTTGGGTAGCAAAGAAAAGAGCTTTGTGCTGCAGAATCCGTACCAATACCATAGCTAATAGTTGAATCGCCAACAAAAAACAATCCGGTCACATTTGTCTGGTGTGGGAATTTTTGCTTCCAGACAAGTCCAGGTTCTTTGACTACAGATTCTACTAGATTCCATGCCATAGAGCGCTCCCAGATTAGAGATTTTGTAAAATTTGGATATATTTGCGAGATTTCATCTTTCATTTTTTCTGTAAGTTGTTTGATTTTTTGTGGATTCTTAGTATCTTCAGATGGAACTGGCGCTCCTGCCATGATAAGATATTCTCCTTTGGGTGAGACAGCACTTGCGATATTTGTTACAAAAAATATTCCTTTTGTCATGTAATCACCAACGGGAAAGACTAGTTGTCGAGTATCAAGCCTATCAGAGCAACAAAAATGCGCTTCAATTACGGATGTTGTTTTTTCTAGTTTTTTTGCCATTGAATATAATGACTGGTCCAGTAAATTTGGCTCAAAGAGCTCCTTTATTGCCAGATAAGCAGGATTTGTAACTACAACACAGTCAGAGTTCACATTAGTTCCATCTTCTAGTATAATTCCTTCTACCTTAGTATTTTGGATTTTGACCTGCTTTACTGATTTGCCTAGAAAAATTTTCCCACCGTTGCTGGTGATATAATTAGAGACTAGCTTGCATATGGTATCGTATCCTCCTTGTGCAGGATATGCAAGCTCGCTAGTTCCTCCTTTGAACGGATTAGCCCTGATGATCATTCTCATAAATTCACCGAGTGCGACATGCTCGGGGCTGTCTGCAAATGCAAGAATGCAGACCGCATCAAAAAATGCCCTAGTTTTTCTATCAAGCTTATCAATTATTTGCATCATTGATGTATTGTCAAATTTCTCCGATTTTTCTACAGATGTGAAGGCCATTGGTAGCATTACTTTCAATAAAGAAATTCTTCCAGATAATGGTAAAAGCGAGAATTTTAAAATGTCTGTAATTCCCTTCGGATATTTATGATATTTCTTGTTTTCATAAAACGCAATATCATTTACTTTGGCAAGCTTTAGATCATTTACAATCCCAATTTCTTCAAGCAGTTTGTATACAGCCGAAGTTTTGTAAAACGGCATTATGTGAAATCCATTATCTAGTATGTGGTTTTTGTATATTGAAGACTTAGTTCTACCTCCTACAAATCTGGATTTTTCATAAATAGAGATATCAAATCCTTTTTTAACTAAAAGAGCACCCATACAAAGACCTGATATTCCGCTGCCGATTATTGATACTGATTTATTCATATCTGATTTTGCTGAAATTATATAATTAAAATGAGTTTGCTTTAGCTAATACTTTGAAATTAATTTTTGCAACTTTTATGGTTTTACAATTGATTGACTGTTAATTATCTAAAAATTTTGTTCATCAGATGACTCGAAAATTATCGGGATTTGGTTTCCTTGACTATCCCATGCAAAAATGTCAGTATCATTCTCATATGGGGATTGCACAATTATTGACACTAACCCAAAAAAATTATGGAGATCCGTAATAGATGGCTCTGCTGAACCGCTTGGATGAGAGTGAGCGGTTCCCACATATGCCAAGTCTAATGGTAAGAACGACTGTGGAAAGCCAGCAAAGGTTTGGTCGCTGTAGGAAAACGGTGGAATTGAAAGTCCATCTATTGTGATCAGACCCTTTTTGGACTTGCCCTTGAGAATCAAAATTGCTTCGTATGGGTGCTTCATTTTACAATATGACAGAATACTGTCGTGTACTTCTTTTTTCAAAAATACCTTACGCTCTGGCTTTCCACCCATTATTGCGTCAGCTCGCCTTTTATTCCAAGTCTTTCTAGTGAGGTGTTTAGGTCTTGGTATAGTTTTTCTCTTTGTAATGATTTTTCCTCCAGCTCGGATTGTAGATATTTTATTTTTGCCTGAGCATCATCTACATCGGATTTGGATTTTGATAATTGTTTTTCAAGTGATTCAAGTTTTTTGCGATCAAATCCCGATGCTTGTTTTTCGAGTTCTTGGAACTTGGGCTGGATACTCTTTTTTTGCTGTATTAGATTGTCAAGAATTGACATCAGGTGTTTGATATTATCTACGGATTTGTCAGTTTCCTTGACAGATACCGTCCCAGCAACAATTCCTTTCAAGCATGATTCCAAAATTATGATTATAGACTCTTTGCTTTCTTTCGTAATTACTTGGGATGGTCGTTCCACTAATCTTTCAAGTATTGACTTGAGGTCCTTGTCCAGAGATGTTACATAGATGTACTTTCCAAGCGGGCGCGAAACCCTGGAGAACTCATCGTCAATTTGCCTGTCTAATTTTTCTTCCTGGGATTTTATCTGTGCAATTTTGTTTTCTGTCTCCAAGAGTTCGGCATACTCTGAGGAGGTATGTGTGTCTATGATTTGTTTTTGTGTGGATTCACAGATATTTTGTGCCGATTCCTGAGATTTGTGCAGCAGTGAAATATGATTTTCAATTTCTAATAGCTCCTGTGCGGAATTTTGGATTTTCGACATGGTGTCTTTGATCACCCCAGATGAGGATTCAAGTGTTGAATAGTCGGTAAGCATTTTTGTTATCAAGGTGTTGTTTTCTCTCAGCAATGCGAGGTGGTTTTTGAGGTCTTGGGCATATTTTTTAGCAAAAACGTGAATGATGCGACTGTGTTTGCCCAAAACATCTCCGATTTTTTTTAGGGTGTGTGATGATGCATCTGCGGTTTTTTCCACATCTTCAAATGTCGATATGGCAGGTAGTGACTTGATGGATTCTTTTGATATTATGTCGATTACTTCCGTTTTGGCCCTGACTACTACGACACGCAGAATCTTATCAATGTCATCTACTTTGAGATCGTCGTTTTTTAGATGATCAATTATCTTGTAGATGTGATTCAGCTCGCGCTCTATCTCAGAAAATAACGGCTTTGATTGTATTGTGATTTTTTTGCGCAATTCTTCCTTTCTCGAAGCCAGAATTGGCTCTAGATCGTCTATTCTTATAGTGTGAGATTGTGTAGGCGGTTGCTCTTCTTGCTTTTTTTTGCCCCAGCCAAAAACCATGTTTTCTGTGAATCTAGTTACAATGTATATTTGTCGTATCTTAAATTTTAAAGCCAGTCAGATCTTGAGCAAAAGTATGTCATCTGAGATTCTAAGCCAAAACAAAAACGGGAGTATTTGCGCAACGGTAAGCCAGAGCACCATAATCAACACGTCAATTTCAGCGTTGTGGAGGATTGTTGGGAACTATACTGGTCTGTCAGAATGGGTGCTCGATGTCAAAAAAACACAGTCTCTTTCTATGATCAAAAATGAGGTTGGTGCAGCACGAGACATAACCTTTGCAGACGGCAGCCATGTAATAGAATATGCTGTTGGTTGGAAGGACAAAGAATATCTATCATATGTTGCGACGAGTGGTCTACCACTGACTGGATATCACGCAACAATATCCATTTTAAAAAAAGGCAAGGCCTCCCAGATAACCTGGACTTCGTTTTTGATCAGTAATGACTCGGATAAAACACAGTTCCTAGAGTTTCTGGGCTTTATGGAATCGTTTTATGTCAAATCCCTAGAACGCCTCAAGGCAAAGATGGAAAAAACAACATAAGCAGGGACAATCCAGGAGTATCATGAGTGATATTCGTCTAACCTTGATTGGTGTGGTACTTGTTTTTGCAGGATTCTTAGTTCTTGGGATATTTGGTCAGGATCATTACAATTTTGCAATCCAAGAAAAAGAATTTGGCGATTGTTTTACATATGAAGATGGAAAACAAATCGAAGTCAGTTGTGCGGATCATATGCAGAATCGGGTGTTGTTTTTTGGTCTAGTCATTTCTATAATTGGTGCGGGAATATTTTTCCTAATCAAAGGAATACGGGGAAAGTGGGACCAGGACGTAAAGCCGCAAGATAAGGTTGGTCCGGATTCTAGCTTCCCAGGCTAATCCCAATCATTCCGTTTTGTATTAAATATTATTGTCCTTGAGCAAAGTTGCCGTTGTTTATTTTTCCTTCTGACCACCATTGCGTGTTGCTTTCCATGCAACCGGAAAACCAATTTAATCATCATATATCAATCTCGGAATTCGTTCTAGAAGTACTATTTTCATTCCACTTGAGCGAACAACTGAGCTTGGCAATCCGAACAGTTGGGTATTTTCTTGTTTTATTTAATTTTTGAATGTTTTATAGGCACTACAAAGTCAGACGATTGTAAACAGATAACGACGAATCTTTATTTTCATCAGATGTTTTTTTAAAATTTTTGATTCGCTCCCGAACCAGTACATTGACAAATTTTTGATATTGGTTTTTATTGCTTAGATTATCCTTTGTTTCTTCTGATTTTTCTCGACTATTTCCTACTTTTCTTGTGTTTTGGGCTTGTTTGCATAATTAATCTGTCAGTTACCGCATTGGCCAAATCAAACAGACAGTTTTTTGAAATTATGATGTGAACTATCGCTTTCTCTTTGCCAGCCAAGAAACCACGATTTGTTGGGCCAGCTTTTCTGGGTCTTCTTCCCTATACATTGAGATCCGCTCAAGTCTTTTTGCATAAGTCTTGGGTAGAGTGACAGGCACCGTCTGTCGGATAGCAAGTAATCGTGCCTGTCGTAGTAAAGTTGTATGGTTTGCTCTCGGGTGCCTGGATAAGGCCCTAAGGTAGGATCTCTGCATCCTAGCGTCAAGCCTGGATATTCTATGAGCTATTTTGACTGACTTTTTGACATTTGGGACTAACTGGTGTAATTGTATGGCAGTACCGCTAGTAATTGTTCCGGGAACTAGGCTCTTGAGCTGTCCTGGCAGGGCTGCAAAGCCGACATATTTTTTGAACGTTTTTCGTGAAATGCCTAGAGAGCTTGCGCCTTTGGATACGCCCATCTTTTCTGCCAAAAAGTTGCACGAGTGAGCCATGTCCTTAGGATTCATGCTTTTTCTGTGCAAATTCTCAATGACTGATGCCGCCTTAGCATTTTCTAGATCATAACCTTTAGTTAAAACCAAGACTGGTATCTTTTTTGCTCGCAGTCGTTTGAGTGCTGCCAGTCGTCTTTGGCCAGACATTAGTAAGAATTGTCCACGTCCGTCCTTTTGAACCATAGGTGGATTTTGGAGTCCTTCATTTTTTATCGATTTTGCTAGCTCTGCAATTCCTTCCCGGTCAAGGGATCTTGCTTGTGCTTCGTCCCAAACGCGGATCCTTTTAATTGGAATGATTTTTACTCGGTAGTGGATTTTTTGTCGGTATCTTGCAGACATCAACTGAGTTATGATGGAAACGGAGCTAGTAAATGGGTGGGTTAAATTGAATTTGCCTTTGTGTGTGAATTTTTCCTCTAGATTTTTGTGAAATTGAAAAGCGCCGGGTAAGGGATTCGAACCCCTGAGTGCAAATGCACAACCGCTATCCTGTGAGATTGATCTCGAGGCGGTCGCCTTACCGCTTGGCTAACCCGGCACCTACCCAACAAACAAAATCGTCCCTAATATAGCAAATCACACAATACAAAAACAGGTAAAAATAATACCATACCAATGGGCTTAGATCTAAAGGGACTGATCACCAAAGAAAAAACCACTCTAGATTCCTTTGCGTCCAAGGTAATCGCAGTTGATGCATACAATACCATCTACCAGTTTCTCTCAATTATTCGCGGACCCGATGGAATGTTGCTTTCCGATTCACAGGGGCGAGTGACAAGTCATCTAAGTGGACTGTTCTATAGGAGCATCAATTTTTTGTCATTGGGCATAAAGCCTGTTTTTGTATTTGATGGTAAGTCTCCTTCCTTGAAGGCAGCAGAAATAGAGAGAAGAAAACAGATCAAAAAAGATGCCACAGTAAAATATGAAAAGGCACTCGCCGAAGGAAACATGGAAGATATTCGAAAATACGCCCAGCAGACAACATCCATGCAGGACGGCATGGTAGATGACGCAAAGCACTTGCTGGAATTGTTTGGGATTCCATCGATTCAGGCGACAGCTGAAGGCGAGGCAACGGCAGCCCATCTGACCAAAACGGGTTTGGCTTATGCCTCTGCAAGCCAGGACTATGACTCCATACTGTTTGGGGCTAAAAAGCTGGTCCGCAATTTCACAAACTCTGGCAGGCGAAAGCTACCTAATAGGAACACCTACATCGAAATAGAACCTGAGATAATTGACACATCCAATGTCTTGTCTGATCTTGGGGTTACCGCAGAACAGCTAGTCGACATTGGGATTTTGATTGGTACAGACTTTAATCCTGACGGATTTGATAGGATTGGCCCAAAAACAGCACTGAAGATGATTAAAGAAAATGGCAGACTGGAAGAAATTGAACAAGTACAGGACAAGCTCCAAACAATTCCGTACCAGGAAATACGTAAGATCTTCTTAGACCCCAAAGTTGCCGACGTATCTGAGATAAAATTTGGCGAGCCAAACTATTCAGGTATTGTTAGTTATTTGTCTGGTGAGAGGAGTTTTTCTCGCGACAGGGTAGAGGCGTCTCTTAACCGACTCCAAAAAAGTACGATTAAGCGCAGTCACACCTTGGAACAGTGGTTTTCGTAAACAAACTCATTGTTATATTTCAAGTATGACTGTAATCATTGGTGAAACGATTCTATCTCGTACTAGAAGAATTTGATCCTAAGAGGGATTATACGCAATATTTTTTAATGATTGTAAAATGCTCCAAATTATGAAGACGGTACCAATACTGGCAACAGTCGCGGTTTTGCTTGTTTCATTTATGGTATTTGACAACGCCTTTGCCCAAAAATCCGGCAAAGAAGAGATCCAAAGCATAATGACGGCATACAAAAAGGCAATTGATTCGGCCCAAAAACAGTTCAAGGCAGCAGTGGATAAAGCCCAGGCAGATGCACGAAGCGCCGTAGCAAAAGGCTTACCAATTGATGAGATAAACGCACAATCCAAGGCAACAATCTCCAAGGCAAAGGCAGACCTCAATGCAGCAAAGGATGTAGCTAAAAAAGAGGCAAAAAGGAGCCTTGATCAGCTAAAGGTAACCAATAAGCCATAAACCCAATTTTTTTACTGGATTTGTTTTTTCAGTTCATCAAACGCAGTTTGTATTTCCGATACTGCAGCCCCATCTTCTAGTGTGCTGACATCTCCAATTTTTTCATTTGATGCAATTGATTTGAGTAGTCGTCTCATTATTTTACCACTTCTAGTCTTTGGTAGTTTTGATACAAAATAGATGGATTGTGGAGTAGCTATTGCACCAATATCTTTTCGTACAGTATCTACTACCTCTTTTCTTAGAGAATCTGTAACTACCACGCCATCTTTTGGAACTAGAAAAGCAATAATTACTTCTCCCTTGATATCATCTGGAATTCCACACACGGCAGCTTCTGATATTGAGGGATTTGATACCAGACTTGATTCCAGCTCTGCAGTACCAATTCTGTGGCCTGCTATTTTTAGAACATCGTCAGCTCTTCCTAAAAGCCAGAAATACCCGTCCTTGTCTTGTATGGCATAGTCACCTGTATAGTAGGTGTCTTTGTATTTTGACCAGTAAACAGTTTTGTATTTTTCATCATCACCCCATAGTGTAGTTAGCATTCCAGGCCAGGGTTTTTTGATAATCAGATACCCTTTGGTGTCTGACGGCAATACATTTCCTGATTCGTCAACTATTGCCAAATCAACTCCCGGAATTGCAAATGCCCCAGAGCCTGGCTTTAGCGGGATCGTTTCAATTCCTGGCAACGGCGAGATCATCATTGCACCAGTTTCAGTCTGCCACCAGGTATCAATGATTGGGCATTTTGATTTTCCGATTATTGTATAATACCACTTCCAGACTTCTGGGTTGATTGGCTCACCAACCGTTCCCAGCAATCGAAGACTGGACAAATCAAACGAGTTTGGAATAGAGTCGCCAAACTTCATGAACATTCGTAATGCGGTCGGCGTGGTATAGAATATGGTAATCTTGTATCTTTGAATCAGATCCCACATTCTTGCAGGGCTTGGATAGTCTGGTGCTCCCTCATACATTACCTGTGTTGCACCACAAATCAGAGGCCCGTATACAACATAGCTGTGTCCTGTTACCCAACCAATATCGGCAGTGCAAAAGTACACATCTGAATCTTTGATATCAAATGCCCATCGATATGTAGCAGAGACGTGAGTAAGATAACCTCCAGTATCGTGTAAAACGCCTTTAGGTTTTCCAGTTGTACCAGAAGTATATAGAATGTAAAGTGGGTGAGTGCCTTCCAGCTTTTCTGGAGGACAGTCATGCGATGATTTGCCCAGTAAATCGTTCCAATAAATATCTCGTTTTGTCATTGTGACTTGGTTATTGGTTCTGGTCAGAACAATTACATTTTGAACAAAATCCACATCAGAAACTGCAACATCAATTACATCTTTTAGCTTGACTATGCCCCCTCGTCTGTATCCGCCATCTGCAGTTATGATTAATTTAGATTGAGAATCAACCACTCTGTCTTTAATCGACTGGGCTGAGAATCCGGAAAATATGATAGTGTGTATTGCGCCGATTCTTGAGCATGCCATTATTGATATGATTAGCTCAGGTACCATCGGAAGATAGATTGTGATTCGGTCGCCTTTTTGCACCCCTAGTGATTTTAGACCATTTGCAAGCCTTTGAACTGAATCTAGTAGTTCGCCATATGTTACCACTCTTCGTTCATCGTTTTCTCCCTCCCAGAATATGGCGACCTTGTCTTGTTTTTGTATGTCTAGTGCGTTGTAGGATGCATTGATTTTGCCGCCGACAAACCATTTTGCAAACGGAGAGTTCCACTCTAACGGTGTGTGCCATGGCTCAAACCAATGGAGTTTTTTTGCCTGAGATTCCCAGAACTTGACGTAATCTTGGGAGGCGTCCTGTCTTGTTTTAGTGTCGTTATTTCCAAGACCAATAAGATACGAGTCCACAAATTAATACCATTCAAGTACTTTCTAAATTTTAGCGCCATGCCAATCTGTGAAGAACTAGGCAGTTTTGTGCCTAAAATCATACATCATATGCTAAACAACCAGAAAAACTAGGATGGTTTTGAAAGTGGTTCATTTTATAGTATGAATTAAACCACGAACTAAGATTAGAAAAAAGGGATGTTAGTGCCCCTTACTGTGCTTCCATGCCTGCAAACCAATCTGATCTCTCAGTTTGTTTAACAGTATTCGTCGGTGGCTGAGGCAGATTTGCGCTCACTACCTCTTCTCTATTTTCGGCCGGAGGAGGTGTAGTGTTTGCAAATATTGGCTGAGCCGAATTTGCGTGTTCTGAAGGTTTTTCAGGTGAATAGGAAGGTGCACTTGGAGTCTGCTCGACTGTCTGTCCGTTGTTTGTCACAAGATATGATACTGCAGATGTCTGGATTTGCGCTTGCTGGTTCACGTCGCTGCGAACACCATCCAAGGATAGATCCGACATTCTTCTCTGAATGTTTAGGATTTCTGCCTTTTCATGGTCGATGTGTTCCATTATTTCGCCGGTGTGCGTCTTGATGAGATCATATTTTGCTTCAGAGATTTCGTTGCTCTTGAATTGGACTTTGGCATCAAACAACAATGTCTTTACAGTCTTTAGCTGTGCACCTAGCTCTTCGAGACGTGAGCCTAGCGCTGATGAAATCTGCTTTTCAGCTTCTTCCAGCGATATCAGTTTGGACTTGTACTTTTCGTGTATGATTTCTGCGTCTTCCTTCATTTCATCGTTTTCAGAGACAATGTCAATTAGCGCCTTTAGACGTCTGATTGTCAGTCCCTTTTCTCTGAGGAATCGTTGTGCGTCGAGTCTCCATTTCGGTATATAGATTACGACATCGCCCTGAACTACTAGTTGTTCAAATGGGACCTGTGTTAGTCCTTGTAGACCACAGTCAACTCCCACAGTCTGTATGGAGCCATCAATATCGGTTAGAGTACCGATGACTTTACCCATCTGGGTGCCATACATGTCTTTGACTTGCTTGCCGATAATCTCTACTTCGTCCTTGTTCATTGGCTAAAACTTGAGCGTTGCGTATAACCGATAAAATGTGAATAAGTGTTCAATTTTTGGTAAGAAGAAATTAACCAAGGTAGTTCTGGTCGCAATTTTAAAATTTGAACACTTTTGGTTATACTCATGATAGAAAAGGATGGCTTGGATCAAATACTGAACTTTGTGGCAAAGCGCTGGATTGAGATTTCCAGGGATCCGGGAAACAAGGCACTGCAAAATCTGCCCTCTGAATTTTGGATGAATTCTGTCGGGGGCAAAGCAGGTGAAAAAGGACACTGGATGACGATGCTTTTGTATACAGAAAACGAGGCAGATGCGGCTGCACTAAAGGAAGTGTTGCTTAGATGGCAGTCAAAGGGATCGAGTCCCAAAGTAGATCTCATACAAATCAAGCGAAAATAGTTTAATTAGATTTGACCAGTCTGGAGTTTGTTGAACGAGTTTACCGAAAAGGAAAAAGAAAAACTAAAAAATCATTTCTCAAATTCTGACGATTCCGTGTTTGCCATTATAACGCCGCGACAGGTTGACCGAGGTGCATTGATGTCTCGATATTCGAGGACTGACAAAAGTATGAGAAGAATTTTTCTGGACGAGTTTTTGGCAAACGAAAATAGAGGCGAGGATTTTTACAACAAGGTACTATTGGAATATGGTGATGATTCTGTTGCGGAACTTGGAATTGCACAAATTGCAATAGAGGGAATTTCCAACATAGCCGTCAAAAAAATCGAGGACCGGAGAATTGGCTTGTCGTATTTGGAAAAATCGTCTCGCTATGTTTCTTGGGACAAAAAAGTAAACGGGCAGTTCAAATTTTTACGGGAAAAGAAAATTATGGGATCAAAATTTGCTGATTCGTACATTCAAGCGTGTGATTTGGATTTTGAAGTTTATTCCAAGAATATTGAACCGATGTTGAAATTTGTGCGAGAAAAGGAGCCAATTGAGAAGCTGAAATTCAAGGATTCTTCATCTGGAAACCAAACAGAATTCTCCAAGCTAAAATCAGAGTCCGATATCAAATCAGCTACATTCATCTATAATGCCAGTACAAAGGCAAAGGCGCTTGATATTTTGCGTGGCTTGCTTCCAGCCTCGACACTGACCAATGTGGGCGTCTCTGGGAATGGTCGCGCCTTTGAGTATCTATTGACCATATTGTACAGCTCTGACCTTGCAGAAGAGCAAGAGATTTCTGGTAAAATCAAGCATGAATTAGACACTACCATCAAGTCCTTTGTAAGGCGCGCTACCGACAAGTATGGTATTGAAATGCAGAACTATCTCAGGTCGCTGCAAAAAATTTCCCAGGAATTATCAAAAAAGCAGAAGATAGAGTCAAGACATCGAGGGGCGCTAGTCAAGCTAATCGATAATGAATCAGAAGAAATAGCTCAGGACAAGATAATTTCCGCAATTATTTATGAATCACAGACAAGACCATATGGTGAGATTTTAGGTATAGTTAAAAAAATGACCAAGTCTGCCAAGGCAAAAATAATTTTGGATTTTGCAAAGTTGCGCACAAACAGAAGACAGCGACCACCGCGTGCATTTGAGATGACAAACTATACCTTTGATGTGATTGGTAATTTTGGAATGTTTCGTGATCTGCACAGACATCGAGTTCTAACACTGGAGCGACAATTACTTACAACAGATCACGGATACAGTACCCCAAAGGAAATAGTTGAGCTTGGAATAAATTCAGAATACGATTCCTGCATGAAGAATACAAAGCAAGTGTTTGATTCGATACGCAATAAAATGCCGCAAGAATCCCAGTATGTAGTCAATTTTGCATACAATTATCCGTTCTTTATGAACTTAAATCTGCGAGAGGTAGTACACCTGATTGAGCTCAGAACTATTCCTCAAGGTCATATTGACTATCGACAGGTAGCACAGAAAATGTTCTTAGAAATTCAGAAAAAACACCCAAACCTATCTAAGATAATCAAGTTTGTCGATCTAAAATCGTACGAGCTTGAGCGATTCGAGTCTGAAAAAAGAATAGAGGAAAAGCGAAAATCTTCCAAATAGGAACAATCCTATAATATTACAATCATTATTTTCATCCATGGAAAAAATAGAAAAATCTGATTCTCAGTGGAAAAGCGAGCTATCCAAAGACGAGTTTAATGTCTGCAGAATGAAGGCGACCGAGCCACCATTTACTGGAAAATACACATACTGTAAAGATGATGGAATCTATCGCTGCACCTGTTGTGGAAATGAGTTGTTCAGTTCAAAGACAAAATATGATTCCGGCTCTGGCTGGCCAAGCTTTTGGGAGCCAATACATGAGAATAGTGTCAAGTACGAGCGTGATTCCAGCTATGGGATGACTAGAGTAGAGGTAATGTGCGCAAAATGCGGTGCCCACTTAGGCCATGTCTTTGAAGACGGTCCAAACCCGACAGGGAATAGATTTTGTATCAATTCTGTATCGCTTAAGCTGGAAAAGTCCTAGTCTAACCATTATAAATCAGGGCCGAGCCAAGTTTGAAGTAGAAAATGAGAATCATAGTTTGTGGATTTGGGACGGTTGCTCAGAGCCTGGCAAAGTTATTGGTCTCACGCTCTGATGACCTTTACGCAAAATATGGAATAATGCCTAGAATCGTCGGCGCATTTGACACCCATGGCGGAGCAGTGGAACAATCCGGCCTTGATCTAAACAGACTAGTCGAGGTGAAAAAGAAATATGGCTCTATCAAAAATTACGATAAATCAAAGAAAAAGTGGACTGGTCTGGATATAATAAAAAACATTGACGCAGATGTACTCATAGAGACCACTGCAAGTAACTATCGCGACGCAGAGCCCGGCATGTCGCACATCATAAGTGCTATGAAGCTTGGAATGCACGTAATATCTGTAAACAAGGGACCTCTTGCAATTGCGTTTCCTTCACTGATGGAGCTTGCCCTGTATAACCAGGTCCAGTTTAGGTTTTCAGGAACTGTTGGTGGTGGAACTCCCATTCTTAACTATGCCAAGAACAGTCTGCAAGGCGAACAAATTACATCGTTTGCAGGCATACTAAACGGAACTACAAATTACATTCTGACCAACATGGCTCATGGGATGAGCTTTACTAAGGCACTAAAAGATGCCAAGTCTCGTGGATATGTAGAAGCAGACGAATCATTAGATCTGGATGGATTTGATGCAGCTGCAAAACTAGTCATTTTGGCAAACTGGATTATGGGAATGAAGGTAACAATGCCAGACATTAAACGAATTGGAATACGTAAGGTAACACTAGATGACGTCAAAAAGGCAGCCAAAAAGAAAATGGCAATCAAGTTGATAGCATCATGCAACAAAGACTTGGAAGTGTCACCAAAAGAGATTCCAATTGAAGATCCTCTTTGTGTCAATGGCACCCTGAACGCAATATCATTTACATCAGAGCATTCCGGCACTCAGACCATTATAGGAAAGGGTGCGGGTGGAACGGAGACCGCCAGTGCAATTTTGCGCGACTTGTTAGATATTAGAAGGGAAATTTTGCGGGCTTGAAGTCAAATCTAATATCAAAGACGGAAACTGCTGAAGTGTTATCACAAATATCCAGTCAATGGAAAGTGGAATTGCCAAAAATAAAAAATCTCAAAATTTACGAATTTGAGGAAGGGCAAATAATAATGGGCGAAGGCCTGACTGCAATCAAAATAGGCGATAACTACCTACCATTTTTATCAGACAGTGTGACTCTTGCTAAGTTTCCAAGTGTAATGGTCGACATGGGCGCTGTGAAATTCATGTGTAATGGTGCAAATGTCATGCGACCTGGAATTCGCAGTTTTGGGGAATTTGAGAAAGGGCAGATTGTGTGCATTATTGAAGAGTCGCAGAAAAAATCTCTGGCTGTTGGTCGTGCGTTGGTCTCAAGCAAGGAAATGGCAGAGATGAGTAAGGGAATTGTTGTGGAGAATCTGCATTATATTTCTGATAAATATTGGGAAGCGAAGAAATTAATTAAAGATTAAGTTTTTTTATTATTTTGTTTAAGAGAGAAACATCATCTTTTGGAATGTTGTTTAATTATTGTTGAATATCTTTTCATTATTTTTTCTTTTATTTTTCTTACATGTTCTTATGTTATCATCTGTTGAATTATATCAAAAACGATGAGTTGATTTGTTTGGAAATGTGAATCTATCTGACAAACTATAGAAAATTCTTTATGGTTTTGCCAATAATGATCTCCGTTACGATTAGTTTCCCTACCTACGATTTTTCGCCAGTCGTATCTTCCATGAAATTTCATCATAGAAAAAAGTTGACGGGCCTATAAACAGACATCATAACATAGTCATTGATCAAATCATTCGTAATTGTTACATTATCGCAACAGAAAGGGTAGTTTTTTCTTTTTACAGTTTTTCAGTAAACTCTTTTGTGCCCTGCTTTGTCAATACCAAGACATCAATTCCGTCACCAGAAAACGAATCCCTCATTGTTGCTGCTTTTACAGACTTTATTGCAAGCTCTGTTGCATCTTTTTCTGACATGTTTGGTTTGAATTGATGATCCAAAACACCCAATGCCATTTCTGCACCTGTTCCAACTGCCGCATAATCATCTGGAAGAACAGAGCCTAATGGATCCAGTGTGAATATGGATGGCTTTCCAACCACTCCGCCAACAATAACCTGAGTCAGTAATGGAAAGAATCGTCTCTCATACATCATGTTTGACATCATTTTTGCTATAGAGTTCTGCGGAACGTCCCGCTTTAGCTCCATTTTGCGTATCTTGGCGAGTGCCTTTATCTGCAAGACCAAGATTTGCATGTCTGCAACTAGTCCTGCAACGCTTGTACCTACTTTATCGGTCAGTGTGTATGTCTTTTTGGTGTTCTTGGATACCAAGAAATTGCCATATGCTATTCTTTTTTCGCTTGCAAAAACTACACCGCCATCAAAAGTGATTCCCACTGCGGTCGCACCTGGCATGTACATTGACATGTTTTTGTTTGATTCGGATGCACTTTAAAGTCTTTTCTGGGTAATATAGGCTCAGAACCTATCTATAATATGGCACATGCATTTTGTTGTCTTTTTGAGTAGATCTATCCTTGCAAATTCGTTTGGTGAATGAATCCTTGCAAACATGTATGTCGATCCAATGGAAATACATGGGGCCTTCAAAACATTGGCAAAGGAGTGCATTGGGCCAGTTCCCGCATTGGAGACATTGACGATGTAGCTGCCAAAGGATTCCTTTGCCGCCTGCTTTACTATCCCTACAAACGGACTGGACGGGTCCGTCCTTGACGCTGCCTCACCATGAAATATCTTGACCGATATATCAGAAAATCCGTGTTTTTTGAGATGTGCCTTTAGGCGTGCGATTTGTTTTTTGGGATCCATCTTTGGTACCAACCTGAAATCAATTTTCACAGTTGCAGAAGACGGAAGTACCGTTTTTGCTCCTGGTAATGTATAGCCCGAAATCATGCCGGCAATGTTACATGTTGGGTTCCCTGCCAATGCCTTTTTGACATTAATGCCTTTCATGTTATTTACAAATTGTACAATTCCATATTCTGACTTGAATCCAGATTCGTCAAACGGCTCGCGCGATAACAGTTTCAAGTCTTCTTTGTTAAACGATGTTACTTCACGGTACCAGTCTTTGATGAGAATTTTTCCAGAAGAGTCTCGCAATGTCTTGAGTGCATCAATTAATCGCCATGCGGGATTTTTAATTATTACAGCAAGACTAGAGTGAGCATCTCGAATGGATTCTTTGGCGGTAAGCTCCACATATAGAAGTCCTTTCATGCCAAGTCCGATTATTGGTCTGGATTTTGCGTCAACATAACCAAATTCCCAGATTACACCATCACATGCAAATTTTTTGCGGTATTTTTGGAGATATTGCTCCATGTGCGTACTGCCAATTTCCTCTTCTCCCTCAATTACAAATTTTACCGTACATGGTACATCACCAGTTTCTTGCAAGAATGCCTCCACTGCCTTGATTCTGGTGATCAGCTCGCCCTTGTCATCCGCAGAACCACGGCCGAAAATCTTGTTACCTTTTACTATACCACTAAACGGCGGATCATCCCAGAGCTCAAATGGTTCTGCAGGCTGGACGTCATAATGGTTGTAGAATAGAATGATCTTGTTTGGGTTTTTCTTTGATTTTATCTCACCATAGACTAGAGGCGCTACTCCCTTTAGCCTGAGAATTTCAGAGTGTATTCCGGATTTTTTGAGTATTTTTGCGACTAGTCTTGCAGATTGTTCAATTCCCTGGTTTTTTGCAGAAACACTTGGCTGCCGTATCAAGGTCTGCAAATCAGATACCAAGTTTGGCATGTTCCTATCTACATGTGCAAGAATTTTTTTCATCGGATCACTTTGTCAAATGGCTTCATTGCACTTGAGATATTGTCAATCAGATCAGTTGCGACGATGTGGAATCCATGTTTTTTCTGTGTCAGCTTGCCAGCAGTACCGTTAACAAATGAAGCTGCGGCTGCCGATTCCAAAGAATTTCGATTCTTTGTTAGCATTGCAACA
Organism: Nitrososphaerota archaeon; assembly: GCA_016872055.1. NCBI lineage: Archaea > Thermoproteati > Nitrososphaerota > Nitrososphaerota archaeon. The sequence continues at coordinate 151,320 of VHBH01000001.1, forward strand.
ACTAAACCAGACAAGACATCTCCCGTCCCACCTACAGTCATTGACGGAAGATTCTTTGGGTTAAGATATGTCTGCTTGCCATCAGATATGACATCAATTGGCCCTTTGAGAAGTATTGTAACAGAATGCTCTCTGGCATGTTTTTCAACGAGTGTTACCCTTTCTTTGATTTTATTTGGAGGTAAAACCCCAAACATTCTTTGAAATTCACCTGCATGTGGAGTCAATACTATATTTTGCGGCAAAACTGGTAAGATGGAGTTAACCAATGCGCTTGCATCAAGTGACAATCTTACATCTTGGGCAGATAATTCCCTGACCAGTGTTTTGAGTCCTTCTTCGTCTGCTACTGCAAGGCCCATGCCGATTGTTGCAGAGTCCAATCCAGACTGGACTTGGCCTAACAGCTTGTTTGCAGAGCCGCGCGTAAGCTTGGCGTCAACCATCGGAATTACTATCAGGTTTGGAGAAATCGCCCTGGTTGCAGAGGCATTAATCTTTGGAACTGCAGTGTAAACAAGGTCGGTTCCCGCTCGAAGTGCTGCAAGTGATGCCAGAATTGGCGCTCCGTGGTATTTGTAGCTACCACCAACCACTAGGACCTTGCCGTTTTGCCCCTTGCGAGAGTCAATCTTTCGTCCTGGGATGAATTTCTTTACTAGGAGTGGTGTGAGTTTTTGGGCCACCAGTCTTCTAGATATGGTTTGGATAAATTTTCTTCGATTATTGCAGCTTTTCGTTTTTTATCAATTAGATGGTGGTGTCTTGTGCTTCCTTTGACTTTTGCTCTATTTGTTATACAAACCAATCATGTTCTAGCCTTAGCTACTCTTCTGAGATTTGCAGTTTTGGTAGAGTTTCATGGAGTTTTTTAATTAGCTCGTCCGATCTTTCTTTTTCTTCGTGATTATTCTGTTTGCTTTTTCAAGTTAAATTACTTTGGTTTTAAGCTTCGCGATTAGTCTTTGTAAAATGGATTCCTTCCAATTGTCTTCCTCCTCGATTTTCTCAAATTCTCGGATTTTGTCTTGAGTATACATGTCAGTTCCTCGAGCATTCGTTCTCGTTGGATTGATTTTAGCATACACATTCAACTGCAAAGCAAGTTTTGCAATGTCTTGCTTTGTCAAGTGGTTTTCTGATTAAATTAGGCCAAAATTATCCATACTCTTTTCGGTCTCACCAAACTTATTTTTTTCCGGATTTTTTTATGTGCATATAGTAATCGGAATTGTTTGTCTGAACATAAAAAAGAGTATTAGATAGTGTGTATGTCATACAAACAATCAGCACACTAGGCTGGTTCTGGGGCTTCTTCTGATTGTTCTTTAGATTGCTTTTTGGACTTTCTATCATAGAACGCCTTTCTTGCAAAGGCAATGTACGTGGTGTGTCCAATCCCATAAAACGAATGTCGTGTTTTTCCTTCCCTTGCCTCTATTGTTCGCAAGATATGTTCAGAGCACTCTATATCGGTAAACTCGTTTTCAATTAGGGACGCTGTGAGCTTTTCCAGCTGATTCATCGTAGGACAAATAGCAATAAATGCTCCAGAGCCCTTGAGCATCTTTCGCACCTGCGGGACTACAATCCACGGATCCCCCAAATCTACTACTGCCATGTCCATATCAGACAGTGGCATTTTCTTGGCAATCTTGAGGTCTTGCTCGTGCATTGTTACATATTTTATCATACCAGCTCTGGTGATGTTCTTTTTTGCAATCTCCATAAAGTCAGGTGCCACATCAAATGTGTAGACATGCCCCCTGGGCTTAACAATACTTGCCAAAAATGTAGTTAGTGCACCGCTTCCGGTGCCAATCTCTAGTATTTTCTGCCCCGATTGCACCCCTGAGCGGGCTGCAATATACCCTAGATCCTTTGGATATACAATTTGCGTACCGTGTTGGCTCCTCATTACAAAGTCGTGAACTGTCGGCTCTATCAGATACACGTACTTGTCCTTGTTTGTTCTCAGTCTGCTGCCAAACTCTTTTCCTATTGCATCCTTGTGTTTAATTACACCGACATGAGTATGCAATGACTGTTTTCTGTCTATTTTTTGGAGCCATTTCTTAGAATCATTATAGAAAAACAAAACATATGCGTTGTTTTTTATCTTCATAATTTGGCACTTTGCGGTTCGAATAATAAGCTATCTAGAACGTATTGGTCTTTTGGATCATACTTAACGCTTCCAAATAGTCATGAATTTGTGCATGTGTCTGATTCAGATCCATTAATTTATTCACATTTACGTACAGTTTGGAAGATACTCTTAGTTTGTTCAAAACAAACATCGCTATTACATTCTTTCAGGTGTATCTATTCCAATTAAATTCAGGGCTTTTTGTAGGCATCTCTGAAATGCAGACACGATGCATATTCTTGCATTGAGTAGGTAAGGCTCTGCGTCCAATACCCTTACATGCTCATAAAATCCATTAAACGACACCGCAAGCAAATAGCAATATTTTGCAATCACCTTAGGTGACAGGTTATTTGCAGCATCCTCCACTACCAAGTCAAACTTGCCAATTACCTTTACAAGTGCTGACTCGTATTGGTCTTGGAGCAACTCAAATTTTGCATCAAAGTTTGGCTTTGAATTTGATTTTTCTAAGATTCGACTAGCCCTTGCATACGCATACTGGATGTACGGCGCAGTGTCTCCTTCTAGGCTTAATGATTTTGTAGCGTCAAAGGTTATGATCTTGTCTAGATCCTGCTTTAACATTTCGTATCGGAGTGTGGCGACTGCTACATTTTTTGCAATTTTGTGCAGAATATCATTAGACAGTTCAGGGTTACGCTTTTTGGTCTCTTCTAGTGTTTTTTGCTCCAACGTATCCAAAATCTTGTCTGCATTGACATAGAGTCCTTTTCTGCCAGACATTTGCGCACTTTTTCCCCCAGTATCTAATCCTAGTGAATTTGCAGTATCTGACGATAACGTTACCGATTCGTATGACAAATGCACATATTCCTTTTTGTTTTGCCCAAACTTTGCCATCAATTTAGTGATTATATTTTGAAGTCTGGCTTGCCTGGAATCAATTACTGTGATAACTTTGTCTGAGGAATAGTTTTGTTTTGGGATATCATTTGGAATTAATGTGGTTTGGTATAGTGGTTTACCGTTTGGCTGATCACAATACTTTGTATAGTAGAATGGGTCTTCGACTAGTCCTAGCTTCCATGCCGCATAGGGAATATCTTTTGCAATGTATGTGGCAGTACCGTTGCTTCTAACCAAAATCTTGTCTTCTTCACCATCTACAAGTATTACCCAGCAGTCCTTGTTTTTTCCTTCGGACTCGAATTTTATTAGGTTCATCTGTTTTAGTTTTTCAAATATTTGTGGCCAAAGATGAGAGCGAATTATTTCAGACTCGAAATTCAGACAGTCATATGACACGCCAAACCTCCAGCAAGTCTTAAGCTGTTCAGAGAGAACCTGGCGGGTAATATTCGATGCAAAATTCGCAGTCTCGGAATTGCCGTCCTCGATTTCTTTAAGGATTTGGTTTCTTTTTTCTTGTAATTCCGGGTTTACCTGATAATTTTCTGTGGTCTTTACATAGACTTCATCTCCGCAGTAATGATCAAATTTCTGCCCTGCTGGAGGCTCCTTCGAAAACCCAAGGTGCCTAAAGCCAAGCAAAATGTCTGCTACCTGCAACCCAGAATCATCCACATAGTTTAGCGTGTTGATTCTGTATCCTGCCTTTTGCAATATTCTGATTATCGAATCGCCAACTACAACATTTCTTACATGTCCAATGTGTAGCGCCTTGTTTGGGTTGACACTTGTGTGTTCTACAGTAATTGTTGCACCAGACCCAACATTTACAGAGCCATAATCATCCTTTTGGGATTGTACAATGATGATTTTACCTAGCTTACCAGTATCTGCAAAAAAATTTACATAACCAGACGGGTGCGCCTCTACTTTCGAGACCAGTCCTCCTAGGAATAGTTGATATTCGGTTGCTATTTCTTGCGCTATCTCATTTGGCCTCTTCTTTAGAGCCTTTGCAGCCAAAAATGCAACATTGCAGCTTACATCCCCAAACCCTTCCTTTGCAGGTTCTAGTGAAAACGCAATGTCGGAAATCTTTTGCTGCTCCAGTATTATCAGGAGGTTTTTTCTAATTTCATCTAATAAAACTCGAAAGCTCAATGACTACAACTCCGAAAGGCTTGGCGCAAGCTTGTCTAATGCCTCAATTACTCCATCTCCAGCATGAGAAGACACAACCATCTTTGCCCAAGATTTTACATCGTCAAACGCATTACCCACTGCAATGCTGTATCCTGCCATCATAAACAATGGAACGTCTGTCTCGCTGTCGCCAATTGCGATTACGTCCTCTGAACGAATGTCCAGCTTTTTCATAACCTCTTTGAATCCCACAGTCTTGTCTATACCTGCTGAGTTTATGTGGATTGCATATTGGCTGTCTGCAATTACCACGTCCATTGATGCGTCTTGTGTTATTTTTTGCGCATCTGCAATGTCAAATGTTCTCTCTAGTACGACTTCGGTCATTCTAGGAAAAACTGGCTTTTCTTGCACATTGTTAATTTTTGTACGAATTAGTGACAGTGCCTGAAGGCATTTTTCCTTATTCCCAATCAGATGGTGTTGGTTTGTCCCATAAGTGATACATCCACCGTTTTCCCCAACGCCTACTGTGTCTAGTCCACCAAAGACCCCAAGTAAATATGCCTCAACTGATGATCTGCCAGAAACCAAAATTACATTGTGACCCATTTTCTTCATGTGGCGCAAAGAATTTAGTGCACCCAAATGAATTCTTCCTCCACCGTTTTCTGTTATTGTACCATCAATATCCACTGCGAATGTTCTGCGCCTCATGTGGGATTTTGTGCTAGGACCCAGATAATAATCAATCAAAAGATTTTATTGACAAACCAAGACGTCTTAATTGAAATCAATGGGAATTCCAGAAAAAATAAAGGCAATCCAAGATCAGATACACCAAACTCAGCTAAACAAGGCAACAGAGCACCACATTGGTTTGCTAAAAGCAAAGATTGCCAAGCTGAAACGAGAGCAAGAAACAGTTCAAACAAAAAAGACCGGAATCAGCTCGGACGGATTTGATGTAAAGCGCACGGGTGATGCAACGGTTGTGTTTATCGGATTGCCGAGCGTTGGAAAATCCACCTTACTTAACAAATTAACCGGCTCGCGTTCTGCAGTAGGCGCTTACCAATTCACTACGCTAACCGTAGTGCCTGGCATGATGGAATACAGGGGTGCTAGGATCCAAGTGTTGGACTTGCCTGGAATCATCGAGGGGGCATCGAGAGGAAAGGGACTTGGAAAAAGAATTCTTGCTGTTGCACGCAGTGCAGACTTGGTCATTTTGATACTGGATGTTTTTCAGCCATATCACGAAGATGTTTTACGAACCGAGCTTGGTAACATCGGCATACGACTTGACCAAAAGCCACCGAACATAGTAATAGAAAAGGCATCTACTGGAGGCATAGCAGTTGCACAGCAGGTAAAGCTGGAATCCATGTCCGAAAAACTCGCGCGTGAAATACTAAATGTGTATGGATATACCAGTGCCAGAGTAGTAATACGCGAAGATATTACTTCTGAGCAATTAGTTGACTATTTAACAGGTGACAAAAGTTACGCAGAATCTGTCACAGTACTAAACAAGGTGGACCTAGTAGACCCCAAGTTCGTCAAAGAGGTCACGGCCAAGGTAAAATCCAAGGTAATTCCAATTTCCGCAGACTCTGGCCTAAACATTGAATTTCTCAAAGAAAAAATCTACGAAAAACTTGATTTTATCCGATTATACATGAGACCAAAGGGTGGGGAAACGGATTTCAAAGAACCGCTAATCATTAGAAGAAACTCCACAGTAGAAGATGTCTGTAACAAATTACATCGTAGCATGAAAAAAGAATTTCGTTATGGACTGGTTTGGGGTAAAAGTGTCAAGTTTGGAGGACAGCGAGTGGGCCTGCAACATGTTCTGCAAGACGAAGATGTTTTGACAATAATTAAGATACGTTGAGTGTAAAAATGGATCAAGAATCAGAGAATCGCTGGTGCAATTACTGCATGATCAAGACAAAACAACAAATCATTTTCATTGCAAAGAACGCAACATACAAGCGTAGAAGACAATACAAATGCACAATTTGTAACCATACGAGTTGGTTGCAAGGAAAAAGGCCATCAGCTGAAAGTGTTTACTGAGATTTTTGCGATCAGAAATTTTTTGTAATAAAAAAAATCGTGTACATTATGTAATCAGTTGGTGTAATTTTGTTTAGTATTACTATAGAAAAACCAGCGAACATCACTTTTTGTAATGGCTACTAAACGTAAAGCAGCTAAGCGAAAGGCAGCTCCAAAGAAGAAGGCAGCTCCAAAACGTAAAGCAGCAAAGCGAAAAGCTCCAAAGAAGAAGGCAGCAAAGAAACGACGATAAGTCGTAAAGCGTCAATCAATAGATTGACGCAAAATATTCTTTTTCTATCAACTAAACATTTGACTCGGCGGTGGCGGCGCTTGTTTGTCTTTTAGATTTTTTTCTACAGAAAACTTCCTCTCATTTGGAATGATTGAAATTTTGACAGATGTATTGATTGCATAGTGAGGAGTTCCGTCTGGATTTTTGTGATTCAGTGCAATTCCGACTCGATCAAGATCGACTTTGACCTTTACTAGGGCGCCGTCTTCTAGCTTGAATGCAACAAAATCTCCACCGACTCGCTCATAGTCAAGCATTTTAAAATCAATTTTGTTTTTTGACTCGCTCATGCTAGTAAAGATAGCTCATCAGTTTTATCTGCTCTTCAGTAGAAATGATATTTTTGGTGGTAAGAACCTCGAGTAACTCCTTGAATAAAGCTTTTTGCTCATCCGACATCCCGGTTGCTCCTAGTGGGCCTGGTGGTCCGGGTGGTCCTCTTGGACCCTTGTCACCGGGCTGTCCCTGTGGACCCGTAGGTCCCTTGTCGCCTGAAGGTCCTTTTTGTCCTGCTTGACCTCGCTCGCCTTGAGGACCCTGAATTCCTTGTGGACCTTGTGGACCTCGCTCACCTGCCAATCCCTGTGGGCCTGGCTCACCTTGCGGGCCTTGCGGACCAGTCTGACCTTTGTCTCCTGGCGGACCTGTTGGCCCTGTAAGTCCTTTTTCACCTGCTGGACCTTGTGGTCCTCGTGGGCCTCGCTCGCCTTGGGGTCCTGGAACTCCAGTTAATCCTTTTTCGCCCGAAGGGCCTTGTGGGCCTTGTGGGCCTTTATCGCCAACATCACCCTGAATGCCTTTTGGACCCTTGTCTCCCGGTGTACCTGGTGGTCCCAGTGGTCCCTTATCACCCGCAGGGCCTTGCGTTCCTCGTGGGCCTCGCTCACCAATTGGGCCTTGAATTCCCTTGTCTCCCGGTGTACCTGCAGGACCTGTCGGGCCTTTTTCTCCCGGTGGACCTGGTGGACCCATTACACCCTTGTCACCTGGCGGTCCCTGAATTCCCGTTGGTCCTTTTTCGCCTTGCGGACCTATTGGGCCTGTTACTCCTTTATCACCAGACGGACCAAGTGGTCCTTTTTCTCCCTTGTCTCCAGGTGGACCTGGTGGGCCTTTGTCGCCCTTGTCTCCTTTATCGCCAGTTAATCCCTTGTCTCCTTTGTCTCCTTTGTCTCCCGGTGGGCCTTTGTCGCCCTTGTCTCCTTTATCGCCAGTTAATCCCTTGTCTCCTTTTTCACCTTTGTCGCCGGATGGACCAGTCGGACCTCTATCGCCTTTGTCTCCCTGTGGGCCTATTGGTCCTTTTTCGCCTTGTAGTCCTGCAGTGCCCATTGGTCCCATCGGACCTTTATCGCCTTGAACTCCGATTGGACCAGGTGAACCTATCGGTCCGCGCTCGCCTTGTGGTCCCATCGGACCTGTTGGGCCTTTGTCACCTTGCAAACCAGGAGCGCCACGCAGTCCGCGCTCACCCCTAGGTACTCGCTCCTCTGCAGTTTCTACTTCGCGTTTGCGTCTTGAAGTAGGCGGTACTTCTGACTTTTCCATCGGTGCAAAACTTGCCGGTGCTGAAACTCTAACTTCAAAGATAGAATGTAGTGATGAGAATTGATCGCTTACAATAATCCAAATTGTGGATAATCCAAAAACAGAGTCCGGGATGGGGTTTGTGTCAGAGCCCAGTGTTTGTGCAAATTTTGCCTCCTTGACATGTAGGTGGTAATGATCTTGCCATAATGGTGCAAACTGCTTTGAGACGATCTCATCCGTGGACGGCGCTGAATCGCAGATAGAAATTTGAACCTCGTAGACGCCAGACTGCTTAAATGGTGCTGTGCCAGAAACCTCGAGCCTCTTAGCCTCAGTAGACATCAAACAGGTTGTAATCTGCAAGTATATTTGGATTTTCCATATATGAGTTGATTTCCTTGCTTGTAAATGATCAGCTTGGTATTTATTCGAATTAACTCCAAAAATGACAAATGAAAAAGAGTTTGGAGGAAAAAGAAGACAAAAACCTTCCAAAGCCAGTAGATGAAACTAAGACAAGCCTAGTCAAGGCGGACTATCAGCAGACAAAGCTTCTCAAAAAAGGCATCCATCTAATGGCAGATGAGCGGCTTGAAGACGCAGTGAAGGTCTTTGATCAGATTATTCGAATTGACCCCAATAACATAGAGGCACTGCTCAAGATGGGCTATTCCAAATTCCACCTAGACGATTATGTAGGTGCCCTCCAAGCTTACGACAAAGTTTTGGATATCGATGTTGCAAATTCAGAGGGTTGGAACCTCAAGTCACTTGTTCACTATCAACAAAAACAGTACCCAAAGGCACTGGACTGTGTAGAAAAATCAATCGAGTCAGACCCGACATTTGGAATGGCTTGGTACAACAAGGCATGTTATTTGTCATTACTAAACGAGGTTCCTGATTCTATCGAGTCATTGAAAAGATCAATTGAAATTGACGTCAAAAACGCCAAGCGCGCAGTTCGAGATAAGGACTTTGCAAATATCAAAATCGAGGAAAGTTTCAGAAGAATCATAGAGCTTGTCGTCTTTGAATCATTGCGACAAGGATATCACACAATTGGAGCAATAGTGTGGACCACGTTTATCAGCAAGGCCGAAGTCGAAGACTCGCTCAGAAAACTAATGGAGAAGGGACTAGTCGTCAAAAACGAAAAGAGACAAGGCCTAAACAAGATTGACACTTATGATATAGAACCAGAGATGGCAACAAAAATTGGCGTAGAAAAGAAAAGTCTCATCGGCACAACAAAGAAACTTCCCGGAACAATCAAGTCACTCAAAGATGTCAGCGAGGCAATCCAATCAACCAAGCTTGCAATCGGGGAAGAAAATATTGAAGAGATTATCAAAAATTTAAGCTCGTTCATTGATGCAGAAAAACTTGGCGCTACGATGATTGAGCAATTCCTAGAAGAACATCGAGAAATCAGACTCTACAAGGTGAGACTAGAAGACAAAGGTCTAGACTATCTTAAAGAAAATAAGGAAAGGATTCTGGGACTATTTGATAGTGTAGAGGCAATAATTACAAAAAAACTACGCGGTCAAGTATAACTATTCTGCAGATAGGTCCCAATAGTTTGCATTTTCCTGTTTTAGTATTGGTTTATTGAGTCCCTTCCATTCTTTGAAAGAGCGCACATACAATTTTACATTTGGATAGTCAGCTGACTTAAGCGCATAGTACGCAAGGCCAGACAGTGTCCCAACGCTTCCACAATATGTGATGATTTCTGCGTTTTCTGGAATGTTTCTGTTTTTGAGCAGTCTCTTTAGGTCATCTTTTGGTTTTAAGATTTTTTCTTCAGACGCCAGAGTCCGATAAGGAATGTTGACTGCGCCTGGTATGTGTTGCTCCAGATAGTTGAGTCTCTCGCGATTATCAATCACTATGACATTTTTGCTCTCTTTTGCTTTTTCCAAATAGTCAGCGGTTGCCATGATTTCCGGCTGAAGTTTTACAGAGTGAGTCTTGGGTGATGGTGTGGCCTCTGCAGTGTCGGTTTCAAGGCCCAATCCCTTCCATTGTGAATATGTCATTTCCAATAGCGACACATCAGAATGACCCAAATATTGCAGAGTCCATGCTACACGTGATGCTAATGCGCCAAATGTGTCATCATACACCACAACAGGGGTTTGATCGTCTATGCCCAGTCGCTGTGCTATTGCGAGTACCTTTTCTGGTGAGTCGTCTGCCAACAGTTCTGCCAATGGTAAATTGACTGATTTTGGAATGTGATCTTTTTTGTATTCTTCTGCGCGTCTCACATCAATTACTCGGACGCTGTTATCGCGAAGATTTCCACGCAAGTGATCGGCATCAATTGTAGGCCTGCTCAAGCTGCGCATTCTCCCTTGCCGGTTCGTGCGTGGTAGCCAGATTCGCTTCCATAGTCGGCATAGAAGTCCTTGTCTTGTTCAATCGACGGCGCCTGTGTGAACGGCAAGAGAATTTTTTTAATATCATCTATTGTTTTGACCTGCGAGTCCGCATGTCCTGTTACAACTTTGTGGATCCAAGACTTGAAGTCATCTCCTTGCTTTTTGTTTGCTTTGAATGTCTCGACTAGCTTTAGTATGGATGGGATGACTCGCTTTGCTGGAATTCGCAGTATGTTTGCACCAAGCATTGTCTCGCCGTCGGATCTTCCGCCAAGCGACATTTGGTACACCGGATACATATCTTTGCCCGCTCTGCCCCCGCCCCCATAGAACCCAATTGTTGCTATTTCGTGCTGGCCACAGGAGTTTGGGCATCCGCTTATTTTGATAGAGGCCTCGCGCAGATCATCATCTTCGTCCAGCTTTAGCTCGATGAACTTTCTTTGGATTTCTTTTGCCATCCTATGCGAGTTTGTCAATGCCAAATTACACGATGTCGTACCAGAGCACCCAATTGGATGTACCATCGTAAGCGAGCCAGGGTTTGCAAGTCCTACTTCCAATAATTTTGCATACATCCTTGGCAAGTCAGATTCTGCTACATATCGCAGGTAAATGTCCTGTACAAAGCCTGTCCGCGCATATCCTTCTGCCGAGAATTCTTTGGATATTTCCGCTATAGCACGAAGCTGGCTTGCGGTGATATCTCCTGCCTCCAGTGTTATAGAGACTGAATAGTATCCAGGCTGTTTTTGTGCAAACGTGTTGCCCTTGCGCCACCTAGAAAACCCATCAGGAATTGATTTTCCATCAAATCCGGAAATTCTCACGTGTGATTCCAATTTTTGCGGAGTCTGATCAACTGATAACTTTACAATTACAGACTGTGTCATTCTTACTAGGGCACGCTCTTTGAGTACTAGGTTTTGGAATTGCTCCCATCCCATCGAGTCAACCAAATATCGCATTCTGTTTCGCTCCATGTGTTTTCTGTCTCCAAGTCTGTCAAAAATTCTAATTGTTGCAATCGAAGTGTAAAGTAGGTCTTCCTCTGGAGTCCAGTCCTCTAACTGGTGTCCAACAAATGACTTGTTTCCCAGGCCTCCTCCCAAGAACACCTTGAATCCACGACGCTGCTGTCCATTTATGGTTTTGATCTGCGGGATCAGGCCAACGTCAACCATTCTTGCCATTCCGTGTTTTTCACAGCAAGTGAAATTGAATTTGAATTTTCTTGGTAGCGACTGGTTTAACGGATTTCGAAGGAAAAACTTAGCAGTAGCCACTGCGTATGGTGTCACATCAAATTCCTCCTCTGCACAAACACCCGCAAGAGGACTACACATAACGTTTCGTACTGCGTTGCCACATGCTTCCCTTGATGTTAGTCCCACTTCGGAAAGACTGTGGATAATTTCAGAAACGTCTTCCAGTATTACCCAGTGTAATTGTACATTTTGTCTTGTAGATACATGTGCAGAACCAATCGAATATTGTTCAGACAATGTTGCTAATTTTTCTAGTTGGTGCGGATAGACTTCGCCTGCTGGAAGCTTTACTCGTACCATTGCATAATCATCAGTCATTCTAGTACCATATGCGCCGTTTTGAAGTCTGAATCTTCTGAAGAGGTCAGGCTCGATTTTACCCTGTCGGAATTGCTTTACCATGTTTGCAAAATGGTCTGCTTCCTCTACTCGCGCCCAGTTTACCCTAGCCTTTCTGCCTTCTTTGGACTGTTTTGTGACGGTACTCAATTCAACTAACTTCCCTTAAATTTGGATATAAATTTTTGATAAAAATTGGAATTTGCCGACATAGCAAATTTGCAGACAAATTTTTCCTATTTGCATTAGTGTCGCCTAAGTGACTTGTGCGTAAACGACAATAAACTATTAATGTCATTTAATTTGGGCTAATTTCGTGCAAAGCGTTCAGACTAAGACAAAAATTTTTGCAGACGTAAACGAGGCAAAAATCACTGCGGCGATTGCGGATGAATTCTTTGCAGTCTTCAAGGAGCGGATCACATCTGATGTCATCATTATTGGTGCAGGTCCAGCAGGACTAACAGCTGGACGAGAGCTATCGTTAATGGGTTACAAGGTTTTGATTATAGAGCAGAACAACTATCTTGGAGGGGGCTACTGGCTTGGTGGCTATATGATGAACCCAGTCACAGTCAGAGCACCGGCACAGAAAATCTGGGACGAGCTTGGAATTCCATACAAGCAAGCAACAGACGGACTATACATCACTGCAGGGCCCCACGCGGTATCAAAACTAATTGCGGCTACCTGCGATGCAGGTGTAAAATTTTTGAATCTAACTAAATTCGACGATCTTATTTTGAAATACGGGCGAGTGTCAGGCCTCGTGGTAAACTGGATGCCAGTGTCAGCACTACCAAGAAACATCACGTGCGTAGACCCAGTTGCCCTAGAGTCAAAAATGGTAATTGACGCATCAGGTCACGATTCCGTTGCAGTAAAACGACTAGTGGACAGAAAGCTAGTAGACTGGAAGGGAATGAATCCAATGTGGGTAGAAGACGGCGAGGACAAGGTTGTAGAATCCACCGGCGAAGTTTATCCAGGGCTGGTAATCGCAGGTATGTCAGTCACAGAGACTCATGGCTTGCCAAGAATGGGTCCGACCTTTGGTTCCATGTTATTTTCAGGCAAGCGCGCAGCAGAGATCACTGATCAAAAGTTAAAAGAACTAAACCGAACCTAAATCGTGCAGTTCTCTAAAATTTTCATCTACGACGAGCCATCCATACCGGAATTAAAGCTAGACTCACTAGCAGAATTTTTACAAAAAATATTCCACATACCAGTAGAAAAAAGAAAGAACATCTTTGCCAGTTTTGGACATAATACAGCACGTGACATAGCTGCTACCAGAATCTTCAACTATAGGCAGAAATTTCAGAGGTATGAACCAACACCAGAAGAAATACAATTTGAGATAGAGTCATTTGCAGACTCGGCCAAAACAGAAAATATTATTCTCTATGACGGATTTGAGTTTCACAAAATTGTATCAGGATTAATTCCAGACAAGGAAGCGACTTTGGATAACTTTCATTTGATATTTACAAATAAGCTTACCTGCACGTTTGATGATTCTGATTTTAGATACCACGGTAGAGCGCTGATTGGAGCAAATCCCGCAATCATATCCACCGCTGGAATAATCGAGGCACCGGCAAAGCCGCGCGAATACTACATGGATATGATGGCAAACTATGGGATGGGTCTAAACATTGATTCCATCAAGGAAAAGTACAGGGGCCAGTACCTAGAGTACCACGACCCAAGGCTGGATAAAATAATCCAAGGCTATGCACTGCAGGCAATATTCTATTATATCACAGGAGATCCGTTTTGCGAATTTATGGACTGCAGGTTAAACAATGCACACTGGCAGCGCGATCTTTTGTATTCACAGCTAGAGTTTGGCAAGCTTTGCCCAAAACATCAAAAAGTAGTCGACGATTGGTTGACTTTAAATTAATCAAATAATTAGGCACAATCATGATGGCTGCAGACGGTGGCTCCACCGTGATGATGGAAAAAGAGTTTCCCAAGACAGAAAAAAAGAAAACAAAATACGATGTCATCATCATAGGTGCAGGTCCGGCAGGATATACCGCAGGAATTTACTGCTCCCGCGCAAGACATGATACTTTGATATTATCTGGAGTGTTGCCTGGAGGACAGCTGGTCAACACTACAGAAGTCGAGAATTACCCTGGATTTGAAAATGGGATAATGGGTCCAGAATTGATGATTAGCATGAGAAAGCAGACAGAGCGAATGGGGACTACAATAATAGATGACGAGGTAATCGATGTTGATTTCAGACACAAACCATTCAAGATTCTTACAGCGTCCGAAGAATACGAATGTAGATCAGTAATCATTGCGACTGGCGCATCCCCTAGAAAGCTCGGCCTTGCAGGAGAGCAGACATTTGGAGGGCGCGGAGTATCATATTGCGCAACATGTGATGGGCCGTTCTTTAGGAATCAGGAGATAATTGTAGTGGGCGGTGGAGACTCTGCAATAGAGGAGGCTACGTTTTTGACAAAGTTCGCAAGCAGGGTCCACATCATCCACAGAAAGGACACATTGCGAGCAAGCAAGGTAATGCAAGAGCGCGCATTTTCCAATCCAAAAATCCAGATCCGCTGGAATAGTGTAGTCTCTGAGATTCAGGGCGACCAAAAGGTCCAAAGTGTTGTTTTGTCCGATACAAATTCCGGTCAAAAGACGACCGTTCAGGCAGGCGCAGTCTTTGTGGCAATAGGCCATGAACCAAACACAAAGATCTTTACGAACAGCTTAGAGCTGGACAAGCAAGGATACATCAAGCTCACAGATAACACAAAAACAAATGTTCCAGGTGTTTTTGCTGCAGGAGATGTCCACGATCACAGATACAGGCAAGCAATCACGGCAGCCGGCTTTGGTTGCATGGCAGCAATTGATGTGGATAAGTATCTAGCAGAGAATAGATAATTCAGACTACAAATAAGCAATATCGGATAAATGTTTTGCATTTTTTAATGCAGCATCAAATTCTTCTTCAGATATCACATGTTGCTTTGCATAAACACTTTTGAACTTTCTACCATCATCAGCAAATATCCCTACAACGCATGCATGTGAATCGATTTTGTATTTTTTCATACAGGCATAAACTGCAGCAGAAGATGGGCTGATCAACATTCCATCTTGTTCAAAAACCTCTTTGACTACAGAAAACGCTTCTTGGTTAGATACATGTTCCCAGTCATCAACTATTTTTTCTCTTCTCAAATACAAATCAGGCTTGGCGGATTCTTCGAAGTTTCTCCATCCTTGAATGAGATGATCTTTTTGAGGCTGACAACCTATGATCTTAATGTCGGGATTTTTTTCTTTAAGATATGTGCCGATTCCAGTAATAGTCCCACCAGTACCCACACCCGTGAAGAAATGCGTAATTTTTCCTTCTGTTTGTTTCCAGATTTCAGGCCCTGTTCCACGATAATGTCCTAGAAAATTCGCCTCGTTAGAATATTGGTTAGGTGAATAGTACTTGTCAGGACGTGAAGATGCAATTGACGTTGCTAATGCAATGCTCTGATCAGTTCCTGAGCCAACTTTGGGGCAGAGATCATCACTAGTTTCATAGATTTTGGCGCCTAGTTTTGCAATGATTTTTTTTGTTTCCTCAGAAGCTTTTTCAGGAATTACTATTTCTACTTCATATCCTAAAAGACTTGCAATTCCCGCCAGAGCAATTCCTGTGTTTCCAGATGTCGGCTCAATTATTATTGTGTGATTTTTTTTGAGTCTGCCCTTTTCTTCAGCATCTTTGATCATCCAATATGCCGCTCTATCTTTTACGGAACCAAACGGATTATGACTTTCTAATTTTGCAAAGTATTGTACGACATTATTTGATAAGCTTAGTTTTACAAGAGGGGTATTTCCAACTCTGTTTAAAATTTCTACATCAAGTGCAACTATGTCCAAAAATTATTTCACCTTTTTAATTTGAAATTCTAGTGCGTCGTCTTTTTTCTGCAAAGACAAAAGCTCGTGTCCGTTTCGCTTGACCCATCTTGAGACGTCTTCTTCAGCGTTTGGGTCGTCAGCTAGAACCGTCAGCGTTTCCCCCACTTGCATTCGCTCTACTTCGATTTTTGTTCTAAACACAGGTTCTGGGCAGAACAGTCCTCTAGCATCTAGCATTTTGGTCGTAGTACTCAATATTGTAAAAAGAGAAATTTGCATATTAAAATCTATTTAGAATTTTCCGTGTGTTTAGTGCTAGCTAATCGCATTGTACAAAATAATTGTGGGTAATTTTCCTGTGATATTATTACCTAGAATGCCTTAATTTACTGAGTAAGTGAATCTGCGAATAGAAAACGGTGGAAGATAAAGAAGCGTAGAAGATAAAAAAGAAGAAGATGACTCGTAGGTCCTGCGTTTAAGCGATTAAACAACCGTAAAAAGGAAGCCAAATACCAAAACATCTCTATGGGCACATGCACTGCAAAAATAAAGTTCGGCGATTTTACAAGTTCTCAACTGCATAATCTGACGGATAAAGATTTAGTCAGATTGCCATTTTCAGCATTGTTGAAAGATTTCGATTATACAGTTTTGATGCATCATAGCCTTGGATGTTTATTTTATTTGATACTCGCTTCATCAGATACACTGCCAGCTTGTACACAAGCGACCACATGTAGCTGTTTTGGTTTAGGTCATACATTTTCAGCAACAGCGACAGCATCCATTGCGAGTTTGGATAATGCTCGTGGATGTATTCTGCCAGATAGTCCTTAGAATTGTTGATTTTGTACTTGATGTGCTCTAAAGTCTCTTGCTCTGTCGCATATCCAGTCTGGTGAATTACAATCTTTTTGTGCCGCATTGAATATAGCACATCATCTAGCGTGTTTTCCGATTCTATTACATTGACACATCTACCAAGCGTGGATAAAACATGTGAGTCGCTCCCCACAACGCCGATTTTGTTGTGTTCTAGTGAGAATTGTGCGGCCCTTGCGTTTGATATTATGTCCACATTATTGCTGTTAAAGACCTCAATCATGTCGCATTTTGCGGCATCATCACGCAATGCGTCGAGCAGGCTAAACGGGTGGGGAGCGCACGAAATCCCATCCTGTTTTCTTATTTCGTCTATAATTTCTTCCAGTGGCAACCCTGCCTTGATTTCCTTGTGAATCCCGTATGCAATTACGTGTGCTCCTGTGTTTGTAGTGATTTCTTCTGCCTGAAAAATCCGAATGTGCTTATATTTTGAATGGTCATTTTTGTACTGGAGTAATTGTGAGTAGCCATCAAGTGTGTTGTGGTTTGTCACAAACAGTGCATCAAGGCCCAGTGAATGAGAGCGCTCTAGCTGTTGCGGTATTGTTATATTGCAATCAAACGGTGCATCATCTTCACCCACATGAAAGTTTGAAAATGAATTGTGACAGTGTAGTTCTGCCTTGATGTACCCCAAACCAACTAAATTTTTAGTGCAATGATTATAATCTTTTGTAGAATTATCGGAACAAGTCCGTATTTTTTGATCGTATCAGTGTTTGGATCGGTTCATCCGATGATTCGTACTCTAAATTCCTGATTATGGCGAACGGACAGTTTTTTGTCTTTTTCATTACAAGTTCAGCTGCACTACATAGCTCATCGATTTGTGCTATCTTGGTTACGCGCATGGTTTTGCCGTATGTATCTACCTTACCCTCATAATCATCAAGTGGTTTTATTCCCGCCACACCGATTGCTACATTTGTCTGGCCTTCCCGAAACGGCCTGCCAAAGGTATCAGAGATTATTACTGCTATTTTTTTGCCAGATTTTGTGAATATTTTTTGTGCAAATTCTGATGCTGACCCATCCGGGTTTTCTGGAAGCATTGAAGCAAATCCCATAGGCAGATTGCTCTCATCGACTCCTGAATTTGCGCAGACAAATCCGTGCCTTGTTTCAGTTATTATTATTCCAGATTCCAGGCGCACTATTCTTTTTGCCTCAGATAATATCACTTCGACTAGTTTTGGGTCCTTGTTATATTCAGCACCTAGGCCCACAGATAAAATGGATGGAATTACCTGCGCAAGCTCAATTACCCTGCCTTCCTGCTTTGATATTATTTTTTGCGCCACTACTATAATGTCACCATCCTCCAAGTCCTTGAAATTGGATGAAAAAATCTTTGCTAAGTCGTCTCCTTTTTTGATATCAGATTTGAATGGTATTGGGATTATTTGAAGCACAGAATCCGGTACTGTATTTGTAATTTAACTTGATTTGTTTGCGTGAATCCCCAGAAAAGATAGTAGGTACCATCTGACCGCATTAGATTTAAGCCAAACGTAGTTGACTATGCATAGTTCTAAGAATTTATGCTATTTGTAGTTCCAAGTCCAAGTTATACTTAGCATTGATAATTGGAATTAGATTTGTAAGATTTTTCTCTTCTATAATTTTGTCTGCCTTGTCCTTGACTATATCCTGTGCGCGAAATGCTACGCCAAGGCCGCATATGTCAAACAGTGTCAGATCATTTGCACCATCAACGGTTACAACGATGTTTTCCTTATTTTCCCTCCATTCGGCGATTTTATTTTTGGCTGACTTTGCCTTGTCTGATGTGACGTTGATTTTGACTCCATCCAGTTTTCCATCCTTGAATATCAGCTCATTAGAATAAACAAAGTCGAGACCCAGATGCTCCTTTAGTCTATCCGTCATAATTGTAAATCCGCCTGAAACTGCCATTATTTTCCAGCCTGCCTCCTTGAGTGCCCTGCATGTCTCTACTGCTCCAGTCATTATTGGTAATTCGTCTGCTACTTCCTTGCATGTATCATAGCTGAGTCCCTTTAGTGCCTCTACTCGGGTTCTCAGGCCTTCCTCCCAGTTTATGAGTCCCTGGATTCCTTTTCTGGTGATTGCCCAGATTTCGTCCTGCTTGTTTATTTTTTCTGCTAGAATCGGCAGGTATTCTGCGTCAAAGAGAACTCCCTCAACATCAAAAATGGCAAGCAATTTTTTCTAATTTTTTGGCTCAAACCTATCAATATAAAAGTTGAAGTCTATTTCATGATCGCAATCGTTAGTGTTAAATCATGGTACTCAAAATTTGACTCCATGGACGAGCTTGAACACAAGTTTGAAGTCGAAGTAAAAGAAGCAGAAAAATCTCAAAAGCTAGGCGATGAAATCAAGTCAGAGCTCAAGGCATCCGGAATGATGGATGATAAGGGCAAACTCAAGCTAAAGGGTGTATCCCCAAAGATGCTCAAGCGAATGAAGCAGGAATACGTTAGCTGTCCAGTTTTGAAATCAGACGTTGGATTTATCCAATGCTTTGTGTGCCCCAATTTCCAGTCAAGAGTAATGGGCAAAGTTTTGTGCAAAGGCGCACCTCTTAAAAAGTAAAAAAGAGTATTATTGTCTGGTTCCCCAGCCAAGTTGTACTAGTCTTTCTGCAGTTTCTGATTTAACACAAGCAGGAGAACCTGTGGATTTTTTGAAGATTAACTCCATGTATTCACCACACTCAACATCTTCTGGCGCTACACCAGATTCGATTTGTTTGAGTGGCGCCATTATACCATCATGTTCTTCTTCATGTTCCTCATGTTCTTCCATCGGGAGTAGGGCTTCGGCCTCTTCTAGCTTGACTAGAATTGCATCAACTTGTGAGTTTATCTCATCAGTAGATGCGCCTGCCTTTATCATGTCACGGAGTTCCTCGCGCATCATGATATCGATTTCTTCCATGAGTTCTTTGTCATGTTGTGCAATTGGTGCTTCAAGGAATTCGTAATTGTCCAAGTATGCTTTGGTTGCATGTGCAAGAGCTGCATCTGAATCACCATCTGCAAAAGTCTCTTTGACTTCTGCTAGGTGGTGCTCGATTCCCTCAAAATATGCATGCAGTCCACCTTCCTCGGATTCTTCCCCTAGGATTTCGGCTGCCTCGTGCTCGATTCCCTCAACATAGATTTGCACATTTTTTTCTGGTGCAATGTCTTTGATTGCGGAATCCAAGTCTGCAAAGAATTCCTCGATTTCCTCTGCCTCGTGTTCTGGCAGATCACCTTTGATTTCATCAAAGATTTGCTGTGCTCGCCAGACAAATGCCGAGCCATCTTGGTATTCGACCATCTCGGTTATGGTACCATCCTCTACTGCCTCTGCATATTCTGCTCCGGCAGTCTCTACTAGAGTACTGACTAGTGCCAGCCTAAAGTGAGGATCTGAGCTCAGATCTTCGCCGACTACGAGCATTCTTGCCTCATCAACTAGAGACTTCATCTCATCAATTGCTGCTTGTGCTTCCTCTCTTGGAGCACCCACTGTCTTGCCTGCAAGATTTGTCAATGCGGATTTGAATTTAGCATCAAAGTCTGCATCATGTTCCTGTAGTTCTGGCTTCATGGATTCATACAATTCCGCAATTGGGTGTGTTGCATGAGTCCTTGCCAGCTCTGAATTGGAATCATCCAGATTCAGCTCAAGTGCATGTAGGTGTCCAAGTGTTTCTTCCAGTGCAGATGCAAACGATTCCTTTTCAGATTCTTCTGCATGTGCATAGGAGAAGCCTACTGCAAAAAGTATTGCCGCTAGTGCTGCAATAGTTTTATTCATGTAAGGGCAAGCTAAGCATTTCGATTTAAACGGATTAACCGTTCTAAATTCTTGGAATTGGTCTTTGGAACAACTAGGAAACGCTCATTTACCAAGAATCATTCACAGAAACAAGTTGAGCAAAGAAAGTCCCGGGATTACAGTATCAAAGAGCCAAGACTTTTCTGAATGGTACACCCAAGTGGTACTCAAGGCAGAACTTGCAGACTATGCGCCAGTCAAGGGACTAATCGTACTGCGACCAGACGGATATGCTATTTGGGAATCTATTCGAGAAACACTGGACAAAAAATTCAAGGCAACTGGACACAAAAATGGCTTCTTGCCAGTATTGATTCCAGAGTCATTACTTGCAAAAGAGTCTGATCATTTTGCAGGATTTAATCCTGAGGTATTTTGGGTTACTCATTCTGGTGAAAACGAAATCGGTGATAGATTAGCACTGCGGCCAACTTCTGAAACACTGGCATATTCAATGTATTCAAAGTGGATCCAGTCCTGGCGTGATTTGCCGCTGAAAATCAATTTCTGGAACACTGCACTTCGGGCAGAAATAAAAGCAACAAAGCCATTTTTGAGAACATCGGAATTTCTCTGGCAGGAAGGCCACACAGTACACGCAACGCGGGAAGAGGCGGAAAAAGAAGTGCTGGACATTTTGGATATTTACAAAAAGACGGTTGAAGAAGAACTCGCAATTCCAGTAATTACTGGCAAAAAAAGTGACAAGGAAAAGTTTGTAGGAGCTGTATACACTACCACCATGGAGTCGATTATGCCTGATGGAAAGGCACTACAAATGGGTACATCGCATTTTCTAGGACAAAATTTCTCAAAGCCGTTTGAGGTAAAGTATCTGGACAAAAACAATTCCGAGACATTTGCATGGCAAACATCATGGGGCGTGTCATGGAGATTAATTGGTGCAATGATAATGATACACGGTGATGATAAGGGTCTAGTGTTGCCACCAAGAGTAGCGCCAATCCAAGTGGTCATAGTACCAATATACTATAATGACAAAGATTCAGACAGGGTCAACGTAGAGGCAGACAAGGTAGAGAAGATTCTCAAGGAAAAGGGCTTGCGAGTCCATGTCGATAGACGCGACCAACTAACACCTGGCTTCAAGTACAACGAATGGGAGATGCGTGGAGTGCCACTACGAATAGAAATTGGTCCCAAAGACATTGACAAAAACAAAGTCATGTATGCAACACGCCACATCAAGCAAAAGGTGGACTTACCAATGGAGAAAATATCATCAGAAATTGACGGAATTTTGCAGAAAATCCAGGATGAAATGTTTGAAGCATCCAAGAGACTACTAACTCAGAAAACCATCCAGACATCAGAATATTCCGAATTCAGAGCTGCTATCGAGTCCGGTAACTTTGTTGATGCTGGTTGGTGTGGAAGGCGCGAATGCGAGGAAAAGATCAAAGAAGACACCATGGCGGACATTAGAGTGATTCCGTTTAATGCGCAAAATTCTGGAAAATGCGCATACTGTAAAGGCGCAAGCGTTACAAATGCAGTCTTTGGCCGGGCATATTGATATACTGATTTTCTGTATTGTATAATACGTGAGCGAAATACTGCAGGTTGAGAATCTAGTAAAACATTATTCGAAAAAAAATTTCTTTGGAAAAGAGATCTCATTAGTAAAAGCAGTGGACGATGTTTCTTTTTCCATACGAGAGGGAGAAACTTTGGTCTTGGCAGGTGAGTCAGGCTCAGGCAAGTCCACAATTGCTAAACTTATCTTGCACGTAATACCTTCTGATTCTGGAAAAATAGTCTTTGATGGTATGGATATTTCTAATGATTCCCAGTCGCTGAAAAAGATCCGAACCGGAATTCAGATGGTCTACCAGGACCCGTATGATTCTATAAATCCACAAATGAAGGTGAAGGACATAATTTCAGAGCCGCTTGAAATCCACAAAATTGGAAATTCTAAAGAAAGGCAGGAAATGGTTGGCCAAGTTTTGCACGAAGTAAAGCTAGAGCCGGCTGAAGAGATAATGGAAAAATATCCACACATGCTATCAGGTGGCCAGCGACAAAGAATTGTTCTTGCAAGAGCATTAGTCCTAAAGCCAAAAATGATCATAGCGGATGAGCCTGTGTCAATGCTTGATGTTTCAATTAGGGCCGAGGTGTTGGAATTGATGAACGAGCTCCGGCAAAAACACTACATCTCGTTTTTGTATATTACTCATGATCTAGCAACTGCCAAGTACTTTGGGCAAAAAATCGCCATTTTACACGAGGGCAAGATAGTAGAGAGTGGGCCGATTGATGAGGTCTTGTTTTCTCCAAAGCATCCCTACACACAGGCGCTAATTGATGCAATTTCAGAGCCTGATCCAAATAATCTGAATAGAGAAAAGAAGATTCGGGCTTTTTCATAACTAGACTGAACTAGATAGTTTTTTGGCATGGTAAACTATGCAGAGTTGGGAAGTTTTGTGGTTAATTTGGCCGCATCATAATTAACACTGGTATTATCAGGGTTAAACTAGCTCGTAATGGACGGCATACGCTTGTCCTTGTATGTCACCACATGCGAGACACCGTTCTTTGGAAAGACGCCGTAAATCAGCTTGGCCTTTTGCACTACTGAATCCTTCAAAGATACCATGATGAACTGGCTTCCAGCAGAGCGCTGCTCTATTATTTTAGCGAGTTTTTCAGAGTTCGGAGCATCCAAGTGCGCATCCACTTCATCAAACAGGTAAAACACAGACGGCTTTAGTTTTTGGAGTGCCAGGACAAATACAATTGCCGCAAGAGTTTTTTCTCCACCAGAAATTGACGTTGATTCTCTTTTTGGCTTGTTCGGGAACTGTATCAGATATGATATGCCGGAATTGAAAATATCGTCTTCGTTTTGCAGCTCCAGCCAGGCCTCACCACCAGTCATAGTATGGAATGCATCCCGGATTTCCTTGTCTACCCTGTCAAATGCCTCTAGGAATGTCTGGCGCTTATCCTTGTCAATTTCTTCTATAAATCTCACAATGGCATTTCGCTCCTCTTCTAACTCGTTCTTTCTGTCCGACATGGAACGATAACCTGTTGATATCTCTACGAATGTCTGGGGCGCAGTTGCGTTCAGCTTTGATGTCAGCGAATTCATTTCGGATTCCAGTGCAGATAACATTGAATCCACCTCAAATGTCTCAGTTATTTCCTGATATCCATATTTTTCTAGAACCTTCTGTACTTTTGCCTCATTCTCTATTATATCCCGAATATCGCGTGAAAGTGAATCAGACTGGCGCTCTAGTGCGTTAATCTCTCGTGTTACCAGTCTCTCTTTTTCGTTGAGTAGTGATAATCTGTCGTCAAACTCCTGTAGTTTTGATATTGATGTCCCAGAGGTGGCAATGAGATTTTGCTCTTTTTCACGCAGTTTGATTAGGTTTTCGCTTGCCAATTCCTTGTCTTTGGCGATTTGGTTTAGTCGAGTTTCTATTTCGTACTTTTCATGATTCAGTGAGGATTGCTCTTCTCGTAGGTTTTGCATTTTTGTCTTTTCTCCCAGTTCTTGTGCAGATAGTGTCCCTATCTGGGATTCTTTTTCTCGCATCTCATTTACAATACTAGACTGGCGTGCCATGAGCTCAGAACGTTTCTCATTTACCCTGTTAAGTTCTGATGCAATCCTATGGTTTTCCCCGTCTGCATAGTTTTCATGCATCAATGTTATTCTCTCTTCTAGGGATGCAATGAGTGACTCCTCCTTGGAGTGATCTAGTGTTATTTTTTCAATTTGTTTTGTCAGATGACTGATTCTGGATTCTAGTTGTGATTTTGTCTTTTCTATTGTTGATACCTTTAGCTTCAGATCAGAATAGCTGATGTCTGCATTTGCAAGGCCTGTCTCGGATATTGAGAGTCGCTCCCTGTAGTTTTGGATTATTCCGTCCACTTTTTTGATTGACAGCCGCTTTTTGAGAATGTATTTTTTGAGTAGTGATATTGACTGGTGCAGTCCTTCAACGGAGGTACTCATTGAGATTATTTTTGTGACCTTTGATATCTTTGAGTTAATGTCAATTACCGCTGCAGATGTCTTTGCCTCAAAGAACTCTCCATCAATAGTTACTGTTTTGTAACCAGACTTTGATAGTCGTAATGCGGAATCCTGGTTTTTTACTAGTAACACGTTGCCAAACAAAAATGTCAGTAGTGGTGCGTATTTTGCATCGCATTTTACGTAATCAGACAATATCCCAAGTACGTTTGGGTCTTTGGGTACAGTCAGAGAAAACTTGGGGATTGCCTCCAGTGGGATGATTTTGAGTTTGGGAAGTTTTTTTGCTCTTGCCACTTCTGCAAGGCTAATCAGTGTTCCAAAGTCCTGGACTACAAAGGACTTAATCCAGTCCGATGCCGCAGCCAAAATTGCACGCTCGTATTCCTTGTCCCAAGATATCATCTCATATACTAGGCCCTCTATTCCAAGCTCCTCGCGGTGTTCCTTGAGGTGCGCTATCGTGTAATCTTCGTGCATTATGCTTTTGACTACTCTGATTTTTGCATCATATTGAGCAGCTGCCTTTGTTGCTTTTTCCAAAATGAAATTTAGCTCGTCGATGTCGTGCTCTATTTTGTCATGTTTTCCTGTATGCTCTGAGATTCTTCCACGCAGTTCTGAAACTGTTGCCTTGTGGTTTTCTATTATAGTCTCAAGTCTTGACTTTAGTGTTGCAAGCTTGGCTGACTCTGCAGCGATTTCTGTCAGTCTATTTTTGTTTGACTCTATTTTGGATTTGGAATCGTTGATTTCAGATTCTAGTTTTGCAAATTCCACCTTGGCGTGATTTAGCTTTTGTGTCAACCCTTGGATTTTGTTGTCAATTTCCTTTCTTTGCGAAATTACATGTGCTTGTTGCTTGTATACCGTCGATAATTCTGATTCAACTGATTTTATTTGTTCATAGATAAGGTTTTTGTCTTCTCTGATTTTTGATAATATTATTTTTTGTTCTGTACTCTGAACCTCAATGCTCAATCTGGCTTGGTGTAACGAGTCCAGGTCTGATGCTATAGTAGGTAATCTTGCATTGATCTGCTCTATTCTTCGGGATTTGGTGATAGCTTCAGTATTGGCTGACTCGTAGATCTGCATTGCCTGTGATAATTCCAAGTCAATTGAGGCCTTTGCCTGGTTGTAGGTGTTAACCTCGCTCATGAAAGTAAATTTTTGTGATTCAAGCTCAGAGATCTCCTTTTTGACCAGTATACGCTCTTCGTCGAGCTTTTTGGATTCAGATACCAACGAATGCATGGAGCGTTCCTTGGATACTTTTTCCACTTGGATTACCTTCATCTTGTTTGAAGCCGAGATTGCGTGCAACCTTCCAAGCTCAAAGTTGATGAATTCGTGCCTGAGTTTTTGGTTTCTCTCTGCTTCCAGCTCGTCAATTCTCTTTTTGATTTCATCCATTCTTGCCAATGCCACTTCGAGTCTTCTGTCGGCGTCCTCTAGTTGTCTGATGGACTCAGACTTTTTCTCATCAAAGTATGCTAGTCCGATTAAATCCTCAATTACTGTTCGCTTTTCTTCTGCAGTGAACTCTGAAATCCTAGTTACTGTTCCCTGCTGGACTGCGTTTAGTTGGTTCAGACTAGCATTTGCTACTTCGAGCAAATCCAGAATCTGGTTGCGGTTTGTCTGCTTTTGATTTAGATAATACACATTTTCGCCGTCCTCGCCCATTTCTCTTGTGATTACAACTGCATTAGAATCAACTGGGATCTTTCTATCCGAATTATCAAAGTGTAGTGATACACGAGCCATCTTGGTTCCACGCTTGTTTCCCTCTATGTCGTGAATTAGTGAACGAAGCTTGTCCACTCTCATGATTTTTGGCTTGTTCTCGCCGAGCGCAAAGATGATCGCATCCAGAATGTTGCTCTTGCCGGATCCGTTTGGCCCAGATATTGATACTAATCCAGGCTCAAAGCCGACCGTGGTGTTTGTAAATCCAAATGACTTGAAGCCATAGATCTCTACTTTTTTGATATGAACCAATAGAGTTTGTTGCCGTACAGGTTTGTTAATCAAATATAGACAAGTTTAGTTGACTGGCTTAACAAAATTCTTGTAATGCTATGAAAAATCTTGTCGCATTCATGTGGGCTTAAATTTGGTCATTATTGTGCAATGACAAATGATAAAGCTGGGCATAGCGCAAACCGTCGCAACACGCACCAACGAAGAGGGGATCAAGCAGGCATCGTACCTCCTAGAACGTCTAGGCAAAAACGAGGCAGATATTGTGTGTCTGCCTGAGCAATACCTGACAGACAACAAAATAGATGACTTTGAGGCTACGCTTTCACCCTTCGCCAAAATAGCAAAACAATATTCCATGAGTGTTATTGCAGGTGCATTTTACACAAAATCAGGCACAAGGCAGACCATTTCCGCACCGGTAATTGACGGTACTGGGCAGTTTATTGGAGTCCAGGACAAGATTCACCCGTTTGATTATGAAAAAGATGATGTAAAGCCGGGAGTTGAGGCCAAGGTATTTTCAACAAAATGCAAATTCGGCGTAATAATTTGCTACGACATGGTGTTTTCCGATGTTGCAGAGACTATGGTCAAAAAGGGAGTAGAGGTGTTGTTCTCGCCAGCCAGAATCGTTCGGCGTGGAATACACCCATGGCATCTGTACTGTCAAACACGCTCACTGGAAAACAGAATACCAATACTTGCTGCAAACACGCAGACGCCTAAGTTTGGCGGAAAAAGCATCATTGTAGACTTAGAGGAAAGTGATGGAGTCATGATACCAAAAACAAAGGTAACGGTAGGGCAAGGAATCAGGCTGGAATCATTTGACCTTGGGAAATACGAAAAATCCCGTAAAATCAGATATTCAGATCACAAAAAATTTTCCTAGCATTCTCGAGAGTGAAACCCATGATATACACCTAAATGCTTCTAATTGCGATAAGCCTGGAGTAAAAACCATACTCTACCTCAAATCGCTCTGCCTGCTCTGGTGGATATACTGAGAGCCATTATTGTGATTTTTTCTTCACTAGTATCATTTCCTTGCAAGTTTTCAAACTATCCTACCCGAAAAACATGCCAGGTTCAGAAGATTGCCATACCTTTTACACTTCGTTTTCGGTCAAAATATGGACAAAGTATATCAATGATTTTTCGCAAAAAACATCATGGCCCCAAAGTTATTGGTCAAGGAGACCAAGCCAATTAGCATAGAGGGAGGATATCTCATCGATGGATTTCCATCAGTAGGATTTACCAGCGCAATTGCAAGCGAGTCACTGATGCACGGAAATGATTATGAGTTGGTCGGATTTGTCGACTCTTACGATTTTCCAACTGTATCAATACTAAAGGACGGAGTTCCTAGCTATGCAACCAGAATCTACGTCAGCCCGTCACTAAAGGTTGGAGTGTTTTCATCATATCTGACAGTTAGCGAGCCGTATCACAGAACAATTGCAAAAATGATGCTGCTTTGGGCAAAAAAGCACAAGTGTTCTTTAGTGGTCAGCTCATCGCCTATGAACCTAGCAGATAATGACAAAAAACAGACAATTGCGGCCGGAAGCACCCAAGAGGCGCGAGAGAAAATAAAGCAGGCCGGAATGATGGTACTGCAAAATGGCACGATTCCCGGAATTCCAGGGGAGCTGCTAAACCAGGGAATGCTGTACGGCCAAAACGTCATTGTTGTTTTGGTGAACGTGGATGAGGCAGGTCCAGACTTTGGATCTAGTGCTGACTTGTGCATAGCAATGTCCAAGATTCTGCCTGGAGTGTCATGTGATCTATCCATGATGAGAAAGCAGGCCGAAGTAGCAGAAAAACAGATCAAGGAAACAGAGAAGGAAACGAGGGCGCTGCGCGGCTCTATGTACGGCTAGATGCAAGAATTTTTTGCGTTTGTTGCTACAGTCATTGTGGTTTCTGCCTCTGGTGTGATGGCGCCAGGACCGCTTTTTGCCTCTACAATCTCAAGCGGCCTGAGACAGAGGGTTGCAGGATTTAAGATTGCTATAGGTCATACCATAATAGAGCTGCCACTCGTGTTGCTAATTGGCCTTGGGGTCTTGACGGTTGAGAGTTTTCCGCAATTTCGAATCATAATAACAATACTTGGCGCGGCAAGCATCTTTGGGTTTGCCGGATTGCAGATAAGATCAGTACTCAGGGGAACAGTCACAAGAGACTCCAAGTATGGGCCGTTGCTTACCGGGGTTTTGCTTACGGGTCTCAACCCTTTCTTTTTGGTTTGGTGGTTTACTATTGGAGTCAAGCTGATTTTGGATGCCATGGTGATATGGTCGTTTTGGGGAATCCTGATGATGTTTGCACTGCACGTCTGGATGGACTATGCATGGTTGACGTTTGTCTCGGCATCATCAGCAAAGAGTGCAAAATTCCTTTCTGGAAAATCTTACAAAATATTCATACTTGGGATCAATGCTTTTCTGGTTTACTTTGGAGTAACTTTTCTACTGGATGTTCTCTAGCCACACTGTAAGGTTTCTAGGTTGGATGGGCATTCTGCGTTTAGGGTCTGGATTTTTTCTGCCAAAGACACGCACATGGAATAATCCATGGTGGATTCGTACTGGATTGTCTCATCAATTATTGCGAATTGTCTTGCTTGGCACGAGTTGAAATTCTGAAACATGATAAGTGATGCAATAATTATGATTCCACCGACTATGGATAATTTGTAATAATTACTCTTTTGAAACATCAATTTCTATTGTGGATACGTTACGAGTCTTGCCATCTTGGGATTGTAGTGAATCAGAAGAAATCCTGACGTCTTTGATGTAATATCCCACAGTGTTCATGCGCTTTACTATCATCTGGGACACATCCACTGCCTGCGTAATTCGCTGCCCGCGAGCTTTGATTGTTACCACTGGTTGAGTGGAAAGCTGAGTGAGCGTCGCTGTAACATATGTCATGATAGGCTTTAGGCCGACAAAAATCACGTCACGTGTCTTTTTTGCATTTTCATCCGCTTCTGTTCGCATCTTTTGTGAATCTTCCAAAATTTCTTGTGCTTCGGTTGGCTTGTCAGACTCGCTCATGATTTGCTATGTTGCCCTTTTGCTTTTATTTAATGCTTAAGTTATTTTTGGCCAAATAATCATTGATTATTTTTTCTATTTCTTCTGGGTTTTTGCACTGTTTTACTATTGAGACGATGTCTTCTTCCTCTATTTCGTAACAGTTGAGAAATTCTTGCTCGTCTTTGTATACCAGCATGACTTTGTTGTTGTGATAGCAATAATACATTTTCTCTGGTTCCATTTCTTGGGCGATGATTTTGATTCCTTTTTCGTCAGGAACCAGTGGATATCCCATAAGAATATCCGTAAAATCTGTTATTTAGACTCAGCTTGGCGATATTGTAATAAGGATTTTTTACGTAATGGTATCATGCGTGTGATATTTCACATTGACTTTGATTATTTTTTTGCCCAGTGTGAAGAGATTAGAAACCAGACACTCAAGACCAAGCCGGTCTGTGTTTGTATTTTCTCAGACAGGGGTGGGGATAGCGGTGCAATTGCCACTGCCAACTATATTGCAAGAAAATATGGTGTAAAGTCCGGTATTCCAATCAAGTTTGCAAAGGCAAGGCTAAGGGAGATTCCAGAATCTGTATTTTTGCCAGCGGACTTTCCGTATTATTCCGATATTTCGCAGAAGGCAATGGAGATAATGAAGTCATATGCTGATGTATTCGAGTATGTCGGGCGCGACGAGGCATACTTGGATGTCACAAAAAAATCAGAGGGCAGCTTTACCATTGCCACGCACTTAGCCCAACAGTTAAAAAACCAAATCCGTGCCGAACTAAAAATGACTTGCACTGTTGGGATTTCTGCTAACAAGCTAGTATCAAAGATTGCATCGGGTTTTAGAAAGCCTGACGGACTTACAGTTGTCGAGCCGGAAAAGACAGGATCGTTTTTGGCACATCTGAATGTAGGTGATATCCCTGGAATAGGCAAGGTTACTGGAGAAAAATTCGCAGAATTAGACATCAAGACAATATCGGATCTGGTAAGGCTTGATGTGTTTACCCTAAACAATATGTTTGGCAAAAAAATTGCTTCATACATCTACAATGCCGCCCGCGGAATTGATGATGATATCGTGTCAGAGCGGGCGCCAGCAGTCCAATATTCCAGAATCATAACGCTAAAGCAGGATTCAAAGGACTTATCCTTTCTTTTAGGTGCACTGGATGAGATTTGCGCAGATCTGCACGAAACAATACTAAAACACAAAAAAACATTCAAGTCCGTTGGAATCCAGTTTGTCCAGTCTGATTTATCCAATAAGACAAAATCAAAAATGCTCAAAAACCCAACATCAAGTCTGGATGAGCTCAAAAAGACTGCTGTTATTTTACTCCAAGAAGCCCTAGCTGATCAGGACCAAAGTGTGCGAAGGCTCGGAATTAGAATATCGGAATTGTCCGATGTTACTGGTCAAAGATCGATTGAGAATTTCTTCTAAGCTGCCATTTTTTTGATGCGCTTGGTCTCTATTGCAGTTACTGCAAACAAATACGCAAAGAGCCATGGGAGAAACATAATCTCTCCTGCGATTCCGTGAAATTCCTCAAATTCGACTGGGTTTGTAGAAACCTTGAGGGCAAATAGTGATAACGAAAATATTCTAATCATGTTGACAAAGATTGTTCCTGCAATTCCTATTGCAAAGTACATCGCCTTTCGCTTTGGTGCAATATTCATCTTTAGTAAAAATGCCATCATAACCAAGGAAAAGATAATAACCGAATGTACACCCGCAGACGGCCAAAATACCTGCAGTGCCATGGAGCCATGCTCGCCTTTGAGAAACATCAGATTGTTACGCGCAATTGCAGTTCCTAGATCAAAGAACTTGATTATCTCCACGTTTGCCTTGACCAAATATGGCACGATGTATTGTAACGGTCCGAGTGTATCGTACGGGAAAAACGCATCCAGTGAAAGAATAATTGCGCTACCACATAGAAAAATCGGGCCTGCCGGCGCAATTCTAATCCATCTTTTTCCAAACAATATGGTCACAGCGGCAATTACAAACGCTGCCATTATCACAAAGTCCCAAAGCCATGTCCAGGAATGAATCAGACTTACGTTATAGTATTGGGCACTATCCTGTACATATTGCCTGAGGCCATGATCAAGGGCTATCAAATACGCAAAGACTGCAGCTGCAAATGGAATTGTTGCTATGACTCGTTTTTGGGAAACTATGGTCTTGATTCCGAGTAGCTCTGCCACAATGAATGCCATTGCAAAGAGCCAGCCACCCCTACCTTGGTTCCAGCTTAGTGAAAACGAGTCAGGTTGGTAAGCCAGAGCAAAGAGAACTGGGCTGATTATGATAATAATAGCAAATGTCAGAGATTTGTTTTGCAATGATTAGAGGAATCTTGATTTGAATAAAAACCAATTATTTCTTCTTTATAGTAAGTGTCTTTTGGATCTCGCTCATCGAGCTGATGAATTTCTGCTTTGCCTCGTATTCGTTTGAGACCTTGACTATGACCTCAGTTGATGACAACAATACATCCTTGATAACTAATGGTGCAGACAATCCAAGTAATTCCGATAGAAAATCGAATAGATTATGGAATTTGGTTTGGTTCTTGTACTGATACATGACTCGCCCGTCCTTGAACATGGGTTTTGGATCAAGTGGAATTACCAGCTCTGGGGACGTCATGTCGTTGATAAATTTTGCAGTGTCGGTTTTGATGGATGTAGATAGTTCTTCTTTTTTTGTCTCCAAGTTTGATTTGGTCTTTTCTAGATTTGCCTGCTGGTCGTCATATTCTGTTCCAATCATTTTTGCAAACGCAGATTCTGTTGGCTTCTTGAGTGGGATTTCATGGAGATTCATGTTTATTATTTTGAGTTCGTCTTCTATTTGCACAAGGTATTTCCTATTTGCTTTGATCTGACCGGCAAGTTCCTCAAGATAGATAAAATCAGACATTATACCCTCACTGGCTAAACTGGTGAACTACGTCCATCAGAGATTGTTTGAAATCTTCAGTGGTCAGGCCCCATCTTCCGTATTCATCCTTGTATGCATCCCAGGCTTCTTCTGCCTCGCGGGCAATCTCTAGCACCTTTGGCCCTATTGCCTTTGTATTGACAAGAATTGTGATGTTTGCCTGTTCTTTATCCATGATTGGAATTTTGATAAATATCATTCTGGAATCCTCAATGTTGAATCTCTCCTTGATGAGTCTCTTGAGCAATTCGCGCTCTTTGATGTCAAATTCGCCTTTTACTTTAACTAGTGCACAGCAAGAGTCCTTTGCTCCGCCATAATTGCGAATGTCAGTCTCATCAATATCGAATAGAATCGCATCCTGCTTTTTGTTTAGATTCTCAATGATACTATCCATTGTGTTGTGCTTGTTACCAGTAATGGTGTTGAGGTTCCACTGGTCTTCATCAGGCAATACAGGTATGACCCATGGAATTGCAAATTTGGGTCTCTTTGTTGCAAGCCAGGTTCTATAATTTGACATGTCCCATTCTGTTTCTCTGGCAAATGAAGAAATGAACATGGAGATTGCGTTTGCAGCAATCAGATTCATACCCTTGTAGTCTTTCCATCCTACTTCGTGTTCCTTCGGCAGATCATCTATTATAGATGGAATCTTGTCCACTCGTTTTTCATACTTATGGGCAACTTCGCGCAGTCGTTTGTTTGAAAATAGTATTGAACAGTCAGAATACTTGATTTGGTATTCCAGATTCATTACTATATTGATTGCAGCTGCTTCCAATATGACTGGGTCCCAGCCAAATTCTGGCAACAGCCCTAGTGTTGCAATTGTTGCGTGTTCCTTGGTGTTGCTTCTAATAAATTCGATAAACGAGCAAGCAAAAGAGCTTCCAGTACCGCCACCCATTGCAAACGGAACAGTATAGCCTCGGACTTGTTCTGGCGATAATGCTGATAATTGTTTTCCAAAGTCCCATTTTTGGGTGACTTCGTTTTTGAATCTAGAGCGTCCTTCTGCCCAGTTTCTTGCGGCACCTCCAGCACCATGTATCACATGCTTGTCACGCAACGCAAAAAGGTCAGGATATGACTGTAAAATGAGATTTGCAGCCCTTGGGTCCAAGTCTACTAGTAATGCTCTTGGAATTAGCGGTGTTTCTCCACCAGTATATGCGCCTGGGAATCGAAGGATTGTGCTTCCATATCTTTTTAGGATTCTGGACTCGTCCTTTGTGTCCTTGAGAACAGGCTTTAGTGGATCGGCGCCAACATCAAGCAGTAATCTACGGTAGGATTCTGCTCCAAGACCAATTCCACAGTGACCAAAGCAGGTCATCAGAACTGGCGCTGGTGGTAGTGGGGCGCTTGCTTGTACCATGTTATTTGTTTGCCCCTTGGAGTTTAACTTGGTGTACTAAACAAAATGAAGTGATTGCTTGATCGTTGTAGACATGTTTCATGAATGGAATTACCATAAATGAATTTAATCATTAAGTATGAATTATCCGTAGTTATAATAGTAAAATCAGAAAAAATCCGTAATTGTTTTTTGTTTTAGCATCTTTAGTATAGTTCCCTTGGCAAGCCATTCATTTTTGCTTATGCTCATATTTTTGCATGCAAGATCAATCCCCTGATCCAGGGTATCCACCAAAGTCGGTATTTTGTTCATTGCAGTTCGGATTGCCTCTCTGACCTGCCACACCCCAACCGGAACTGCATATTCCGGTTGTATTTCTCGCAAAACCAAGACACCGGCTTGTATTTTTTTCTTTGAGAGGTATTCCGCTATTCCAAGCTTTGCAGCAAAATATGCACCTGCAATACTAGGATAATGATCCAGCCCGTTTGCGTCTTCTGCGTCTGAACCGAATCCAATTTCTCCCTTGTCGGTATGCCAAGCTTCTTGCATTTCGTAAATCCATCTATGCGGAAACAACAATACAGAAAACAGATTTCCCAAGTGTTCGTGCGTAAATACAAGATACGAATCAATCTCGGAATAATCTAAAATTTCATCGACTAGATTTTTTGATATCATGTCATCGGTTGCAGTAATGCTCCAACGTGTTGGTACTAGCTTGCGGTATTTGCCAAACATTCCAATGGAGAAGCATTTTTGGATCTTTGAAACCTCTATTCCGGAATTATACAAGACTAAAACTGCATCTTGGGCCTTTAGGTCTCTGTCATAGTAGGCTTTTTCAACTGGCTTGGATGTTGACATACCTGAAAATTTTGCCGATTTTATCTCACCTATTGGGCCAAATGGTGCAGACTCGCCGTCAATAAATGTAGTAGGTGTAGTATTTTTGTAAAATGTGATTTCAGAGTCCGGTGTGTTTGACGACATTGCAAGCTCTTGTAGATTCTCAATGTAGCGACCTTGAGGATTACTCACAGAAACATTTTGAGTTCCACGAACCAGATTTAGTCTAAAGTTCACAATTTCCTCCAAGGTTTTTCCAAGCCATCGCTCTGGCGAATCAAGCAGGCTTGTGTCTCCATGAATTGGAGGAACCATCGGGCCTACACCCACTTTTGGATAGTCAAAAGACCCTACAAAGACAGAGGGTGGACTGGAACCAGAAACTGAACTGGATGAAAACAGATTCCCATATTTAGAGAGATATTCATTCCAGTTTTTTTCTATTGACTTGCGAATGTTTGCTGCGGTTGGCTCCACGAGGCGTTTTAGGATGCGTATTATTTAGCATGATTCGTTGATGTAGTGCTACCCAAAAACGACATATTGTAGATTTGATTCAATCATATCAATGAGGATTGTCTCTTTTCTTCCAAGCGCAACTGAGCTTGTCTTTGAGCTTGGAGCTGGAGATGAACTGGTCGGGGTCACACACGAGTGTAATTATCCAGAGGAGGCAAGACAAAAGCCTCGCGTTATCAGATCCGTCTTTGATCCAGAGATAATGACTAGTCGCCAAATCGACGCAAAGGTAACCGAGCTTGCAAAGACGGACGCGCCAATTTTTCTAGTGCATGAAGACAATATCAAAAATGCCAAACCCGACCTCATAATAGGTCAGGGAACATGTGCCGTGTGTTCTGCATACACAAAAGAGGTGAATCGAGCGCTAGAGATTTTAGAAAAAAGGCCAGAGGTAGAAGTAATTGATCCACACAGTATTGATGATATCCTATCCAGTGTGGATACAATTGCAAAAAAGATTGGCCGGGAAAGTCATGGAAAGGC
This sequence comes from Nitrososphaerota archaeon, assembly GCA_016872055.1. Taxonomy (NCBI): domain Archaea; kingdom Thermoproteati; phylum Nitrososphaerota; species Nitrososphaerota archaeon. The sequence goes on from VHBH01000001.1 coordinate 187,241, forward strand.
ACTAATCGAGTCACTCCAAAAAAGAATCAATCGAATCAAAGATCAAAGCTATACCACAAGGCCCAAGGTGTTATGCATAGAGTGGGTAGAGCCGTTTTTCACGTCAGGTCATTGGGTCCCGCAAATGGTGCAAATTGCAGGCGGCACAAATCTGATAAGCAGTGCTGGCGAGCACTCTAGAAAAATGACATTAGATGAAGTAATATCAGCAGACCCAGACATCATAATCATGATGCCCTGCGGATTCGACACAAAAAGGACCATATCGGAATGCACTACAAGTCTGCAAAAAAACCCAGGATGGCGAAATCTCAGGGCGGTAAAGTCAGGCAAGATCTATGCAGTTGACGCAAACTCGTATTTTTCCAAGCCAAGCATCAGAACCATAACAGGAATAGAAATACTCTCAAAGATAATCCACATGGAGAAGTTTGCAGGGCTAGTTACGCCAGACGGTGCATTTGCTAGGATCAAGTCATGGGAATAATCATCATCAGAGTCTAGGATGTTCTTTGAGGGCTACCTCCTTTGTGCATATCTCGTGTCTTTCCCTTCATGTATGATTCACACGATTCTAATTTTTAATACTACAATTGTTTCGTAAAGACTTCGTTGTTTGATAGTAGGCAAGACCCAATATTCCAAGCGAAAGAATCCTCAGAGGTACCTCATAGGTGGTCAGAAATGCAGTTGCAGTCCCACCAATTGTGCCAAATGTCGATATTATTGAAACCCCCACAGGACCACAACTACATGCTCCGGCAGATGCGCCAATAATGGAACCTATGACTCCACCACTTGCGCGCTTTACTTTTTGTACCAATTTTATCAAATAGACATTCATTGGTATGACAAGTGAGGACATACTTGAAACCCCGATTACTAGTGCAAAGCTGAGTATTCGATCATCCGGAATGTAAAAAATAAAGTACGGCTCAAAGAATACAAACTCCGACAGGGTAGACAACACCATGAACATTACAATAAAGACCATACCTGAAAGGCCAATATACCCATAATTTGAAAAGACCAATCGTAGTGAATTTGCCATTTTTGGAATATTCTTAAAATAAGTTAAAAGGGTTCTTCCAATTATTTTTTCCTGAAGAGTCTTGCAATCATTTTTGGTATAGAGTCAAGTGGGCAGGACTCGCAAGCGACCTTGTCTGTTTTTTCTTCCATGATACAATATCAGCACTATACCATATAAGAAATTCCTAGAAAAGACAATCCTAAATATCAAAAATTCCCCATAAAACCATGCTTGACAAGATCATAACAGGATTGTTTGTCGGAGTTCTTGGGACATTGTGGTTTTTTACAAGAAGATGTGAGCTTCCACAGCCATACAGACTAGTCATATACGACAAGCTTGGAAGGCAAGCAAATTTGGATCTTAGAACGATATTCCACACACACACTGCAGCAGTAAGTTTTGCCAAGCATTATCGAGTATTGTTTCCCCAGTACGATTTTGTCCTAGAATCTGGCATTCCCCACCTTAGGCGCAAATTTCTGGTTCATCAGAAATAATGTATTTTCATGTGGTTTTGCAATAACACTTCGTATGGGGTAACGTAACCGCAATGACTGCATGAGAACATAGAGTTTGCAGGCTTTTCTTTTTTTATTGTCCCCTCATGGATTGATTTTATCATGATTATCTCGTCTTTTGGCAATACTCCATAGTTTGAGGTCTCGCCTATTGAGGCAAAAAACTCCCTTATTGCCTTGACCACGGATTCTGAGTATAGTTTCTTGTCATCCATGGTGCTGACCACGAATTCGTGAAGCTTCATGGTCGGAATTGCTCCTAGCCAATCAGATACGAATACTGCCATTTCGTGCATGAGGTGCTCTGCCTCACGGCAGTCAATTGTTATCAATGCCACGGATGCAATTGCGGCGTATTTTTAGATGTGGTTTTGTGATTTCCTAGACTCAGGGATTAATCACAAGTCCTGTCAAGAGCTAAATACAAAATCAAACACCACGTGGGATTGATGGCAAGAAGCCTGATTGCGTGTTCTGTGTTGCTGATCTTTTTTATGATCATTGGTACAGTATTCCCATCTTTGCAGACAAATCAAAACATCTGATTAAATCAAGAAAAATCCCACAATTATGGATACATTTGATGAGAAAGGTAAGATTTCGTGAACTAGTGAATAGATTTTTCCGACAATCTGTGGCTCAAATAGAACCTAAAGAGGATTACTGATCCAAGCAAGATAACCGATGACACAATGAAGGTCATTGTATAATCAAAGGCCGTAGCCACAAATCCCGCAGTCAGAGCACCTCCAAAGACACCCATTCCTACCATGGAGCTGTTTACACCCAGATACGTACCCTCAAAACCTTTTGGGATTGCATTGAAGAGTAAAACCGAGTTTGCAGTGGTAAATATGGAAAACCCAATCACCATCAGGCACATCGAAAATATTGCAAATGATAACAAGACATGGCCAGAAAACATTGTGATAAAAAATGCCGCAACCAAAACACCTGCGATCCTTGGCAAATAAGCAAGCATTGTGGCTTTTTCCTCGCCAAGCCTTGAGATAATTTTGGGCGCTACAAAAAAGATTGCAGCCATCATGGATGTCTGTATAAGATATAAAGTAAATACAGTCGAGTCCGAAAGTTTTAGTGTTTTAAGAAATGGAGTCAGCGCCGTAAAGTAGATGTTGCTTCCAAAATAAAACAAAAAGTTTGCCAAAAATAGAAATCCGATCTCATGTGAAACTTTGCCCTTTAGGATAGACAGAATATGCTTGTAGTCATGTATGCTTGGGGTTTTTGGAAAAACAAAGTGGTGATGTAACCTAAAGTGGCCAAAAGCATGCTGTACGCCATGTACCGAGTAAGCAATATTGTGTAGCTCTATGTGAAAATGTGTCTTGCTGATTTGCGTACAAATACCAAGTGCTACTGCGCTTGCAATCGCACATATTACAAAGTATTGCCGGCTATCAAAATACAGGCTCCACACAGCGCCAATTAGCATTGCGCCAAGGCTACCAAACGTGGAAAGAATAGACGTTCTAGCAAACAACCTGCTCCACTGATTGTTCATGCTAGTTTCCATCACGAGCATCTGAGTTACTGGACTGCGTGCAGTCAAAAAGAACCCAGAAAGTGGAGCCACAATGTAGAGCGGTCCAAGATCATTTGTAAAATACAGCCACATGCAGCACAAAATTATGACAGAAAAAGACACAAGTAGGACTGCCTTTTTTGCATGATACCTGTCAAGAATTTTGCCCCAGAGAATCGAGCCAAGTGCAGCGGCCCCATAATGAATTGCAATCATAATAGAGACTTCACGAATCCCCCCGCCCAATTGTATAACAAAGAGTGGAATTGCCGTATGTAGTCCTTCGGCTGCTATGTTAATGGGAGGGATAAACCAAATCCATTTTTTGCTTATCGTGGGCAATCCAAAGTCTGGCCAAGAGTCAAACTAATCTATGATGCATTAAAAATTCTTATATAGAATTGTGGATTAGTTTACACCCATTTCTATGGATTCACAAAGATCAATGGTGTGATTTTGTGGGGTGTTTATGTGCTGTTTCCAGAGGATGTGCTCTCTTCTACCTCAACTTCTTCTAGTTCCGTTACCACCAGTGTCGTTGTGATAGCACATCATTGTTTGATTCTATGATGCACGAAGGTATTGCAATTATACCAAATAACAAAGCAGTGTCAGTCCTGCATTGATTAATCTGAATTGACTTTTCATTCAACCCTTTTTATAATTATAGAATAAGTGATGAATCTATGGAATCAGTATCATGAAGATGGACTCAGAGACATTTGGCATAGAAGATGGATACGGCCAAGAAGCAATTGACTGGCTAAACGAGGAGGCAAAAAAAGATAAACTCAAATTCGAGGCAAGGTTATACGGCGAAGAAATAGAGACACAGAACTTCGGCACCTTTGAGATGTTTTCATGGATTGGTGATGTTCAGGTTGCCAGAAAACTGGTAATCAAGGCAAGTAAAAGATTCAAAATCAAGGTAATCGAGGGCGGCTACAAAACCAAAGACAAAATCTTCAAAATGTCAAAGCAGGACTATGGCTTAGTAAGAAAGGGAGATAAAGTAATCGGACGCCTAGCATTTACTGCGCCAATGTTGGGCGGTAAATGGAAGGTATCCGAGGAAGAGCTTCGCTAAAGCACAAATAATCTAGTGCTTCAATTTTTCTTGTGCGAGTAGGAATTGTCGGCACTGGTCTTTTGGGGAATGCAGTCGGCCTAAATCTTTTGAAGCGAGGACATACAGTTACTGCATACAACAGAACAAGATCCAAGACAAAAGAATTGGAAGAAAACGGTGCAAAAATTGTGGACTCGCCAAAAAAAGTCTCAGAGAATTCCGATGTTGTGTTTAGCATTGTAAAAAACGCAGATGCCGTAAGAAAGGTTGCATTTGGGGACGAATGCATTGCGTGCGGAAAGCATGACGGCCTGATTGTGTGTGATATGAGCACAATAAACCCAATAGCGTCAAAAGAGATCGCGCGGGAATTTGCAGGTAGGGGAATTCCGTTTTGTGACACGCCAGTGATGGGGGGCCCAAACGTTGCAATCACAGGTGACCTAGTAATAATGGTGGGTGGAGAAAAAGCGACATTTGAGAAATGCGAAAAACTTTTCAGTGATATTGCAAATAAGGTCTTTTACCTGGGTCAAAACGGCACGGCTCATTCTGTCAAGCTTGCAATGAATCTACAGATAGCAATGCTTGCGCTGGCAATATCGGAGGGAATTACGCTTGCGCGAGCATCAAAAATGAAACCTGAGACCTTTCTGGAGATTCTCAACTCGACTTATTTTAAGACGGGAATGAGTGAGAACAAGGCCTACAAGATGCTAAAGCATGATTATTCCCCGACATTTACGCTGTCAAATCTAAAAAAAGACCTCGACACAATCAACGAGGCGGCAAAATCATTTGGAGTAAATCTTCCCATGGCAACAAAGGCAAACCAGATTTATCAAGAAGCCGAAGAGGAATTTGGTAGTCTAGACTATACTGCAATACTGGAATACCTATCTAAATCAAAATGAAGGATCGAGTTTTTTCTTTGCAAGATATGCGCGATATGATATGCCGGTAACTAAAAAGAAAACGCCAGTAATGGTACACCAGATAATGAACGGGGCTGCTTGTAGTTCTGCCATGGTATGATTTACCACACAATAAATAAATAGATTTGAAGGTTGAGCAGCTACATGCTAGAGATAATCTGCAAAGACTGTGGAAAGAAAATGTTCCATGAAAACGAGGATACGCTCAAAATAGAAGAGGCAATCCACAAAAAGTTCTGCAGAAAAAGGCAAGGCGAAGGACACAGCTACATGCACCGCGATTCCAATCACATGTCCACATTTGATGAAGAGCGTTCAGCCGATCAAAAAGGCAAGCAGCTACTAAAATAATTGGATATTTTCGATTCTGCAATCATCGAGTTTAATCTTGGCAATTTCAAAAAGGCACTCGTATTATTTGATCAAGTGCTACTGCTAGAGCCATTCCATGTGACAGCACTGATCAAAAAAGGAAATATTTTGGGCAAGTTTGCCAGATATTCCGATGCCATAAAATGCTATGACAAGGCACTAAGTGTGGAGGCGAATAATGCACTTGCCCTCATAAACAAGGGCCTTGCACTGCATTATTTGGAAAGATATGCAGAGGCAATTGAATGCTATGATATCATATTACAGCATAAGCCAAACAGCGTACTGACCCTATACAATAAGGCATCAAGCCTAATTCGAAACTACCAGATATCGGAAGGCCTCGAAGTTCTAAAAAAGGTAACCAGCATTGATTTTTCCTACAAGTACAAGGCATGCGCTGATGTGGATTTTGAACAAATACAAAAGGTGCCGGAATTCAAAAGGCTAATTTTGTAAAAATATAATATTTGCAGATTGTTGCGGTTAGTATTGGTCAGAGAGATAAACTATGATATTGTTATAGTGGGAGCAGGTCCTGCTGGATCGTCTGCCGCATTTTCTGCCGCAAAGACTGGTGCCCGCGTGGCATTGCTGGAAAAAGAAGAAACAGTAGCACAGACTGTTCGCACAAGCGGAGTTACCTGGATGGACAGCATACGAGAATTTGAGATCCCGGAATACTGTTATAATCCGGTCAAAAATTACGGATTTTGTTCACCTGGAAACGAGGTCGTCGTATCATCCAATATCCCAATGGCCGCGGTGCTAGATGTTCGAAAGACATACCGATGGCTTGCTGAAAAGGCAAAAAAGCAGGACGTCGAACTATACACAAGCACTGCAGTAACAAATGCAATTCGAAATCCACATGGAATAACATTACACACGACGTCAAACAAGGAAGAGGTTTTGTTTCATGCAAAAATCGTAATTGATGCTAGTGGATTTCAAAGCGTTGTTGCAAAGTCATTAGGATTGGTAACGCAGTGGAAGCGGTTTGGCGCCGGCGCAGAGTACGAAGTCGAAGTGGAAAATGCAGACCCCGACACTTGGTGGCTCATGGTTGGTCAGGACTATTCTCCTGCAGGCTATGCGTGGATTTTCCCAATGGGTGGTAAAATTGTGCGAATCGGAGTAGGTATTGGAAAGCCAGAATCCACAATGGACCCAACTGAGCGTCTAGAACAAATAATGCAAAAAAAACTCGGGCCAATTTCCAAGCTTGGCAAAATCACACAGATAGAATTTCATTATGGATTGATTCCAAACGACGGACTAACAAGAAAAACAGTATATGATAATTTGATTCTAGTGGGAGATACAGCAGGGCAGGCAAACCCGCTAGTGTTAGAAGGAATTCGCTATGCAATACGATTTGGTAGGGTTGCAGGAGATGTAGCAGCCAATGCAATTCTAAGCGGCGATCTGTCAGAAAAATCCCTAAAGCCATACGAGGAAAACTGGAAAAAGGCAATCCAGAAAAAAATAGAGTCGGCATCAAAGGTCCAGGCTAGATGGATTAGACTCTCTGACAAAGAATGGGACGAGGAACTAGACATCATAAAGGAGCTCAGCATGGACGAGTTTTTGGACTTTATCAAGGCGGATTTCAGTCTTACTAGTATAATCAAGATGGCAGTCAGTCACCCGAAGATGGCAGTTCGGCAATTATTCAATATTGTCAAGAGTACTGGAAAATCATCTTAAATCTGGGTTTTCAAATCTATAGCGAGTTGTCTTTCTAGTATTTCCAATTAAGCAAACCATTCTTTTCCATATTTTATCAAATAGATCATGTTCAGTTCAAATGTGATTCCAGTACCGCATCAATCTAGAATGTTGTGGGTTTGGATGTTATTTGTGACATGGTAAAGACTAAGCTACCAGAGAAGTGCACATACCTTCTTTATCTCAACCCAGCACAATTTTTTAGGTTAATTCACTGGAAATTATTTTTGCGATTTTTGATATAAGGTTGCTTTAGAATTTTTATGAATGAAATATCAGTGGCTTGTGCGCGACTTACGTGATTTTCTAATATATAGAATGACTGCTACAATTATTGCGCCAAGTATGATGGAAATTATCCCATAGTTGTTTTGAGCCTCTGGTTTTTTTGATTCTATGATGGTTTCAGTGTAGGTCTCGTCTATTTTGTCCACCGCAGAGAAGCTCGTCAGGTAAATGTCAGGCCTGAAAACAGAGTCAGATATAGCATAGATTTTGATGTCGTGGCCTCCAATCATCATTGTATTGGTAATTTCAGAATCAACCAAGATCTCTGTAGATCCATTTTGAATTTGTGTTATACCGCTTGTGATTTCTGTGCCGGACGCGTCATTTACAAAATAATATAGATCAGTCGAGTGTTCTGTATTAATTGGAATTGTAATGTCTTGCCCGCGTATTATTTTGTCTGGTACATCAATTGATGTTATTTGCGGCAGGCTTACATGCTCAAATTTACTCCAATGTCCTACAGAAAACGGATAGGACTCATCATCAAATGCATGAATAGTAATTGTCCTTGCCTCTGGAGAATAATTGTCCAAGTAGAATGGGCCATTGCTTATTACTGCGTGGTTTTTCTCCTCTATCCAAAATATGGTACTCTGGTACCTAGAGTCATAGTATTGCGCAGTATTGGCAAATTTTTCCAGCGCAGGCGGCACATAGCCAGACTCTGAAAATTCCTTTAGGTATTTCGATATTAGTTTTGCATCACGTGGAATAATCATGGAAAACCAGTTGAGGTTTTTTGCTTGGGCGTCAGTTCTCGAAAACGAGGCCTTACCATCAATTACTGCCCGCTCCATTGCCGCCATTGGCTCCCAGGGCATTGTCACCCAGACTCCTCCCCAGTCGGCAATCTCGGTTTCATCAAAGTGCCAATAGTCAACATAAACTTCGATGGTATTATCATCAATTGGTCTGACAGCAACTAGTGTCTTTGCTGCCTGGCTTGCAGTGGGTGTGTATTCAGGATCAAATGTCTTGTCGTTTTGTGTTTGTGCAGAGCCCCATTCCTGTGTGAAATAAAGAGAATACAGGACATCATTCATGTCCATTTTTTGACCATTGTGCCAGTTTGACCAGAGAAGATCATATGTTACCTTGCTTTTTGCCTTTTTACCTTCAGCGGATTGCCATTTTTGTAGTGTCGGGTCCCAAAATATTGCATCGTCTGGCACATCTAGTTTTCCTGTAGGTCCTGCTGTTTTCACATTCCATTCTTGTCTGACTGCAAAGTTTTGGCCAGAATATGGATTTTTGAACATCCCGGGATCATACAGCACGTCCCAGATGTTCTTGGAGTATGCGTCTGCCAGACCCCGCACTGGATTCCACGCACCCTGATAGATTTGCTTGACGCCAATTTTGAGTGTATTATCGTTTGTCCTAGAGTTGATTGGTGTAAATCTGGTTTGTATTCCTCCCCCAAAATCATTGATTATACCATCTACGTTTTTGTTTACAACAAACGGATCCACCTTGGCTGCTAGAAATATTCTCACAGACTCGTTTACACCAAGAATTGTTGCCTGACGAATCAGCTCGGCTCGCTCAACATATGTAGTATAATTGCTTGAATAGATTTTCTGTGTAAGATCATCAAGTTTTTCGTTTTTGTAGTTCCAGTATTGTGGATTGTTAAAGCCAGGCATGTTTGAATACCACGGAGAATACATTTGTGCTAGACCTAGAGGATCATATTTTACAAATGCAGACCGTCCGGCATAGCCTTCGGTGTATAGACTCCATTTGAGTTCAGCAGGATCAGAACCATACACCAAAACATACGCCTTGTTCAAATCTCCAAAGTCTTTTCTCACAGTAAAGCCTAACTTTTCAAGCTCGGATGATATTACTTCGCCAATGGATTTTCTTACTGGATCATCATTTCTAATAAAAAACGTCACATAGACTTTTTTCCCATTATACATCCACTTGTCGTCGATTTTTTGTGCTCCTGCTTCTATCATTATCTCCGATATCATGGAATTTGCAAGTTCTGGATTATATCTAAAGTGGAACTTTTCAAGCTCGGATACAATATTTAGAAAGTCGGGATCAAATGGTCCATAATTTGATGTCATCATGACCCCCTGACCAGACATTAGTTCATCTACGATTAGCTTTCTGTCAACTAGATAATTCAATGCAAATCGCACTTTTTGATAGTAAAATGGATTGAACTCGTCTCCTTGTGCTGGATTTACAAGTAAGCTAAACGACCCGCCGGTCGTGTAAAATATTTTCAGGTCGCTAGTGTCTGTATCCGATATAAGCTCTGCTGGAATTCGCGAATAGTAAATGTCCAGGTTTTTCTTTTTTACCTCTTCGATTGCGGTGCTCTCATCTAGATACTGGATGAATTGTATGCTATCAACAAATGTGCCTTTTTCTGCAAACGCAATTCCAAACCCAGAGACAATTAATGCTGCAAAGAATAATACTTTCACGGGTTTGCTATGGCACCATCTAATTTAAAGCTCCAATGATGTTTTGTATAATATTATATTGGTACAAATCACATGCAATCCTTTTAATTTACAAAACACAAAACAAAACAAATTGAGTACAAGATCATGGCTTGACGGAATCGACGGAATAATACCGGGCGGAATATCAGTTGAGGATTTTGCAATTGTATCGAAGACAGATAAAAATACAGCAAGGCGCATGATTCAGGAGCTTGCCGCAAACGAAATTGGGAGCTTTGACGGAAAAATAATAGAATTTGAGGAAGGTGACAAGCTGCGAGCGGTAATTGTTGCCCTAAGTAAGGGGGTTTTGGTAGACGAAATAGCAAAACACTTGGACTGGAAGGATTTTGAGGGGCTGGCAGCAAAGATACTTGAAATTCACGACTTCGCCACAATGCGGAATCTAATCCTTACAAACCCCCGCATGGAAATCGACGTTGTAGGAATCAGACTTGGTATTGCGATGTTAATTGACTGCAAGCATTGGAAAAAAATGACGCCATCAGCACTAGATGAAATCGTCCAGAAGCAAATAGAGCGCACAAAACACTATGTCACAAAGACAAAGGGCGTAATTGCGGCCCCAGTCATAGTGACACTATACCAGGACAGGGTTAGCTTTGTGGACAAGGTCCCAATTGTTCCCATTTTCCAGCTTGGGAATTTTTTGGACGAGTTTTACGGGAACTTGGAAAATGTAGAAACTATAGGAAAAGAGAACCAATAAAAATTAGGAAACTTCCAATTGCAAATCCCTTGGTCAAAAGCAGCGACTTGTCTAGTGCTTTGGAGAAATCTTCGATGACTGCAGTACCCATAACTTTGACCTCCGCTTTGTGCTCTAGGATCTCAAAAGATGTTGGCTCAAGTTTGGAATCTGCCTGCTTTGCTATTGTGTAATACCAGTTTGTCAGAGTTTCTGGCGTTGTGATTTTGCCAAACGGATAGTAACCAGTTCTCGTGCGTACCACAATAGAGGCAAAGTGTGTATCTGATGTGCACAATTCCACTAGCACCATACCATTTTTTGCAAAATAATTCACTACGTGCTCGCGCACGCCATTTTCCATATTATTAGAGTCAGACCATCCAAAAAAGAACTTCTTGCCATTAATTTTCAGGCATAGCACTCCCAATCCACCAGGACCAAGATCAGTTGATTTTACGTCCATGCCGCTAGAATTTGCATAGCCAAACTCTAGGGGATAGGATTCTTTTGTAACCAAGGATTCGAGTGTTGCTTTTGCCGCCTTGAGCATGTCTTGCGAGTCTTCTTGACCAATTTCCGCTCCCATAGCGTTGTGGCAATCCACTATGAGGATTCTCTCAAAGTCGCGATTACTTGCAAGCTGCTCTATTTCCTTTTTGATGTTGCTTGGGACATCCTCCATTCCGTGTGGCGATAGCGACAAAAATAAGATTGTGGTTTTATCAAAGAGTATACCGGTTACGCGTGCCTTGTTCACAGTAACCGTTACGGGCTCTGTACAATTAGATCCTTTTTTGAGAACCACATTGGTTGAAAATGTTCCAAGGTAATCGTTTACCGCATTCTGCGACGGTAAATTCAGTGTGTGGTCAGAGACACTGTGCATTACCATTGCAGACGAGTTTAGCGTCTTGTAGATTCTATATGTGATATTGCTTCCTCCAATTGGATGGTATGGTCCTGGATGAACCTCTGGCAAGACCATCCTAAAGTCTCCATTATTTGACTGGAACCTAATTTGTGATGTCAGAACATTTGATGGATTTGAGCGCGACTCGATTATGGATTCTACTTCTTCATAGTTTTCTCTACCCCTAGATGCCAAATATGCCTGGATTAGCTCGTGTGTGCTTTTGACTTCTGGGCGGCCCGCTCTATCTGTAAGATACGACCAGACAGACGCAATTGCCAAAAACGTGGCACCTATTGCCATTACAATTGGGTCTATTAGTGAAGATATCCAGAGCTCCTGAGGAATCAAAACGAGATACATTGCAGCTGGTTGGACAAAGCAAATTACCCATGCCTTAGTCATCGATAGTCCCAGAGTTGTTGTGAGCAATCCGATTCTAAAGCTGGTAAAAATCAGCATTCCTTGTGTTACATACAACAATGACAATTCGGGTTTTCCCAAAATGAAAAATGCCACCATTCCCATTAGCACAATTGCAAGCCACGACATGTTGCCAAAAAGCGACATATGTAGCGCCTTGGAGTATTCCCTATTTCGAATTAGCCTTGCGTCGATTTTCTGTGTTATTAATAGAACTCCCATTAGGATCGGCAGGCGAAATATGAGCTCGTCTTGTCGCTCAAGATATGTTGTCAAAATTAAATATCCAGTTATTGCTGCAATAATTCCAGAAAATATCAGTGAATGGTATTTTGATGACGGTGTAAGTAATGTCAGGGAATAACGCTTGTGTATTTTAGATACATCATCGTATGATTCGGTCATTTTCGGTCTTTATTTTATTAAGAATAGGTCAAGCATCCAAGATACTACAATTAGGCCGACTGGAATTGCAAGGACGATTCGTGGATCGAGTCTGTATCCTTTAGTTTCGTCTTCAAAGAAGCGCAATAAACCTGCAGATGATGCGGGTAATGGTGCGCTTTTCTTTTTACTACTGCTCATTTGATTGTGAAGCTAGGCACTAAAGATAAAAACTTTATCATTTGAGGCCTCATTCGTTATCAATAAGTAGTGATGATGTAACTTTTGGTCAACGTTTAATGATGCAGAATATCCAAGACTACACAATCTCACTTTTGCAACTTGGATACAGTCTCCAATAGCGCATTAATCGACTTTAGTATTTGTTGTTGTTTTTCATGGTCTTTTTCCACCTCTAGTTCCTTTGTGAGAACTTCCAGCTTTTTGTTCATAGAGTTCAGGATTGAGTTTGCTGGCTGATCTATTTTCGGCGGTTCCACAACCTTGTTCTGGTCAGGTTCTTTGCCACAGCTGACACATAGGGCATTACCGTCCTTCATTACGCGGACTCCCTTGCAATACGGACATGGCTCTGCAAGAAGTGTTGCGCCCTTTAGCAACAGATCTACTGCCTTTTTTCGAAGATTCTCCGACATGATATGATACACCAAGTCTTTCATAAAAAAACTTGCAAGAAATCCCAATAAGGCTTAATAGTCGGCTCAAGGAAATTGTTTTAGTAAAATAATGGCAGTAATTTGCAACACATGTGGACTACCTGAAGATTTGTGTGCTTGCGGCGATCTTAACAAAGAATCAACTAAAATTGTTATTAGGCTAGAAGAGAGGCGATTTAAGAAAAAGGGCACGATGATTGATGGACTTGATTCGAAGCTAAACGACCTAAACGGAACGCTATCTGAACTGAAACGCAAGTACGCCTGCGGAGGTACGACAAAGGATGACTATATTTTCCTCCAAGGAGACCACCGCGATACCATGAAAGAAACTCTAGTCAGATTAGGATTTTCCGAATCAAGTATCGAAGTCCACTAAATGCAAGACCACAAAATTCTGCAAGGTTTAGCAATTCCATATTCCGCACTAGTATCAGTCATTTTTGGGCTGATGATACTCTCATTTCCAATAGGTGCGTATTTGTTTTTCAACTCCCAGATAGGAAAAAGTATTGACTATGCATTACCAGTAACAGAGATTGATTTTCTGAGTGGGCAGGACTGGTTTGGTTGGCTTGGAATCGGAGATGTCTTCATTGCCGCCTGGGCCGTATTCCTGGTTTTATTTGTAATATCCAGCATGGGTCCAAAAAAGAATTTTCTCAAGGTATTATCCCCCATTATGGCTGGCTCGTATGAGTCCCAGGACGGGAGCTACCTAGTCCAGATTATCAAGTGGTTCTCAATTATTGTTGTACTATCAGCACTAATCGATATTATACAACAGATGGTAGGAATAACAATAACGCCACCTGTCTTTGAGAACGACCTGACGGGATTTTTAGGAATCGCAATTGCGCCAATAATTGAAGAGTTAGGATTTAGAGTAATTCTAGTCGGCATTCCGTTGTTTTTTTTATATTCACGAAGGGCATCTGCAAAATTGTTCTTCAAGTCACTGTGGAACCCATCTGTAAATCTGCCAATTACCAGCCCAAAAAAGGCAATCATACTTGTCGTAGTGGTTGGTGTGATGTTTGGCGCAGCCCATGTTTTATCAGATCAGTGGAGCAATGGCAAGTTTGCTCAAGCGGCAATGGCAGGAATCATAATCGGCTGGGTATACTATAGGTATGGCTTTGTTGTGGCTTTACTAATCCATTGGGCGATAAACTATGTAGTGTATTCTTATGCGTATTTGGTGTCCAGCGTCAACGAAATAAGAGTGATGGACTCTTTTTCACATTCTTTAATTTTGACAATAGAGATACTTTTGCTTTTGACAGGCATACTGGCAATTACACTAAGTGTACTAGAGTATAGAAAGAACAAATTGGCAAAAAATTCAGAATATCTAAGTTAGAAATTTTCTAAGATGGTTTCCAGCCTTTAGGCATAGAGCCGCGGCTTGAGCTTGGCTTTGATTCGTCCTTTGGCTTGTCATATCCTGCTGGAAGTGAGCCACGTGTAGAACCTTGGTCATAGACACTAGTGTGTTGCTTATAGGATGAATCATCAGATATGAGTTCTGCTTCTCCTCTGTTGGTCTTGTATCCGCCAGATGCCTCGCTAGTATCAACTCCTCGTAGATATTTCGGGTCAATTCCAGTCTGGATGAGTTCAGAATCTTTCTTTGCTTTTTTGTTGCTCCACCAAAAGAATCCACCTGCGCCGGCTGCTGCCATGCCGGCCATTCCATATACGATGAATATTGGGAACGAGCCAGAAGATGTCTGCGCTCCAGTCGATGGGGTCGTAGGTGATACGCCCAGTACTTCGCCACCATTTAGTTGGTCAGGTGATGCATAGCCTGCGATGAAAATGTTTCCCGAGTCGCCAGACTCGATTGTTCTTATGTGATAAGTTTTATCGGAAGTAAATGTTGCCTCAAATTCCTTTTCCTTGATTTGTCCCTCACGGAAACTGCTCTCACCCATTGTAAACGACGATACTACTACTTTGGCGCCAGAAAATCCGTACTTGCTAGTCTCTGCAACAATGCCAGTCGGGTCTGCCAAAAAATGCCAGTTGCCAATTCCTAGTCTGCCAATACCTGATGCATCAATCAGTGGAATGTTCATTACATTTCTTGCCTCGCCAGTCATCTGGGCTGCAACTTCGGGATAGTTTTTCTCGTAGAATGAAATTGGTTTGTTTATTTCAACGTCGCCGTATTCTTCTGTGGTAATTACAATAGAGTCATTAACTTGTATTCCTCTCCACAAAATGTCAAAGAGTGCCGGAGAGCCTTCAGTGTACGGCTTGATCAGGTAGCCGTCAATTTTTGGAGTCAGAATAATTCTATAGTCAACTGATGTATTCTCACCTCTTCCAAAGAGCGATGCGTGATAGTCGATAGTGATATCAGATATGCGTGCTGAACTTTGTAATTCCTGTAAATTCTCATTTAGTTTTTCAATCAGCATATTGACACCGGGGGCAGACTTGTCTACGGTAAAGTCGATTGACTTTGATTTTCCTCTCAGTGCCTCTGCTATTGCACCCCCTTCCTCGTATTCAATGTAGGCAGTTCGCTGGAACTTGAAGTGTGGGACTTCGGCAGTTTCTGGGGTTTTTGCATCCCAGTTCAACTGAGCTGCAAATACCGGAGAGACAGAACCTGTAACCAAAATAGACAAAACTAAAAACGCTAATAGTGAACCCCTATTCACGATGGTACGCTTGTCTGCGCAGTAATAAATCTTGTCTTGGATAATGAAAATCGACAAGAAATTTTACAAAACAAATTTTCTTTGAATTTTTTACAGTTTTTCTTTGAGTTTATTGTTTTGTGTTGTTTTGGTACATTATTGAAAAGGTAATATTGATCCGTGGCATCATACAAAAAGGGTTTTATGATAACAATTCTGGCTGGTGGCACAGGTTCTGTTAAGCTTGTCCGTGGTTTGATCTCGCAGACCCGCGACGTAAATGTGGTGTGCAATGTTGGAGACAATTACTGGTTGTATGGACTCTATGTATGTCCTGACATTGACACAATAATTTATGGTCTGGCAGATATTTTGGATTATGAAAAAGGATGGGGAATTAGAAAAGACACCTTTGGATTTTTGCGACAAATGGAAATCTTTGGCGAAGAGACATGGTTTAGAATCGGCGACAGGGATGCAGCGACCCACCTAATTAGAACAAACATGTTAAAGAACGGCAAGAACCTAGGAGATATCACTAAGTGGATGTGTGAGAAATTCGCAGTAGAGGCAAAGATAATGCCTGTAACCGATAACACCATTGAAACCAGAATCACTACAGAAAAAGGAGAGATGCATCTGCAGGAGTTCTGGGTAAAGTACAAGGGCAAGGACAAAGTCCAAGGAATACAGTACATCGGTGCAGATAAGGCAAGGCCAAACCCAGAGGCAGTTAATGCAATTCATGATTCAGAACTGGTAGTTATCGCGCCGGGTAACCCCCTGACTAGCATAGGCCCCATGCTTCAGATAAAGGGAATTAGAAAAGAGCTCTCAAAGAACAGACGCAAGGTAATCGCAATAAGTCCAATTATTGGCAACAAGGCATTTTCTGGTCCGGCTGCAGAATACATGGAAGCAGCCGGAATTGAAGTCTCTCCATACGGCGTTGCACAAATGTATTCAGACGTTTGCGGAAGCATTGTAATTGATTCAAAGGATAAACTGCTGACGAAACGAATTCAGAATCTAGACATGAAGGTCTTTGACACTAGCATCAAGATGACTAATAAAATAGCAGAAGATGCATTGGCATCATTTGTTCTCAAGAACTCAAGATAGATTGCAAATAGCATCAATCATCCCAGTAAAGACATTTTCAAAGGCAAAAAGCCGACTGGGATTATCGCAAGACAAAACAGAACAACTATGCAAAATAATGCTAGAAGAGGTATTGTCCGCAATTTCCCAGTCCCAGATAAACAAGACAGTCATTGTATCGCGCGACGAATCAGCCTTCGAGATAGCAAAAAAATACAACACAATCCAGATCTATGACGAATTGGAAAATGGGGTAAACGCCGCAGTGGCACTCGCAGAAAAATACCTGCTTGAGAATAATTTTGATGTATCGGTTGTCTTCCCGCAAGACATTCCTCTGATTAGAGCCCAAGACATCAATGAACTTCTAAGATACCAAAAAACACCACATCTGATTGTTGTGCCATCAAGAAAATTTGACGGCACAAACGCGCTTTTGCGTAGTCCGATTAACATAATGGAGACTCATTATGATGAGGACAGCTATAAAATTCACCTAACCACTGCCAAGTCCCGCAATATTCCAACCACGTTTGCTCTAATTAGCAGAATAATGTGGGATGTGGATGACCAGTCCGACATAGAGTTTATCATGAGTAATATTGAAAAACCAGTTCTCGCAAACAAGCTCAAAAATGTACTAGGATAAACCATGATACAACTAATTGGAATATTTTTGACAGTGATGCTTCAGGCAAGCACGGTACTAGTGCCAGGAGGAACAGTCACATTCTTTTTGCATGACGATGATCTCAACAAGTCTCACCGAGGAATTGATGAAGTCTCTACATTAGGATTGTTGGAATTCAAGCTTGCAGGAACTAGTATTTCCGGACCATCTAAAATTGTAGAAACAGGTGTTAATTCAGGGGTCTTTCTAGGCAAGGTCTCAATTCCCACCACAATCAATGGCCGCGACATAACGCAGGGCGACGTTCTAGTGATAACATACAATGACGAATCTGATGCATCAGGCAACTCCCAGACAATATCAAAGTCAATCAAAGCAAAAAAATCAACGGCGTCACTAGAGACATCGCAAAAAAATATCCGAATAGGTCAAACATTTCAAGTCAGAATCTATGATCCAGACTTTAATCTGGATTCAAGGGCTGCTGACAACATTTCACTCAGCCTAATAGAGTTCAGGGGTGAAAATGGAATCCGAACTACTTTGAGAAATTCGGCATTTGAGGCAAAGACATCAGCATTAAGAGAGACGGGTGATAACACAAACCAGTTCATAGTAACATTAAAGATGCCAAAGGAAATTGACGGCAAAATAGTAAAGATTGGCTCTACTGCCCAGCTCAAATTCACGGACAATACGTCTCCTTCTGGTACAACTGAAAAGCTAAAGATCAACATCAGGATTGGTTTGAAATAAAATTGCGTGCTGGCCATAACCCTCCTTCTGTTTGTAAACGACATTTCGCTTTGCAGCCTACCTGAACCATAGGTGCAGAACCCGGCTCTGTTTGGCTTTTCTCTGTGTGGGGCAGATTTTTCATTCCATCTGCTGGAAATCTCAGGGATTCCCATCATAGTGCTCCAGTTCGGATTTTTTTCTGTTCTGTTGCCTACCATCTCTGGCTTTGCGTCACCGCAACACACATCTGCATTGAGGGAGGAGTTTCCTCTGCTTTCGCAGTAATCGTCCACCAGCTCGCATTGTGTTGTGGTATAATCAGATATTTACACTATTTGAACTTGGAATCAAAGTATTCCTCATCATACTTATGGGTGCGCTTTTCCTTAATGACGTAGCCAAGGTGTGCAAAGTCGACATAGATTTTGTAAAGATGTCTGTTTTCCCTCATCCTAGACGAGATTATTCTCCAAAATCTTCGGGTATTGAATTCTGAGAACTGGTGGTCGCGAATTACAAGGAGTGATTTTTTTGTCTTGTCTACTACCTCCAGTGTTTTTGGGGAAAATGCCGAGTCTGCCTGGTTGCCTGCACCCAAAATTATTGTCTCGTCCTGTATTTTAGAAAAGCTCTCAAGCAGTACTGGTGCAACATTTTTTGTTTTTGGGTAGACCTTTTCAAATTGGATCTTTTTGATGTCAAGATCAAACATAATCTCATTAATTCTGTTCATGATTTCAATTTCGGTTTCTGGCTTTTCCACAACACCGCGAACTATACGAATTCTAGACGAATGTACCCGGGAAATTGCATGTGCCACTCGCAGCCCGAGATCAGAGTGTCTCCCTTTATCATATGACACCACAAGATTTGCCAGATCCTGCTCAAAATTAGTACCAAGCCGAACACCAATAAAGTCACAGGTCGAAAGGGAAAGGAGTTTTCTGTTATTTCTCAAAAACGCGAAGTCAATTATGACCAGATTGATTCCCTGCTCTTCCACAGTAGAGAGTATTGCGTCGGTTTCATCGTGAGAGATGCGAACCAAATATCGGTGCCGAATGGATTGCGGAATTTGCTGCTTGAGTTCATTGAATTCTTCTATTTCTGATTCGGCAACCTTGTTTGTGGCATCAAGTGGTAGGTGCACTGGAATCTTTACTACACTCAAAAATGAAATTTCGCCTTGTTTTTCTTGGATGATGGAATTTGCTATTTTGTAATAATTGTTAACATATTTTGGGTGATAGACGATTAGAGTTCGATATTCCTTTCGCTCTTTGGGTCCCTGGTTGTACACAAGCGGGGCATAGTGCTGTATTTCTTTTTTTGAGGTGTAAGATTTGTAGATAACAAATCCAGATACAATCCAAATTATTGCAATTACCCATGATTCAGGCTCTGTAAATAGTAAATATACAGACAGCCCAATTGCGGACAAGATTCCAAGCGTTGGAATAATTGGGAAAAATGGCGTTTTGAAAGAATAGTCCAGCTTTTTTCCATATAGTCGACGTATTGTGATTGCCGCATAGTTGACTTGGGCAAACAAGAACAAGAACATGACACTTGCAGCAATTGCAAGGCCTGTCAGGTCTAACGACAATGCCATCACAAGCATTATGATCCCAGACGCAATAGTGGAAATCGCAGGAGTTTTGTACTTTGGATGAATCTTGCCAAAAAAGTGTGGGAGATTGTAATGAGTTCCCATGGCATATGAGACCCTGCTAGACGAGTACGTAGTTGCATTTAGCGCAGCAAGCGTAGAGACAAACCCTCCTGCTAGCACAAGCATTGCTCCAAATGGCATAAAGTTCTTTGCAGCCTCCAGTATTCCTAGCTCACCAAAGCTTCCAATGAACTCCCAAGATGGTTGGCCTACCTTGTCCGATGATAGTCCGCCAATGAATGAAAACGTAAAGAGAATGTAAATTGCAATTACGACAAACAGTGAAATGAAGATTGCCCTTGGGAGATTCTTCTTTGGGTTTTTGAGTTCGTTTCCCGTTTGTGCTATGACCTCATATCCCTCAAACGCAATGAAGGTCAGACCCATTGCTATTACAAGACCGGATATTCCATGCGGGAAAAAGTCTGAAAAGTTCGACGGCCATGTAGGATTTACAAAAGCCATTGCAAATAATGCTGCGACAATCAATACGCCAATTATCGTTATTTGCGTTATCGTGATTACATTTCCAACTTTGCTGGTTGGAGCAGTTCCACGAACATTGATGAATGTGAAGATCACCACTGCCATTGCCGCAAATCCTTTTTCTACCAAGTCGGATGATTCCAAAATCCCCGCCATGTCCAAAAGGTGGGCAAAAAAAGATGCAAATGCCACCGCGTAAAGACTGCCGGCTATGGTATGTGCAAACCAAGACATCCACCCACTCAAAAACGCATTAGGCCTGGGCATTCCTTCCCGAACCCAGCGATATCCACCCCCGGCGTCTGGAAGTGCAGAACTCAGTTCTGCATATGTGAAAGCAGTAAGGATTGTGATTATTCCGTTAAGTAAAAAGGCGAGCATTAGTGCTGGTCCTGCCTCGCCCATTCCTGGACCGACAAGGACAAAGATGGCGCCACCTATCATCGCGGCAACGCCCACCATAATCACATCTAACAGGCCTAGATTACGCGTAAATCCCGCATTTTGTACTTCATTTCCCATGTCTAACCGACCCCAAAGAGTGTTTGAATAAATCTTTACCCTGAATAGCTTATTTGCTACTCAGTCAATATTTTGTACAATTCCGTATTCTGCAAGCAGGGGCGGGATCTGCTCTTCTAGTTCTAGCTTGGAATAGTCTACTAGCAGCTCGGAATTTAGCTCATAAAATGTGTGGCCCCAGTTGAACTTTGATAGTAACTCCATTGCAAGGGCATCATATCGCAAAATGAATGCGGCACCTGCAATTGCCTCAACTGTTGTAAGCTTGCCAAGCTTGGCATAGTTTACGGGATTGCCTGCCAAAAGCGGTGGCAATTTTCTTGGAATTCCTCCAAATCTTTTTTTAAATGTTGTATCTGCCAAGTTCCATGAACAGTCAATTCCTGTAATGGAGTCGGCAATGTTTGCGTCATGGTACAATAGGGTTTGTTTTGCAAAAGGATCCAGTATGATTGTGTTTTGCGCCATCCTTGTGACAGATTTTGCCAGATTGAACTTTACCAGCTTAGCAGCAGTGCATTTTTTTGGATCATCTTGGTGAAACATCAGTACCTGGACGTTCATAATGCCGAATACAAAACAGGGAAATATCTTCCTACTGGACTTGTTTGTAGACTATCTCATAGTATAGTTTGGCAGACGGAACATGATTTTCGACTTGGATTATCCATGCAGAATCTGGAATGATGCCATTGTCTTGCTCTGGAGAAATGCTGAATTTCTCTAGGATTGGATTAGGACCTGAATATGTAACCTTGTAAGGCAGCCCTGCAATTGTCACAATTTGGTATACTGCATCTTTCGTCTTGGTGGGTTCTGAGATTAGGCATTCTTCTGCCTGTCCTATGATGCATGTTCCATCGTCAGCCAGAATTGTGAGGTTGGTAGTCTTTTCAGCCCCCCTTGACACAGCCATGGAGCCCTGTAGTGTATTTGGTGCAAGCACTAGATCATCTTTTATCTGCTCTACTAGGGCAACTTCCACTATTGGGTCAGTGATTCTGTTGAATTTTTCAGATATCTTCACGTTACTGGTTACCTTTTTGGCCAACTTTTCTACCACCTCAAAGGTAGTCTTGAAGGTGCCAAAATCCGTATCTGCGATCACTTCGTATGTTCCAAGTGCCGAGTTTGCCGGAATTTTATAATCATACGAGTAAAATCCGTTTTTATAACTTCGGGAAATATCGACTTTTTTATTGCCTAGACCACAGTAGAACGATCCACAGTCGATTTTGTCATCTTTTTTGTGTTCCACTAACAAGTCAAGTTTGTCCAAGTACAGAATCCTGTTAGTGGTACCGGTAATGTATGCAGTATCTCCCGGAAGATATGCGTCCTTATCTGTGGTAATTGTTAGCGTGGTTTTACCCGTGACTCCAAGAGGAACGTTGTTTTTGACTTCAAATGTGGCGTCTGCTAGTAGCTTTTGGTATGTTGCAACAATCTTGTATTTTCCATCCTTGAATATATTCAGTGGAAGATCGTACGTTGTCTTGAATGCGCCTCCATTGTCCAAATCTAAACTAGAGTTAAAGATGATCTTGTTAGACATTGATCGTACCTCAACGTTTACTCTCTCAGGTACCCCACCATATATGGTGCGAGTATCATCTTGTCTTTTAATCACAGTACCAGTCACTTCTAGCTTTTCGCCGGGACGATAGACTGCCTTGTTTGACTTCACTTCAATTGGTTTTACCTCCAATGTGTCCTGTGAGGGATTCCCAGATAGTTTGAAGAACAAGTCTATACTCTGCGAGGTTGCAATTACAGAGATTTTGTATGTTCCAAATACGGTTGGACGTGCCTGCCTTTGGTCCCTAATGTCTGCCAGATCAAAGTCCTTTGTTGGCGTAGTCCAGCTCCAAGTGAATTTGCTATTGTATATTTGTGCTCCACTGCCCACTGTTTTGCCATCAGGCTTTGTTATGACAATTTTGACTTTGTTTTGTCCACTGACTAGTGTTCCCTCCAGATTTACTGTTTCGCCTAGGCCGTAGACTTCCTTGTCTAATGTGGCTAGAATTTCCCTGTTTTTGACATCAATGTCTTTGTCCACCACAAATGTGGTCTCAAAGATTCTAGTGTCATACATTCCTCGAATTGTATACACACCAGGGGTAAACGATGACTGATTTATCTTAAAGTCAAGCTTGAAATTTCCTACAGCATCAGGAATTGCAGTAAACGAGTAAGTAGCTGCCTTAGTCACTACCTTGTCTTTGACTAGCTGTTTGGTGCCAGGAAGTGACACCTTGATTTGCTGGCCCTTGTCATTCATGACAGATATCGATATTGGTGCTGCCTCAAAGCTACTACGCGGTCTAAGCTCGACGTGTCCGTTGACTAGTACAGTTTCTCCTGGGACATATCGCTCCTTGTCGGATTTTACAAAGTATTTTGGGGTCGCCAAATATTCTTCTGGATTTTCTACTATTTTGAAATCAGTTGTCGCCTTGCCAAATTCTTTAGATACTGTTACTGTGAAATCACCAAGATTGATTTCTCCTGCTGGGATTTTGAGCTCGTACCTAAATGTGCTGTCACCCGCAAGCTTTACTTGGTCTTTGATTTTGAAGATATTATTTACGGTATTGCCAATGGAGCCAGTGCCTGTCTGAATCACTTCCAGGTCCAGTGCAACTACATGTTTGTTGCTCCTACCGGAAATTACAATTGGCTCGCCTGGTGCATATGCATCCTTGTCAGTTACCAGAATTATTTGCTCGGGATTTTTTTCGTCTTTTGCAAGCTCAAATGATGTTTCAGTGTGTTGCTTGCCATAGTCGGCCACAATATCTAGAGTGCCATAGACTGGCTTGGTTGGACTCATGTAGAAATTACCAGTGAATTCGCCGAACTTATCTGGGAATAGATTACCAGAAAATATCTGGATTCCATTTGGATCATATACCGTATACTTGAGGCCCGCCCCTGGAATGATATTATTAGTAGAGGCAGAAATCTTGACTGTTTGTCCTGGAATGTATGTAGACTTATCAGTGGAAATTGAAAGGTCCGATATTTCTTGTTCTAGGTCTGCTATGACTTTTTCTCCTACTGAGAATATTGTCGAGTCAGTCACATCCCCGTACTTTACATCAACGCGATATGTTCCTGCAACTGCACCGAGGACTCGGTCTAGTTTTATCTGGGTTTTGTATTCCAAATTCAGGTCAGGATAAATTGTAATTGTTTTTGTGAATTTGCCTGGACCGTCAATGTCTATTCGTAGTTGTTGTTGTGAGAAGAATGGTTTTTCCTGTGATACTCGCTTTGATACGTTTCCAGAGATAATTGCGACCTCCTCAAAAATGTAATTTTTCTTGTCCGACTTAACAAATACAGTTAGTTCTGTTGATTTTGTTCCAGCGCCAGGAATCTTGCCGTTAGAAGAGCCTGGAGACGACGACTTGAAAATCCAGACGTTTGCTTCAGATACTACGCCGTCGTATTTTCTTTGCCAAGACTGGAAATCATTTTTCTGATCAGTGATTACCTGGGTTTCATCAATGATTTCGCCATCCTTGTTCTTTAGCTGGACTTTTTCTGAGACATCAGTAAACCACATGCTTTGGTGAGAATAGACCAGGAACTGGCCTGGCTTTATCATTGTTCCAAATGGCAGAGTTAGGGTCTTTTTTGTGACAGTGGTTGATGCGATTTTCCATCCGCCAACATTCACCGTTTCATCTGTTGGGTTGTACAGCTCGACCCATTCTGAAATTGTTTTTGAGTCATCGCCTGCAGGATTCGTGTCTACCTCATTAATTACGACGTGGTTCGCCAAATCCTCTGCACCATATGATACTCCGATTATTCCAACGAATAGTAAAGCTGCAAATACGCCAGCTAGGGGCAAAGTCCTCATTTTTTCTACCTATGTAATTTCGAGCCGGATATCATTTTAGATCTAAATTGAGCAAAAGTT
Organism: Nitrososphaerota archaeon; assembly: GCA_016872055.1. NCBI lineage: Archaea > Thermoproteati > Nitrososphaerota > Nitrososphaerota archaeon. The sequence continues at coordinate 212,045 of VHBH01000001.1, forward strand.
GAGTAAGTGGTGAATTGGGGGTACATTTTATCCATTTTGGGCTTTAATTGGTAAAAAAGAATGCGTATGATTCCTATTTTGCATTATCACAGTTTGGGCACTTGCCACCAGCGATTTTTGCCCCGCAATGAACACAGATTCCCTCTGGAATTTCTTTTTGGAGTTTGAGATTTTTCCGACCTACATACGCCTTGATACCAACGTATATTGCAACTGCAATCAGTACTGAATAGATTAGAGGAAGTCCTGCGCCAAGAAGACCAATCATAAAAAACAAAATTCCGGCTATTAGAATCCATTCGCGTTTTGCGCCCAATGACTCAGTATAAAAAATCTCAATTAAAAATGATTTTATTAAAGTGGGATCGGCCGGATTTGAACCGACGACCTCAGGTACCCAAAACCCGAATCATACCAAGCTAGACCACGATCCCGCTTGTGTGTGCAAATTTTTTGCCCCAATTTAAGATGTATGATTTTAAATAAGTATTCCAGTCCAGTCCACCTATTGCAATTAGATGATTACATCAAGGCAGGTAAAATAGCGTCTGAGGTTCGCGAGCTTGCAAGGGCCAAGGACTGGGTTGGAAAAACACTCTATGAAATCTGCGAAACAGTCGAATCTGAAATCAAGTCCCGCGGAGGAAAATGCGCATTTCCAGTAAACACAAGTCTAAACGAGATTGCAGCTCACTATACTGCAGAGCCAAACGACCCCAAGGTTCTGACCAGCTCGGATCTGATCAAAATAGATCTTGGAGTCCAGATAAACGGGTACATTGCAGACACAGCAGTATCTGTGTCTTACGATCCGGAATCCTCCATTTTGGTAGAAACCGCAGAAGAGGCACTCAAGGCAGCAATGACAATGGTAAAGGAGGGAACCAAATCAAGCGACATTGGAAAGACAATACAAAAAACAGTAACGCAGTACAATCTCAAGCCAATTGCAAACTTGTCAGGTCATTCCCTAGAACAATACACAATTCATGCGGGAAAATCAATCCCAAACATGTGGTCAATTGGCTCATTTGCATTATCTACAAAAGAAGCATATGCCTGTGAGCCATTTGTCACCACGGCAAAAGGGTTAGGGTTTGTCAGGGAGGGAAAGACAAAGAACATTTTTGGCCTCGTCTCGCGCAAAAAGACAAAGAATGAAAATGCAAACAAGCTAGTCGACTTTATCTGGGATAACTTCAGCACACTACCATTTGCCCTCAGATGGATAGTAAGGTCATACGAGGAAAAAGAAGCAAGAACACTGCTTGAGGAATTGATAAAAAACAAAATCGTTCGCGCATATCCAGTGCTCAATGAGGCTAACGGTCAGCGAGTAGCACAGGCAGAGCACACGTTCATCCCCAATGCAACTGGCGCAATAGTAACTACTCTATAGGCTGACCAAAAATCTTTGATATGTTAGTCGGGATTTTGCAGGAAGTACATTCCAAAGTAGGCGCAAAAAGGCAGTCACCTTCCTCAAATTTCCTTTTGGTCTCCTTTTTGCAAGATTGACATTTTTGCACAGTAAATGCAACTAGTGGTTTTTCTTTTTTTGAGAACATTATTGCGAGACACCTAGTGTGTTTCCAACGCCTACTACCAATACGGATTGGCCTTGCTTTGTATTTTCTTTGATCATTGCGTATACTTGGGATTCCACTTCGTCTGCCTTGTCTGCAATTTCTTTGGTCATTAGTGTGATTGCTTCCTTGATCGATTGTTTAATGACAATTGCATAAACTGGAATATTGTGTTTTGTTGCGACTTCTTCTATTTGGAATCTGTCTGTTCCAATTCCCCCAATTGCCGCACCAAAGCCATGCGCCACAGTGCCTGAGGTTTCTCCTTCCAGTTTTAGTCCGGCATCAACCATGATTATTAGGTCTAGCTTTTTTTCTGCAACCAGAATCTCTACTGCATCTCCAGGCCTGCCCACAGTAGCAGAAGGACCTTCTGCCTTGAGTAGAACTAGCTTTCTTCCCTCAAAGTCTGACTCTGCATAAACTGTCTCTAGACCTATTGGTATTTTTTCTGATTGCAGCATCATTTTTCCTATCACCATCGGGCCTATTCCGTCACCAAGTGGCTGACCTGACTTTATTGCCTGAACTGCTCCCCTGAGTGCCTCTGCCTGCTCCATCACAAATGGAAGCATCATTTGGAGCGGTAAGATAAGCGGAAAATTGTTTTGCTTTTTTGCTGTAAGGAAGAGATGTCTTACTATTTTGTGCAACAGATTCAACGATGTTACTACCTCCAATAGATTTTGAATTTTGCTTACCTCAAGCGGTGTGAGGTTTTGCGCAAGTGATACGACTTGGGCCCTAGTGTAATCCTCTCTAGAACGCAACAGGTGCTTTATTTTCAGCATTATTCCGTTTGGGTCGATATCCACCGGCATTATAGTAAAGTATTCCAAATAGCCATCAATTTTTTTTGTGACATCGTCTGAGGATTTCTTTTGCAAATAATCAGTGAGTTCCTTTCTCGTTTCATCCTTGTATCGGTTTAGCTTTTCAATTCCCTTTTTTATCTCACCAGATGTGACCATAAGCTGAATTCTCTGGCCGTAAAAGACAAAGATCACGATAGGTACTATCCAGATCAACCACATTATTGGATTTGATGAGTCGCTATTACTGCCAAACAGATTATCGAATGAAAATATCTCAGTATAGTTCAATTACACTGCAAGCCTTGGTTTGCCAAATTAATGGATTGTGTAAGGCGTACATAGAACCTGTGCGGAATTTCAAAGAAATTGGCTGTCGGGTTAACAAATAGAAAGTGCTCTTTATATAGCCTAGATAAGTCAAATGCTAACGTATGCCACAAACAAAGCCGATAGTAAGCATCGAAAACGTAGTTGCTTCTGCTTCAGTGGATCAGAAAATGGACCTTAACGAGATTACTCGTAATTTTCCAGATGTAGAGTATCATCCAGATCAGTTTCCAGGACTTGTCTTCAGACTAAAGAGTCCAAAGACTGCAACTCTGATTTTCACATCAGGTAAAATGGTCTGCACTGGCGCAAAATCTGAAGAGATGGCACGTAGTGCAGTAAAGTCGGTTGTTCAAAAGCTCAGAAAAGGAGGTATCAAAGTCAAAAAGGACGCAGTAGTTGATATCCAAAACATTGTTGCATCAATTAACTTGGGTGGAAAGATTCACCTCGAGCAAGCAGCAAGAACTCTACCACGTAGCATGTACGAGCCAGAACAATTTCCGGGTCTGATTCACCGAATGCTTGACCCAAAAACGGTAATCCTGCTTTTCTCATCAGGAAAGCTGGTTTGTACTGGAGCTAAAAAAGAACCAGATGTATACCGTTCTGTTAACAACCTGCATTCGTTGCTTGAAGAAAAGGACCTAATGATCTACGACTAGATCTTTTATTTTATTTTAGTACCCAAAGGAATTGACTCATCTACCGTCAACCAATACGGTTTGTCGTCCAGATCAGCTGCCAAAAGCATCGCATTTGACTCTACGCCACCAACCGTCTTTGGTTCGAGATTTGTAATTGCAATTACTGTTTTTCCCACCATTTCTTCCAGTGTGAAATATTGTGCGCCACCGATTATGAGACTTCTTGTTTCCTCGCCAAGGTCGATTGTGCCCTTTATGATCTTGGTTTTTCCCGGTATACTCTCCGTTGCGATGATTTTTGCCACTCTTATCTCGAGTTTGGCAAAGTCATCATATGTAATTACCATAGGAAGAGTTCTTTGGTAGCGCTTAAAATGAATTTCGACATCTAGGCGTAGTTTTGTAAAACAATCTTTGGTAGATTGGCAATATTGCCACACAGTTAATTTATCTGAAAAGAATTCACAAAATCCGTATGGGTCAGTTCTTTACAGACGACATCGACTCACTCCTCAAGTCGGGCCACGGAGATTCTGCCCGCCTAGCCAATATAAGAGAGGAATTTGTTCGTACTAAGCTAGTATCAATCGATGATAGAAAATACGTAGAAGGCTTGCTTGCAAGATATTCACAGACTGTCGAGGTAAAACAGGAAAAAATAAAAGAGTCCCGCATAGTCCCTCCTCCACCGCCGCCAAGAAATCCACCAACACTATTAGAAGTAAAACAGAAACCAAAGAAAGCGGAATCAATTCCAAAACTTCAAGGCGGCAAGACAAAGCTGCGAAATGTCGTAATTTCGGTTTGCGCCACAGTATTTGCTGTTCTGGTAGTATCGTTTGTTGCAATGAGTCAGGATTTGGAAACAGGCATCGTTGCGCCAAGTGTTATCAAGGTACTGGAGTTAGATTCTTCATCATATGTTAGAGGTGACATAATTTCAATCTCCGGCAAGACAAAAGAGGCGACAAGCATTGCAACATTATCCATTACAAATCCAGCGGGAAAACAAATTTGGACTGAGGTAGTCACTGTCAAGCCAAGCGGTACATTTGCCACACTTGTAATAGCTGGCGGAGAAGGATGGGATCAACTCGGAACACACACTGTTTCGGTGTCATATTCTGGCAATTCTGATACTGCCAAGTTTAGTTTTGATCCTAGCTAATCAAGACTAATATTTGCCGATCAAAAAATCACACCATGGCAACAATAGTGGTTGCAGTTAAAATTAATGCACCGGTAGATAAGGTCTGGGATGTTGTCTCTGATCTTGACGGCGAGCCAAAATTCTGGAAGGGGACAAAGTCGGTCCGAAATATTTCGAGGGACGGCAATACAATACAGCGCGAAATAATAATTGCATTTAGAGATTCCAAATGCATGCAGACAGTATTACTACAACCAAAGCAGAAAATTCTTGCCACATTCACAGAAGGCATCATAAACGGAACAAAGACAGTCCAGATAATACCGGAAGGGCAAAAAACAAAGCTAGAGGTAATTTGGGACATCAGGATGACAGGTATGCTAGGCATGTTTACAGGCATGGTCAAAAAGCACATCAAGAGTGGAACCGAACAAGCACTAGAAGCAATCAAGCAAGAAATCGAGAAATAAGTCATGATTTTAGATGCAATAAACTATGTTTTTGTGGTAATCCTAATCGGAATTTGCTTTGCATGGATTACGCTGATGAAATCCATGGTTGACTCGTTCAGATACACGCCGATTTTGGATAAATTCCATGCAAAGACACATCACATACCGCGAGTCTCAATAATACTTCCTGCAAGAAACGAGGAAGGATTCATTGCAAAATGCCTTGATTCCCTGATATCACAGGATTATCCCAATTACGAAATAATAACAATTGATGACTCCTCAGAAGATTCCACTGGAGAAATAATTTCAAAATATGCAGAGAAAAACTCCAAGGTCATTCATGTCACTGCCGGGCCAAAGCCTGAAGGGTGGATGGGAAAAAACTGGGCCTGTATGGATGGGTACAAAAGGGCAACAGGTGAATTGTTGTTATTCACAGACGCAGACACCGAATTTGAGAAAAATGTAATATCATTGGCAGTCTCACATCTGGAATCTTTAGGCCTAGATGCGCTGACAGTAATCCCAAAGATGGTCTGCCTTGATGTATGGACAAAAATCACACTTCCTGTGATTTCGACATTTTTGCACACACGGTTCTCCGCAATACGGGTAAACGATCCTACAAAAAAGACAGGCTACTTTTTTGGCAGCTTTTTCATCATCCGAAAGACAACGTACGATTCCGTTGGAACCCATGAGGGAGTAAAGCACGAAATCATAGAAGACGGGGCGCTGGGCAAAAAAGTCAAAGAAGGTGGATTTAGGATGAAGATGGTTCGAGGAGACCACCTAATTGAGGCGGTTTGGGCTCGCGATTGGTCAACATTATGGAATGCATTAAAGCGACTGATGATTCCATTGTTTTTGCAGAACGGCAGAATAGCAGTAGGCATATTCTTTGCGGTTTTATTTTTGCTCTTTATGCCGTACGTGTTTTTACTCTATTCCATACCGTTTGCGGCTAGTTCTGCATCGTTTTCTGCTGTCTTTGTGTCATCTGTAGTATCGTCTGCATTGTTGTTCTCAGCATGTGTAATAGATGCCAGAGCACTGCAAATCAAGATGAAATATGCCATTTGTGCACCTCTTGGAAGTCTAGTGGTTGTTGGCGGATTTTTGGTAGGCCTCATCCAGGCAAAGAGCAGCTCAGCAGTGTCATGGAGAGGAAGAACTTATTCCATGAAAGACCACACCCCAGACTTTATCAATATCTAGGCAAGGATTATAGGCGCACCAAAAAGAAACGAGTCATTGAGTAAATCAGCTGTAATTTTTGGAGGATTGCTTGCAACCGTGATTGTTCTGGTATCATACAGCATTTTTCTAAATCCTCCAAATCAAACCCCCACAATAGAAGACATTTCAGAGAATACAAAAAATTCAGTAATTGCGCAAGACAAAAAAGACCTATCATTGATTGAATTATTTGAAAAAAGCGAGGCAGGAGTTGTTCGACTAAACGTAAAGAGGCCTGCAACCGATATAAGAGGAATGGGTGGAGTCGGCTCTGGCTTCGTCTACGATTCCCAAGGGTACGTCATAACAAATGAGCACGTAGTGAAGAATGCGGAAAAGATCACAGTTACATTTTTGGATGGACGATCATACAAGGCCAAAGTAATAGGTCAAGACCTATACACAGACTTGGCAGTTGTTAAGGTGAATGCAAGCTCTGATGTTTTAGTGCCATTGCCTGTTGGGAACTCTTCAAAGCTTCGAGTAGGCGAACCAATTGCGGCAATTGGAAACCCGTTTGGATTATCAGGCTCCATGAGTTCTGGAATAGTAAGCCAGGTTGGAAGGCTGTTGCCATCCCAGGATAGTGGATTCCAAATCCCTGATATCATCCAGACGGATGCTGCAATAAACCCTGGAAACTCCGGAGGTCCACTCCTCAACATGCGAGGTGAGGTAGTTGGAATCAACACTGCAATACAATCAGAATCTGGCGACTTTGCAGGAGTCGGATTTGCAGTACCATCAAACACGGTTCAGAAAATCATCCCAGTTTTGATAGAAAACAAGACATACCACCACCCCTGGGTTGGAATCTCTGGAAGAGATATTGACCCAGACTTGGCAGACATTCTAAATCTCAAGGACGCCAGAGGATTCTTGATAATCAATGTAATAGACGACAGCCCAGCGCAAAAGGCAGGCGTACGAGGAACTACGGAAACAAGGGAGGTGGACGGAGTTCGACACCAAATAGGCGGAGATATTGTTTTGGGGATTGATTCCAAGACTGTTAGAAAAATTGATGATATTTTGATTCACTTGCAGCGAGAGAAAAAAGTCGGAGATGAAATGGTCTTGCAGATTTTGCGGGACGGCAAAGTAACTGATATTGTAATTACACTACACGAGAGGCCGTCATCTATACTTGCACTAAACACAACAAGCGCAACAAATTCAACGCAAAGATAAATACAACAATCAAAGATTAGCCTTGTTGAGTGATCTGGTGCTGACATGCGAGCCGCTAAATCATGTTCTAGATGGAAAAGATATTTCAAAAAAACAGGCCTATGAAATTTTCGAACAGACCAAAAATAATACCACGGAATTATACAAGACTGCAAGTCTTCTGCGAAACAAGCATAAATCCAACAATGTTACATTTTCAAAAAAGGCATTTTTCAATTTGGTGAATCTGTGTAGGGATGTCTGTGGATACTGCACATACAAGGCAGAACCAGGAGAGCAGAAACTCTCCCTTATGAGCAAGAAAAATGTGCATGAGCTGGTAGAATTGGCAAAAAAATACCATTGCACTGAAGCACTGTTTGTGACGGGCGAGCGACCAGAAGAAAAATACAGCCTAGCAAGGGAGTGGCTCAGAGAAAACGGATTTTCAAGCACCGCTGAATATTTGGTTCATGCATCTGAAATCGCACTTGCATCAGGTCTATTCCCTCATACAAATGCAGGAAACCTCACAAAATCTGAAATCAACTCACTCAAAAATACAAACGTAAGCATGGGGTTGATGCTAGAAAATTCCAGTGAAAGGCTAACAGAGAAAAAAATGCCGCACAATTTAGCGCCAAGCAAAAGCCCCAAGGCAAGACTCCGTGTATTGGAAAATGCCGGCGAGCTTGCAATGCCAATGACAACTGGAATTTTAGTCGGAATCGGCGAGGAGCCATATGAAATAATTGATTCATTATTTGCAATAAAGCAGCTCCATGACAGATTCGGTCACATCCAAGAGATAATTTTGCAAAATTTTCAGCCAAAACAAGACACCATGATGAAAAATACACCATCTGCGGAGGAAAACTATTTCAAAACAATGGTTGCCCTAGCAAGAATAATCATGCCTCAAATGAACATCCAGATCCCACCTAACTTATCGCCGGACTCGTACCAGTACTTTTTGGATGCCGGAATAAACGATTGGGGTGGAATATCTCCGCTTACTGCAGATTATGTCAATCCGGAATTTGGTTGGCCGCAAATAGACTTTGTAGAAAAGCACACAAACAATTCAGGATTTACGCTCAGGGCAAGATTTCCCGTATATCCAGAAATGATGGAGATGATTCCATCAGAACTATATCAAAAAATGACACCAATAATGGATAAAGATGGGTTTGTCTCAGAGGAATATTGGAGATGAATCTCGACTCGCTTCTAAAACACGCAGACCCGCTTATTGCAGAAGCCTTGGACCATGCATTGTCTGAAAAAGAAGTCACCATATCCGAGGCACTACGACTGTACGGGGCACGTGGTCTTGACTTTCACTTGGTTGGAATGGTGGCAGACGAGCTTCGAAAAAGGCGCGTAGGCGACATTGTGTCATTTGTGGTAAATAGAAACATCAACTTTACAAACGTCTGCATCAAGCAGTGCGGATTTTGCGCATTTAGCCGCGACTATAGAGAGGAGGAAGGATACTTTTTGCCAATAGAGGAAATTGTACGGCGCGCAAAGGAAGCCCACACACTTGGAGCAACAGAGGTCTGCATACAGGCTGGCCTTCCGCCAGACATGGACTCTAAAACATACGAGGACATTTGTCGTGCAATAAAATCAGAAATACCCGACATTCACATTCACGGATTTTCCCCAGAAGAAGTATTGTATGGTGCGACACGATCCAGTGTTTCCGTAAAGGAATATCTGATGCGACTAAAGGATGCTGGAGTCAACACCCTGCCCGGAACTGCAGCAGAAATACTTGACCAGGACATGCGCGATAAAATATCTCCAGGCAGAATCAGTGTAAATGACTGGATTGATGTAATAAAAACTGCGCACAGACTTGGAATCCAGTCGACATCCACGATAATGTTTGGTCACATTGAAACACCGGAAGACAGAGTGCGACACATTGCAAAGATTAGGGAAATCCAAAAGGAGACAGGTGGGTTTACCGAGTTTGTCCCGCTTAATTTCATTCATTCAGAGGCCCCAATGTACAAGCATCGGCTGTACGAAGAAATCAGTGATGGTGCATCGGCAAACGACGTTTTGTTAACACATGCAATATCTCGAATAATGCTAAACAACCACATCAACAACATCCAAATGTCGTGGGTAAAGGAAGGCCCCAAAATGGCACAGGTTCTCTTGATGTGGGGCGCAAATGATTTTGGCGGCACGTTAATCAATGAGTCCATTTCCACATCTGCTGGTGCATCGCACGGTCAGCTGTTGCGGCCAAAGGAAATGAGAAGGCTGATTCGAGAGATAGGTCGAATTCCCGCGCAGAGGAGCACTTCATATGACATACTAAAAACCTACGATTCCGAACCGGAGGAAGAGGAACTGGATAGAGTTGATGCATCCAAATTCGGGTCTTACTTTGAGCTAGTCAAGCTGGACAAGTACAGGTACAAAAGTCCAAGGACAAGCTAGTTGTCCATTTGTAGTGACATAATTTCTCGGGCGCAAAAAATAGACTTAGATGAATGCGAATCTGTATTTTGCACCAAAAAAACAATCACAGTACGAATCACAGATTCTGAGATTGCTGAAATCAAGGAGAATTATGGCAGTTCTGTTGGGATTCGTCTAGTCAAGGACAAGAAAATTTCATCTGCGCAGTCCAATGCTACAGATTATGACAAAATAATTGAAGAGGCATTGCACGCAGGAAAAAACCTCAGTCGTAGGGAATTTTGGAAATCATATCCTGTCGGATCTAAAGATATACCAATAGAGAAAACAAACGATTCCAAACTTTGGGAAATGGACTCTGCTAAAGCAATTGAGCTTGCACAATCCATGATAGACTCTGCTCTTCATCAAAAAATTACGCGAATATCAGGCTCTCTGAATATCGTATGCGACGATTTTGAAATAGCAAATTCATCCGGCCTGCAAAAGTCGGAAAAAGCCACATACATTTCAGGTCTCATCAATGCAGACTCTGAGACGGGAATTCCAGTATCAGGAATTGGCCAGACAAACTCTAGGGTATTGGACTTATTTGATGTTACAAAAATAGGCGCAGACGCCCGCCAAATGTGTGTAAATTCGATAAATCCAGACACCATACAAAACAAGATAACTAGCATAATCTTTGAGCCGCAGGCGGTAGGGGAACTGCTGTACTTTGTCTTGGGTCCGAACTTTAATCTCAAGACATTTTCTGAGGGGAGGAGTTGTTTTTCCGAGATTGGCGAAAAAATTGCAATTAATGGTTTTAGTCTGGTCGATGATCCGCATGTGCCAAACAGCCTTGGCGCAAAATCATTTGATGATGAGGGAGTGTCGACAAATCAGAGACATTACATCAGAGATGGAATATTGGAGGGGACGTATTCGGATACATATAACGCACTAAAAGAAAACACAATATCGACTGGAAATGCGTGCAGATTTGGTGTGCCGCTTGGACGATCTACAGACCCAATTCCAGTTTCTGCACCGCATAATCTCTCCATTGTACCAGGCAACCAGACTCGGAATGAAATCATACAAAACACTCAGGATGGAATTTTGGTCGGAAGACTCTGGTATACGTATCCGGTAAACCCAATCAAGGGCGACTTTTCATGTACAGCACGTAGTGGAATTTTTCAAATAAAATATGGCCAAATAAAACCAATCAAATCAGTTAGAATAATCCACAATTTGCCGATATTATTGAAAAACATTTCTGCAATCGGTAATGATTCCAAGGTAGTGTTACCCTGGGCCGGCCTGCCAGTGACATGTCCCACAATAAAGTGCGACGGAATTGCAGTCTCTTCAATTTAGGACAAGATTAATTATTGAATTGCATTGATTGGACTCATGTGCGAAACCATGGATGAGATCCACGCAGCCCAGCTTGCAAATATAATTGCAAAAAGACGCAGGGCAAAGCAGGCACAGCAAATCGCAGCTGCCTAGACTTTCTTTATATCGCCAAATGGAGTTTACTGGGGGGTTTGAGAAAATGCCTCATTTGCTCATACCCTAAAATGGAAAATAGTGGTGAATTTTTAGCAAAACACAACTAGGCAGAACTAGGCAGCTTTGTGCGTGTTTTGGTGGTCTTGTAATTTAACATCGGTTTTGTAGGGGTTAAACTGGACTAGTGTCGCCTTATGGTTTAACCACTAACCTAGCTCAAAAAAATTTACTGCAAATCAAAAAAAACGCAAACTAACCTTAATTAAGGTAAAGTACGGTACCATACAGTACATGAAAGCACGCCTCACATACATACCCCTTGAAGTAGCCGATCAGCTTGGCGACTTTATCATATCGCGCGATGTACAAGTAATGGACGCAGTCAAGGCTCGTGCGCGCGATTTCAGCACGCTGACTGTCATAAAACTACTGTACCAGCTGAGCTGCCGTCCGCTTACATTCTCAGAGCTCTATGAATCATCAAAAATTCGAATGAAGAGATCGTTTCTAAATTATCTGCATTTCTGCCTTGATTACAATTTCATAAAAAGAGAAACCGTCAATGATTCCGTGTACTATACCATTACGGAAAAGGGTAGAATCATGCTTGGGTTGTTTTTGCAGAAAAGTAATTAGAGACGCAAAAAACCTAAAAAACAATTGGTAAGAAAAATTCTGGATGAGTCAGTCCACGAAATAAAAAAAACCCTGGTAAAAAGCCCGATAATATTTGCAGGCTTTGTAGGCCCAGGTCTTGCAGGCCCGCTTGCCGTCGGACATATGATAGAAAAATTGAAAATGTTAGAAGTTGGATATTTGCGATCAAAATATCTGCCACCAGCTACTGTCTTCATTCAGGGGAGATTGCGACACCCGTTTCGATTTTACTCTAACAGAAAAGGAAACATTTGCTGTGTAATATGCGAGGTTCCACTAAAGGCAGAAGGCCTGTATAATATCGCATCCATAATTTTGGACTGGGCTCAGACAAAGGGATGTAGAGAACTCGTGATATTGGATGGGGTTGCATCTGAAGAGCACGATTCCAAGACGTTTTGTGCGGCAGAAGAAGACTTGTGCCGAATAATGCAGGACAAGGAAATATCGATGATTTCTCAGGGCTTTATCTCTGGCATTCCTGGCAGCATTCTAAACGAATGCATTATCCGCAAAATACGCGCAATTACTCTACTAGTCAAGGCAAGTCACGCCCATCCTGACCCGCTAGCTGCTGCCACCCTGATTGACTCTGTGAATAAAGTCTATGGCACGGTTATTGATACTGTAGACCTTAGAAAGCAAAAGGAGAAAATCGGAACAGAATTTCACGAGATGTCTGAAAAATATAAGGAGCACAGACAGGCGGATTCTGGAATGTATATGTAGAGAGGCCCAAGATACAACACCATGATAACCTACAAGTCCACAGGAGTTGACGTTTCTAAAATCAAGAAAAGCCAATCGGCAATCGGAAAAATAATTGCATCAACTCACTCTGGAATTGTAAAATCTGGATTTGGTCACTATGCTGGCCTTGTTGGGATTCACGGCGGAAAATACCTGGCAACGCACACAGACGGTGTTGGGACTAAGGTATTGATTGCAAATTTGCTAAAAAAATACGACACCATTGGTATAGACTGTGTCGCAATGAACGTCAATGATATTATTTGCATTGGTGCAAAGCCGGTATCATTTGTTGACTATATTGCCGCAAACCGCAACAACGAGTCCGTGTTTAAGGAAATCGCAAAAGGATTAGCTTCTGGCGCAAAAAAATCCGGCGTTCCAATTGTCGGCGGCGAAACCGCAATCATGCCGGATTTATTTGAGGAACAGAAATTTGCGTTTGACCTGGCAGGAATGGTTGCAGGTCTAGTCGACAAAACTAAGATAATACTTGGAAACAAGATCATGTCAGGTGACGCAATAATCGGAATTGCGAGCACTGGAATCCATTCCAATGGCTATTCACTGGCAAGAAAGGCCCTGCTGAAAAAATATTCAGTTTCTGACAATGTCAGGGGAGTGGGCAAAATTGGCCATGCAATGCTGACGCCAACAGAGATCTATGTCAAGCCCGTTTTGGATATCATATCAAGCTGTCAAGTGCACGGTCTAGCAAACATCACAGGTGGCGCATTTACCAAGCTTTTGAGGCTAAAAAAGACTGGATTTGTGCTTGACATGATGCCAGAGCCGCCAAAGATAATGGAGCTAATAGAAAATCTTGGAGTGTCATACGAGGAAATGTACAAGACATTCAACATGGGGGTGGGATTCTGCATCATAGCGCCAAAAAACCAGGTAAACAAGATAATGTCGATTTGCAAAAAGCACAGACTAGTATCATATGAGATTGGCCACATTTCTGCAAAAGTCGGCGTCTTTTTGGACAACAAAAAGCTGGCATAGCGTCAGATGTGTAATCATTTTTAATCTTGTATATTTTAATTAATTAAGGGAAAATGGAATCGCATTTTGTTCAGGTTATTATTTCTGTGTGTGTTTTGCTTTTTGCCGCCAAGCTCATGGCGGAATTATTTGTCAGGATACGACTACCAATAGTACTTGGAGAGTTGCTTGCAGGAATGATAGTAGGGCCGTTTGCAATCGGCGCATTTTTGGTTTTCCAGGGGGAACAACTATTCGTACTCACGGAGGAGGTAAAAATTCTGGGCGAAATTGGTGCAATTGTGATTTTGTTCATGGCCGGTCTGGAGATGACCCCAAAGGAATTCATCCGAGGTGGCAAGGCGTCATTTACCGTCGGAACGTTAGGTGTTGTGGTTCCGTTCTTTGTAGGGTTTTTGGTATTCCAGTTCTTTGGCTTTAATGCATTACAAGCAATGCTGGTGGCAACTGCACTCACCGCAACAAGTATTGCAATTTCGGTCCAGGTGCTAAGCGAGTTTGGTAAGCTAAAAACTCCCGAAGCCCGACTTATCATAGGAGCTGCTGTAATTGACGATATTTTGGCAATTGCGGTATTGTCTGTTGTGACATCAATTGGAGGAAGTGGAACCGAAGTGGACATCACCGATGCCGTCTTTACAATATTCAAGGTCCTGGCGTTCTTTGCAGCCATGGCAATTGCCGCAATATTTCTGGTTCCCCGCATGGTCAACTCGGAAATGTGGAAGGCAAGCGGAAGCATAGAAGGAATCGTGACTGCAGCGTTCTTTGGTGCTGCGGGCATTGCTGCATGGATTGGCCTCTCGCCGATTTTAGGTTCGTTTGTTGTAGGCATGGCGCTATCCACTACGAAAGTCTTTGAGAGAGTTGAGCACTATATTGGAAAACTGGGTCTGATATTTGCGCCATTGTTCTTTGCAATAATCGGTGCCCAAGTTGATTTCCGTGGAATAAATTCAGAGGTAATGTTAATTGCAGCAGTAATAATCGGTGTTGCAATTGCTACCAAGCTGTTGGGATGCGGTCTGCCCGCAATGCTGTTTTTGAAAAATAAGGCCCAGTCAAGGCGGGTCGGAATTGCGATGATTTCCAGAGGAGAGGTTGGCCTCATCGTTGCAGGCGTTGGCCTGTCCAGTGGTGTATTGATGCCAAACATCTACACCACTATCGTAGTTATGGTGGCAGTAACGTCGCTAATTACACCGATTTGGCTCAAGTTGGAATATCGAAAAGACATACAGCAAAGTACTGGTACTCAGAATTAGATCGCCTATTATTGACAGATATTAAATTAGAGTGGTCAAGTCTCTCAATAATTGGCTGATGAAAACTTTGTAGACATGTGCGCCGTCTGCAACCAAGGCGTTCCAAAAGTAACCATGGTTTACCAGAAGGGTCGAGTCTTTCATCCGCAGTGCTTTGAGTCCCAGGGAAGCGCATTTCCGGTAATAGACCTAGACTTGGCTCAACTATCTGCCAAAACCCGAATCGAGCTGGTGCAGATGAAAAACCTCAAGGTAAGATTAGATGATGGATCGCTATCGCCACCCAAGCCTGCAAATAAGAAGCCATCCAAGAAAGCCAAGAAAAAGACAAAGAAGGTAAAGAAAACCAAATCAAAGAAATCCAAGCCAAAGCGCTCAACAGCAAAAAGTTCCAGGAAACTAGCCTCGAACAGACGACGCTAGTTATAAGAAATTTAAGGCCAGATTCGCATTTTCAAGACAATGCCCAGCGCAATATTTTCACAAGCCTGCGTAGAGATTTCGCAAAACCTGCTCTCAATACAGGATGCTACAAAGGACCAGATCAAATCACAAATAAAAAGAATCTGCACAAAATATGCGCTGGAGAGAATCCCAAAGAACCACGAAATTTTATCAACGGTTTCCGGAAATGATTACATCAAACTCCAAAAAGTATTGCTAAAAAAACCAGTCAAGACAGCATCTGGTGTTGCAGTAATTGCATTAATGCCAAAGCCATATGCATGTCCGCACGGCAGGTGCACATATTGCCCTGGTGGAATTGAATTTAATTCTCCAAATTCCTATACCGGCAATGAGCCATCAACTATTAATGCAATTGAAAACCAGTATGATCCAAAAAAACAGATTACAAACAAGCTTGACAAGTTGGTAGCATACGGCCACGATCCATCCAAGATGGAATTGGTTATTGTAGGTGGCACATTTCTTTTCATGCCAAAGGACTATCAGACAAATTTCATAAAATCATGCTATGATGCTCTAAATGGATTTGACTCTGCAACGCTGGAGGAGGCAAAGCAGGCAAACGAAAAAGCGCAAATTCGTAATGTCGGGTTTACCATAGAGACCAAGCCGGACTATTGCAAGGAAGAACATGTCGACATGATGCTGGACTATGGCGTCACCAGAATTGAAATTGGCGTGCAGAGCCTGCAGGAATCTGTGTATAAAATTGTCAACCGTGGTCATACATATTCTGATGTTGTAGAATCGTTCCAGATTTCAAAGGATGCAGGTTACAAGATAGTAGCTCATATGATGCCAGGTCTGCCCACAGTCAGCCCAGAAGTTGACATTGCGGATTTTAAGAAACTCTTCTTAGATGATTCGCTAAAGCCAGACATGCTCAAGATTTACCCGTCATTGGTGTTGCAGCACACGCCAATGTACCAGGACTATCTTCAGGGAAAATACACGCCATACTCCGATGAGGACATGATTCACGTACTAATGGAACTTAAGAAAAACATACCAAGGTGGGTAAGAATAATGCGGGTCCAGCGAGAGATTGGCCCAAATGAAATCATTGCTGGTCCAAAATCAGGCAACCTGAGGCAAATAGTGCTTGAGAGACTCAAAAAGCACGGCATGTCCTGCAAGTGCATTCGATGTCGTGAAGTTGGATTTACTACACAGCCACAACAGGAGGCCAGGCTCCAACGGGAAGACTATACCTCATCCGGCGGAGAAGAAGTGTTTTTGTCATATGATGATTCACTAGACAGAATCTACGGATTTTTGAGATTGCGTAAGCCAAGCCCCAAGGCCCACAGAAAAGAAATATCGCGAGACTTTTGTATTGTGCGGGAGCTGCACGTATATGGAAAATCACTCAAAATAGGAGAGCGAGAAAACGGACAGATACAGCACTCTGGTCTTGGAAAGAACCTGATGAGTGAGGCAGAAAAGATCGCGCGCGAAGAGTTTGATGCCAAAAAACTCTTGGTAATATCCGCAGTCGGCACCCGGGAATATTATAGAAAAATTGGATACACTTCGGATGGCCCATATATGGCAAAAAAACTAGAGTGAGTGACTTGTCAGAGGAAGAAAAAATAATCATTGGCAGGGGAACCTGGATTGACAAGCTCGCATCAGAGATGATAGAGCGGGAAAAACAGTTGGGGCGAGAAACAAAACTCCTCAAAGTGGAATCAGGCCTTGGTGCGTCCGGCATTCCGCACATCGGAAGTCTGGGTGATGCAGTTCGAGCCTATGGGGTGAAGCTTGCACTGGAAAATCTAGGTTACAAGTCTGATTTGATAGCATATTCCGATGATCTAGATGGCCTCAGAAAGATTCCAGAGGGCTTGCCAGATACACTATCAGAGCACATTGCAAAGCCAGTGTCACTTATTCCGGATCCGTTTGGGTGCCATGACTCTTATGGAATGCACATGAGTAGTATTCTGCTTGATGGGTTGGACAAATTAGGAATAAAGTATAATTTCATTCGGGCTCGAGACGCTTACAAAAACGGCCTGCTTCGCGACCAAATCCATACAATTCTGATCAATTCTGAGAAAATAGGAAATAAGATAGCAGAACTGGTAGGACAGGAAAAGTACCAGAAATTTTTGCCGTACTATCCGGTTTGCGCAAAATGTAACAGGTTATACACTGCACAATCATACGAGTATGACCAGGAAAGAAGGGTTGTAAAATACAGATGTGTCGGAGCTGAAATAGGATCAAAAATGCTCAAGGGTTGCGGCCATGAGGGAGAAGCAGACATTTCAAAGGACTTGGGTAAGCTTGCATGGAAGGTAGAGTTTGCCGCAAGATGGCATGCATTTGACATCAGGTTTGAGGCATATGGAAAAGACATTATGGATTCAGTCAAGGTAAACGACTGGGTATCTGAGGAAGTGCTAGGCCATCCGCCACCGCACCACGTAAAATATGAAATGTTTTTGGACAAGGGCGGTAAGAAGATATCAAAATCTGCAGGAAATGTCGTCACATCACAGAAATGGTTCAGGTACGGAACACCAAAGTCCATGTTACTATTACTATACAAGAGAATCACAGGTGCACGAGAGCTAGGCTTTGAGGACATTCCAGCATTAATGGATGAATACAATGAGATAGAGGACATTTATTTTGGAAAGATGAAACTTGACAATGAGGCAAAGTTACTTAAGACCAGAGGACTGTACGAGTACACAAATTTGCTAAATCCGCCAAAGACTCCTCCAATGCATGTCAATTTCAGGCTGCTAATAGAATTGTGTAGAATCTTCAAGGATGACAGGATAGGACTGGTGACAAAAAAGCTCATCGACTATGGCTCTATCAAAAACTCCGAGCCCCACATTGAGCAGTTAATAGAGCTTGCAGGAAATTACGCTGACGACTTTGAGGATGAAGAGTCTGTAAAAATTGAAATCAATCTTGAAACCAAGGCGGCTCTGTCCAAACTTGTCACAATATTAGAATTAGACCAGGATCCTGAAGACTTGCAGAACACAATTTATAACATTGCCAAAGAGAACAATGTCCAGCCAAAGGACTTTTTCATGATATTATACCAGATAATAATCAACGCAAGCCGCGGACCAAAAATCGGGCCATTCATAATGGACATTGGGAGAAAAAAAGTCGCGCAAACAATATCAAAGCACATCTGATATGGCGCATAGCGAACACAATAGAACAAGAAAGAGTCGTGGGTTTTTCCTGATAATACTTGGCGCACTGTTGTTCTTTATCGCACCGACTTGGTTTTCCGGTGAGCCACAAACCGGAATTGCACTAATTGTGGTCGGGTTCATAGTGGGCGGCCTTGGTTTTTACCTCCGGTTCATCCGTAAATAGTAAAATTCATCTTTGTAATACATGGTGATATCACATGGGACTCTTTAGGCGAAAAAAAGAAGAAGAAATCAGAATAGAAACACCAGAGCCAGTACAGGTAAAGAGTCCAGAGGCAATCCAAGTGGAGAAAATTGCATCCGATCTTGAACATCTAAACTTGGAATTACATTCAAAGGCAGAACACCTTAGGTCTGTATCTGAAAAACTTGACAAGGTAAAGGCAGAATATGAGGAATTAGTCGGTATGGTAATGGCGGCAAAAAAAGAGGCAAACATGAAAAAGTCAGAAATGGATGCTCAGCGAGTCCAACACCAACAACTATTCAAGCAGATAGATGCCGCCAAGCTTGAATTGGAATCGACAAAAAGGCAGGCAGAGGAAAACAAGGCCATCCTATCAGAGGTAAATAGGACCAAGACAGACCTGGAGATAGCAAGAACTGAATACCAAAAGTACAAGACCGAAACAGAAGAAATAAGGAAAAACCTGGATTCGGTTCAAATTTCATACGAGTCCAGCAGAAAGGCTCAAGAGGCTGCAAACCAAGAATTGCTTGAGACAAACCACCATCTAGAATCTGCCAGAATTGAAATAGATAAGATGCGGGCGGAATCCGAATCAAAGAAAAAAGAAATAGAAAATGCAAAGCGCGAGCTTAAATTCATTGAAAATAAGATGTCGAACGCAGGCGGTCGGGCAGATCAAAAAAGCGTAGTAGCCGCGGCTAGTTCTGTAGTATCATCGCTTAACGCAAAAATCCAATCAATGCAAAAGGAAATGGAGATAATCAAAACCACTCTACAACGCGAGCGAATAGAGCACAAGCAGGTAAATGACCAGCTTAATGAAATACTAAAAAGAAAAAACTAGCGAAGTTATTTTAGAATCTTTTGTTTGATAAACAAGAATTCCTCATCCGATAATGTTCTGGTGTCCTTGAGTACCACAATCTTTGCAAGCTATTCCACGATGTTGTCATTGATTGGGCGCCATGGGGAAGGGTTTAGAATTGTGTCTGCGCAAGTATTGCGCAAATATTCTGCGTATCGTATCTTTCGGCACTGATGATTCTCTATTTTATGTGCTCATTACAGAATTTGAATCCGGAATAGCTGCAATTTGTCGGCAAATTGTTGTCATATATGTAAAATATGCTCGTATTTGTCTTAGTCTTTGGTTGCGATAGGCTCAATCTCTGGCCGAAAATCCAGTGGATTATTAAAATGAGTAGCTCGTCTGTGGCAAAATTTGGCTTTGTTTTTATGCAAAGACAGACAAATACCAGTCATGTCGGCACTGGGCAAAATCTTCAGGGCTTTTGCTTTTGTTGTAATTGGAATTGTCACGATCATTGTAGGGGCATTTATGATCCGCGGAACAATGCACATGTGGGACAAGCCCAACGACGACCCAAAGGACAAATAATACATTTTGGTTAAGATGTCATGGTAGGCCCGCAAGACGGAGGATTTGGCTTTGACCAGTCCAAAAAATACACTGAAGTTGAGAATCTGGAACAGATCTGTGTCCAGTGCCAGGCGGGACAGCACGCAAAATGCTTGGCAAAGGCAAAACAGATTCCTAATTGTGAGTGCGAGCACTGTATCATCTTTGGGTAGGTATTCAGTTATCACTGCACTTCCTTGAAATAAAATTATACATACACAGGATACATCGAGTAAATAGATTGGACATATTGCTAGACTTTTTGGTGAATCTCATCTATTATTCATGAAACCTGAAACATAGAAAATAATCATAAATTTTCCAAAATAGTATAGAGAGCATAAAAAATCCAATGAAGAGTTTGTGAAAAGTTCAGAGTGACAGGAAGAATTAATGTGAGGATAGGCATTTGAGAAATATGATTTCGGATCGATTATAATGAATTTTAAACAATTATCAAAGAAATGTTTCAAATTCATTCCAGATTTTGGGCTCCGATTCACTGAATCCGATCATCTTTGATCAAATCTCTAACTCTTCGTCATCGCCCAATCATGTGTAAAAAACGTAAGTTAAGAGTCTGCTGGAATGATTAAAAACAAAGACTGAGCAATCACATCCATGGAAAAAGAAGAGATTCGACAACTGATCATTCAAGAGCTGGAAAAGATTCGCACTCACAAAACTAAGCTTGGACAGGGATGCGCTGCATGCCATGTCATGTTTTCACTCAAAAATACACTGAACAGCTCAGAGCAGGACTGTGCTGATTTAGTTTCTCAAGTATTATCAGAAGACTTGAAGTTAAACGAGGAATTTATCGAAACGGTAGAGCAAATCCACATGACAGAGCGAGGCCTTGGCGGTGCATTTGCTATGCGAGAGCGTGAATCAAAGGACTCGTATTTGGATGTATACTTTGCAAATGTACTAGACGAGCTTGGAACAGACCTTGCGCAATACTCATCAGAGATTCTACTTCGGAAGATTCTCCTGGCGTATCTGTCGTTGTATATCGCCCAGACAATCGGCGTTGATTATCACGCGGCAACAGAAGAACTGTATTATATTTTGCGTAAAAACGAAAAGAAAAACTTCCAGCTCGACGAGTTTATCGACAAATTACAGGACAGGATAAGGCGCACTAGCCGTCAGGCTTGACAAATTTGGCGTATCCATAGTATAGCTCAAACGGCTTGCTGTAAATGACCAGAATGCTGTACGTGTCATGGTCGATTCCCGAAATGTCATAATTTTGGTCTCCCTGCGAGGCACGTAGTGAGCCTATTTCTATTCCCGTATCTACTGTGCCGTCTTTGGTCAGGTATAGTTTTTGATCAATTCCGCTTGCTATCCCAAAGTCCTGCAATCTCAGAAACGTACTTTTGCCAGAGACATAGACAGCTGTCTGCCCGCCTGCATCGTACCCCTTTACACCGCTTATCGTGGTAAGTTTGATCATTCGGAGCTCGGATGTTCCAGAGATTTCCGTCATGATGTCCTTGCTTTCTGCTGCAAAGCTTGGCCTGTCCCTTGCTTCTTCCAGTATAAGATTTCTTGTACTAGAAGGCATTGTCTGAATTAAAAATGCCTTGGTGTCTTCGGATAGTACAATGAATTTCTCATATGTCAGGTCTTGACGTATTTCAGATAATGCCATGCCAAGCTTGTTTTGCTGCTCTGGTTGCACGTATGATGCCGCCACCACATAATACGAACCTATCAGAAATGTTCCAATTATTACTGATATGGTGACTGTCCTGAGCATTCTAGGCCTCCCTAGATAGTGTGAATTTTGATTTTGATTCCACTTGGACTGCAATTGCAAAGAACGCACCCATCACAAGGCCATATACCGCATGCAGTTCAACCGCGCTGATGAGGACAAAGTTAGAATTGGTAAGCATGAAGATTATTTCGCCATCAAGCCAGTATGTTTGTACTATTGGCATTATGACAAAAAGGCTGATTGGCACAAAAAACACTCCAAAGACTACAAGTCCTGTTATGATTCCTGCAATTGCACCATTTTTGATTGAATAGTTGTCTAGCTTTTTGTGCATCCCTGAGACCAAGCCAAAAAACGTGCCTATAATGCAGGCAGTAAGCATGTGCGATACCATTCCGATAAGCGTGGCCTCAAGGCCTGATGAGCCGACTGCTAAGCCTACGATTTTATAAAAAGACCCCTGGGCAGCACCCAGTGAGAGGTCAATTATGAAGATGCTCACAAAAATCGCAAATCCGCCGACAAGCCCCGCTACGCACCCAATCTGTGCCCTCTTTTTCAGAGAGACGACAGGATCAAAACTGATCATGTAGATGGCCAGTGTTCGCTCTCTGTTTTTTCCCACTTTATTTTTTCTTCTTTCTTTGTTTTCCCTTTCATAGAATAATCCTCATACAGCATAAACGATGCAAACAGTCCCATTATACTTCCATACAGAACGTGTAAGATGAGCGCGCCCCACATTATCTGGTCCGATGTTCCCATCAGGATTTGTGCGGTTTGTAGTTGCTCTGATGTCACCATGGAAATGCCTATTATCTGATCAGACAACATTGGAAATATCAAAAACAACGACACCGGCATGAAAAATATTGCAAAGACCTGAATTCCTGTGACTCCGCCTGCGATTATTCCCTTAGCGACTCCATTGATTTGTAGTAACCTATGCATAGTGGAGCATATGCAGAAGATTGACCCAATGAGCGCTGCAGTCAGCATGTGTGTAAAGAATCCAAATAATATTGCAGGCATACCATCTAGGCCTACAAGCATCCCAACAACTTGGTAGAACGTTCCAAATGGAACTCCCACGTCAAAGTCAATCCAGAAAAACGAGCTGAAAAGTGCGAATCCACCTACCAGTCCTGCAATACATCCTGTTTTTGCCATTCGATAGATTTCTGCACCGCTAGTTAATCTTATCACCTAAAGGAGCATTACGAATGCATGTAATTTTCAACGGTATGATATCACATCAAACGAATATAATCATCATCATTTGAATTATGAAAATTTGTTTAATTCGTATTGATCATACTGAAAAATCATTCATATGAAATTTCAGGATAGTATCGCAAGCAATGCAATGAAACTTGGTTTCACGCCACAGACCCGGTACGAGCGCATCAGTGTTTGCTTGATACTACCCTTATAGTGTAATACTATCCTAGAACAATAAAGCTGATCACACCTGATCTAAACATTTGTAATATTACAAAACAAATAACAAACACATGTTAAGGCTTGCCAAAGAGCGTTTTCTGCTTTTTATCGGTAAATGAGAGCTCCTCCATCCCTAACAACAGCCTAAGCTTGTTGGCAGTTGCAGGACCAAAGCCTTCGTATCGGTTATTTGCCATTATTATTGCGTAGGAGATATTGTCTTGGATTTTTTGTATTTTTTCAATCCAAGACTTCATTTGTTTTGTCCTGTCATTTTGCAACTTGCCAAATTCTTTTTCCGGTATACTTCTATCACCAATTAATCTCAAATAGACAAAATCAGATGTGAGTGGCGCCGAGTTTTGTATTCCTGAAACGTCACTCCATACTAGACAGATCTTTTTGTCACCGAGATACTTTATTGCAGTGTCTGAAAACCAGGATTGGTGCCTTCCTTCTATTACATAATTATTATCCGGAAAATATGATTGTAGCTGTTCCAGATTTGGCCTTGCCTCTTCAAATGATAACGATGGTGGAAGCTGCACAACAGACAAGAGAAATTTTGTCCCAAGAGATTTCATTGATTGTAAAAACTGCTCCAGATATGGTGAGGGATTTGCCAACCTTTTATCATGTGTTATAATTTGTGGAAGCTTGGATGTGAACTTGAAATGGTTTGGTGTTTCCGAGTACCATTTTTTCACCATAACATCATTTGGTATCGCGTAAAATGTCGAGTTTATCTCGGTTACATCAAAAATAGTCGAATAATGCCTCAGAAAATTCGACCTTGAGAGGCTTTTTGGATAAAACGGTCCCTGCCAACCGTCATAGCCCCATCCAGTACAGCCCACATTGACTAGCATTATTTTTTCTTGAACATCCCAAAGCCGAACCTAGAGCCGGGCTGTTTTTCTTTTTTGCCGAGGTTGTTCAAGGTTTCATATGTGATTTGCCTACCGTTTCCCACCATTTTTGATGTCTTAAGCTCACGGAATTTGAATCGCTTACCGTTTTCCAAAATTATTGTTGCGTCATCAGATAAAGCAAAGCCAGAGCCCTCGTCATGAAATGTCATGGAACCGCCGTGCATTAAGGTGATTTCGCAGTTATAGTTCATTGTCGTTCCAAACATAATGAGGTGTTTTGCTCGGACCTTCACATTGTTTATCAGATTATTTACCACTACAGTTTCTGCATCCAAGAATACGGTTTCCCTTGCGTTTGATATTACGACTTTGCCCTTTGGTGCGCGCAGCTCCGTGAAATGCTCTTTTGTAATGTATATCCCTACTCTGCCCTGAGGATCCTGCATTGTTTCCTTGATGCCAGTTACATTGCCTACCAGAATGTCGCCATTTTCTGCTGTTATTTTTACTCCATGTTCAATGATGAAATTATTTTTCAGAGGATCAATTAGGACAAAGTTTCCGTTTGTTATCGTTATTCTGGTTTTGTTCTCCTCTGCATATGCAAAATACGGGCTAGTTATACTGCCTGACATATTAATCGCTCCATCATATGTGAGTGTACCTGCCCAGATTTTTCCCTTGATTGATAGATCCCCTGTCTTTTCTCGCGAAAACTCTACTTCGCCTAATTCTTTTGAGCCAAACAACCTAGAGCCTGCTGCATTGTCGTGTTGCAGTAATGCAATCCAGTCCTGAGCTACCTTCATCTCTCGCGCCACATCACCTGATAAAACCAGGTTTCGCCTCTTTCTTTCCTCCTCAGAATCACCAGTGTATACCTTCGCTTTTTTGAGCCTTTCATCTTCCGTATCTGGATAGGCCTTACCTGCCTTGAGGTCCTCATATGCCTGAATAATTTTTTTTACGATTTCCTCGTCTCCACCCCTGTCGGAGTGATGGTCTAGGATCAGCTTGCGAAACGCATCTCTGATTTCTCTTTGAGTTGCGCTGGGCTTTATCCCCAAAATATCATAATTGCTTTCAACCAAACTATATTGTATCAATATGCTATGATTATGTATTTTTTGAGCTAGTCCTTCAACCCATAGCCGCCTATGACGGAATAGCAACCTTGGGCGCAGTCCTCGCATATTGGCTTTATGGAATCGCTTTCTGTGCTGCCAATGCAATATGGTCGTTTTTCCCTATCCATACAGTCCACTGAAAGAATTGACCAGGCGGGACAGTCGACTGGTACGGTTCCCCATCCTCCCCAGTTTTTCTTCATTAGTTCCAGCTGGCTTGGGGGGTTTATGACATAGTCGCGGTTTTGTTCTGTATTGTAAGAATGGTATCGAACACCTTGGTACTCTCTGGGCCAAATGTCATCAACCGTGGAACGCCATTTTAGGCGCAATTGTAACAATAATTGGTATCTAGGCACAAAATCCGCGCCTTGTCAATGAGATTCAATGCATGAGTTCATATGCAACATCCCATGGAGAGAATCTGACGAAGGTCACAAGGAAAGTGGAGGTGTAAAGATGAGTTTTGACGATAATTCCGGACGACGTGATAACAGACGTTTCGGTGGCGGATACAGAGGAGGCGGAGGCGGCAGACGTTTTAACAACGACAGACAGTTTGACGACCGACCAAAACCAGTAGAAACTGGCAAAGAATACGATGTATCAATTACTGAAACATCCAGACAAGGCGACGGAATAGCAAGAGTAGACGGATTTGTCATATTTGTGAAAGGCGGACAGCCAGGCCAAGAGACTAAAATCAAGGTAACACAAGTTGGCAGACGATTTGCAACAGCTGAACTAGCACAATAAATTATTTCTACAGCAATGTAGGAAAAATTTAATGATTCGATTTTTTTAATATTTTTCTAATTTTCAAAACCAGTTTATACTGTGATTTTTTTGATATAATACATGATGTCTTTGTTTCAGCTCAGCACTCGTACCTATGATTCCGAGATCCCTCTGATTAGAAAGGCATTGGGGGAGCTGGAAATAAAATGTAATTTAAAGGACAGTTACAAAATTGGTACTCCGTTTAATCGAGCTGGCTGGACTTTTTTTGATCTGGAAATAAGCATGGAGCTTGCACACATGATAGAAACCAGTGGGATGTTAGAAGGTGCTTTGGGGTTTAGGATTGGGGAGCAGCTCAAAAATTTCATTGGGCATTATTTAGAATCATTTGGAAGCCAGGTCAGAATAAAGCAAATAGAATACGACTAGAATCCTTCTGGTGGATTTTGTATAAAGACATTACAAAATAAGGTATCTGTTTTTTTGTCACGATATTGTACGTTGCATGTGACAAATTTTCCCTTTAGTGCCTGCTCTAGGTCTTCTAGTGTTCTTTCTCTTTGTGGGGAAGGGTCGTTTTCTACTTTGACTATTTGGATTTTTTCCAGCTTGCTGTATTCTTCTGAATTGTCCTTTCTGAAATGAGTCACGTACATTCTAAACATGTTGCCTGAAAGACAGTCCATTACTGGTCCACCGATTCCATCCCCCATGAAATGATATCGAATTTACTTGTTATAATTGTAGATTCATTGGCATTCTATAATGTCGGCTTTGTTATAGTATAGTGTGTTTTGTGCTACTTTGATTATTGCACCGGATCTAAAAGATAAAACCATCATGATGCCATTATAGTTTTCAAGTTTTACAAGCGCACCGTTGATTTGGTCGGGAGCTGCAGAATATAGATCATCTTCTCCTGGAAAAGGCAACCAATTCTTTCCCAGAGTGAGTCTATCGCATTTAGTTTCAGATTTAAAGTCCATGTTGTGGATTTACTACATAATTTTATTTTCTTTGCGAAATAACAAGGCGGATCCGGGGGGACTCGAACCCACGACCTGACGCTCCGCAAGCGTCCGCACTATCCAAGCTGTGCTACGGACCCGCAAAAATAATTCAAAGTAAATCCGTAAAAAATGTTCTTACTATGCAGCGCTAGTCTCTGCCTTTTTGACAAAGATATAGTGCATAATTAGTCCAGCTATTATTCCACCAATGATCGGGCCTGCCCAGTACATCCAGTGGAAATCCCAATAGCCAGACGCCAGAGCCGGGCCAAGTGTTCTTGCAGGATTCATTGAAGCGCCAGTGAGTGGAATTCCAACCAAGTGCAGCAAAAATATCATTCCGCCTATTACTAGACCATACATTCCAGCGGGCGCCTTTTTGTGCACTGCCGTCATGAATATTACAGTAACCAAAAAGAACGTAAAGACCAGTTCTAGCGCAAAGCCAGACATTGCAGAGTTTCCAAGTAGCTCACTTGGCCCACCCTGCGTTCCAAATTTGACCTTGGCTCCAAGCACTGGAAATATCGCCTTTAGCGAAAATGCCGCAATTATGGCACCAATACACTGGAATACAATATACCCAATGCCATTTACTATACTGATTCTTTTAGTAATCATCATTGGAATAGTAACTGCTGGGTTGATGTGTGCCCCAGATACATGGCCAAACGCATAGACCATCAGGCCGATTACGACTCCATGTGCCAGTGATATTATCAATAATCCTTCCAAATTCAGAGAATCGCCAAACATTGTAGATGACACTATGATAGACAAAGGTCCAAAGAAGACCAGTGCAAATGTGCACAGTGCTTCTACAAACCATGATCGTCCTGATATCATCTAATATGTCGCCCCTTCCGATTTCAATATAAAATATGCGGTCGATCCATGGTTTCAAAAATAATTAATGTAGGGATGAAACCAAAACAATAATGCTAGAAGAAGGAGAAAAAGTTCCAAGCTTTGAGCTACATGACGCAAATGGAGAGACGGTCAAATCCTCAGAGTTCAAGGGAAAAAAGTTCGTAGTCTATTTTTATCCAAGGGATTTCACGCCGGGTTGCACAATAGAAGCAGATGAGTTCTCTAAAGAATATAAAAAATTCCAAAAGATAGGCGCGACTATAATTGGAATATCGACTGACAGCGTCGAGTCGCACAAAAAATTCGTAGATAAAATGAATATTCCATATGTATTGTTGTCAGATCCAGAGTCCGAGGTATCTAAAAAATTCGGAGTCTGGGGTAAAAAACAGTTCATGGGTCGAGAATACATGGGAATCCAGAGGAGTACGTTTCTTGTTGACGAAAAGGGCAAAATCTTCAAGGTCTATCCAAGTGTAAAGCCAAAGGGCCACGCAGAAGAAGTCCTAGCTGCCCTGAAATAAAAAGATAAAAGAGAAGTTTGGATTTTTAGAAGCCTTTTGGTAATGTGCCTTTTGGTTTTGCCGGTGCTGGAGGCGGTGTTGTCGGTTTGAATCCCGCTGGTAGTGAACCCCTATTCGAGTCATTTGGTTTTGGTGGTGGTGCAGTCTTTGTTTGTTGTTGCATTCTTGCAAGGTATTCTTTTTCATATGCCTCTAGCTGCTCCTTTCTTGACGCATTTTCATTTCCGCTAGAACCACTTGATTCTACCTGCTTGGTTCCAGCTGGTAGTGAACCCCGTGTTGGGTTTGGCTTCGGCGCTGGCGGTGGAGCCGTCTGTGTTTGTGCAGAACCAGTTGCTGTTGATTGTATACCGTATCCTGCAAAGTATTTTGTTCTAGGATGGTATGCGAGTTTTTCTCGTGTTGCAAAGTACTTGTTGGATGGTTGAGTGTATCCTGTTACCTTTGCCTTTTGTAGGTTCCAGTCGGATGTTGGAACGCTTGCTTGTACAACGTGCTTGCTTGCAAAGTATCGGTTTCCTGCTGGAGAGTATCCAGTTACCTTTGCTCTGTACGAGTGGAAGTCCGATGTTGGTGCGCTTCTCCATTGCTCCCAAGCTGGGACTACTTCTCCCTCTGGCTTTGGTGCTGGTGGTGGTGTTTGAACTTGTGGTTTTGGTGCTGGAGCTGGTGCCGGAGCTGGTTTGAAACCTGCTGGCAGAGTTCCTTGCGGTTTTGTTGTTGGCGCTGGTGCTGGTTTTGGTGCTGGTGGTGGTGTTTGAACTTGTGGTTTTGGTGCTGGTGGTGGTGTAGTTACTTGTGGTTTTGATTCAAATTGACTAGCTAGTTTTGCAAGTTTTTCTTCTAATTCTGCAATTTTTGCTTCTAAATCCTTTTTAGTTGACTTAGTAGTTCCAGACATGTGTTTTCCTGACCCATAATAGTTTATTTACATTTTGTTCCCCGTTGTCAAAACAATTTAGAACATTTTTTGCCAAACCGCATAATTTTGCAACAATAAAGCCAAAAATCCGCAATTCCAGACTTGGGCACCGATCTATTCAACATAGAATTTATTCAAAAAATATGTAAGAAAATATGGAATTTTTTAGAAGCCTTTTGGTAGAGAGCCACGAGAAGTATTCTTCTTCGGCGCTGGCGGTGGAGCCGTCTGTGTTTGTGCAGAACCAGTTGCTGTTGATTGTATACCGTATCCTGCAAAGTATTTTGTTCTAGGATGGTATGCGAGTTTTTCTCGTGTTGCAAAGTACTTGTTGGATGGTTGAGTGTATCCTGTTACCTTTGCCTTTTGTAGGTTCCAGTCGGATGTTGGAACGCTTGCTTGTACAACGTGCTTGCTTGCAAAGTATCGGTTTCCTGCTGGAGAGTATCCAGTTACCTTTGCTCTGTACGAGTGGAAGTCCGATGTTGGTGCGCTTCTCCATTGCTCCCAAGCTGGGACTACTTCTCCCTCTGGCTTTGGTGCTGGTGGTGGTGTTTGAACTTGTGGTTTTGGTGCTGGAGCTGGTGCCGGAGCTGGTTTGAAACCTGCTGGCAGAGTTCCTTGCGGTTTTGTTGTTGGCGCTGGTGCTGGTTTTGGTGCTGGTGGTGGTGTTTGAACTTGTGGTTTTGGTGCTGGTGGTGGTGTAGTTACTTGTGGTTTTGGTGCTGATTCTATTTGATTAGCCAATTTTGCAAGCTTTTCTTCTAATTCTGCAATTTTTGCTTCTAAGTCTTTTTTAGTGGATTTAACACTAGACATGTAACTTTGGTGCCCGTTGCGGGGTTTATTTACATTTGGGTAAATCTCAGGCGGGCAAATCTGATGAAAAAGTGGATCAAATTTAATACCAGCGTCAAGGTATATGCTCTGTTGGACGATTTTGAAAAAGAGTATCCAGACTTTGACTGGAAAAACACTCCGGCATACAAGCACCCAGGAGGAAAGGACTGTCCGTGTCCAAAGCACGAATATATCAGAGAGCAGATCAACTTTGCAAAGACTGTAAACCAGACAAGCAAAGAGCCAACTAAGGTCACACTCAAGTTCTGCCCAGAACACTACAAAGTCTACATTGAAGAAGTCATACCATCTATGCCATTCAAGTACAAACTATTGACAAAAATCGCACTCAAAGTCGGCGCAATCCAGCTGGAAAAGCTCACCCACATGCAGTCTGATCTTTGCTTTTACTGCAAGTTCGGCTCCGGCGGACATGGAAGGAAAAGCGAGCTTCCGCCAATCCAATAACCTAGACTGGGCCGACCATTATCTTTGGCTTGTTAGGAGTATCATGGTGGCATCTTTTTCCGCAGACCGGGCACGTCTTTCTGTCCAGAAATATGCACTGGCAGATGTGGGATTTGAGGTAGCTCTCAGCAGATTTTGTATGTTCTCCTGAGCCGTTGCAAAATGGGCACTGTGTTCCAAGCAGTTCTATTGTTCCCTTGCCCTTGCAGACGGGACATTTTTGCTCACTCAATTTGATTCAATCCAATGATGCTGATTAAAATGCCTTTGTCGCCCAGTCAAGCTTTATACAACATTTACATAAACCCAAACACATTGCCAATCGAAGACGTCTCAGAACTCATATCAGCATTAGAAAAAGCAGATCAGTTAAAGCGAGTAAAGACGCAGGTCGATTCCGATTTGGAGATTGCAGAAATCCTAAGGCGTGTAATGTATGCAAACGGCCCCGCAGTACTATTTGAGAATGTAAAGGGCTATGACATGCCGGTGTTGGCAAATGCTTTTGGCTCAATAAAGCGACTACAAATCGGCCTTGAAATGGACGACTTCACCGAGATTGGTCAGAGAATAGTTGACATGACAAAGATGGAGGTACCATCAGGATTTCTCAACAAGATCAAAAAGCTTCCAGAATTATCCAAGATGGGTGAGGTATTCCCAAAATTAGAAAAGTCCGGCCCGGTAACTGAAGTGATAGAGCAAAGTCCTTCATTTAGTAAGATTCCAATTTTGAAAACCTGGCACAAGGATGCAGGAAGATTCATCACGCTTGGATTAATCGCAACAAAGCACCCGGAGACAGGCGTTAGAAATCTTGGAGTGTACAGGATGCAAATTATAGATGATACCCATGCTATGATGCACTGGCAAAAGCACAAACGCGGAGCACATCATGGAGACATTTCAAAAGAAAGGGGGCAAAAAATTCCAGCTGCAATCATTATTGGGGCAGAGCCGGCAACTGTGTTTTCTGCAATTGCTCCTGTGCCGGAAGGGTTGGATAAGTATCTCTTTGCAGGTATTACTCGAAAAAAGGGAATCAAGACCGTACAATGCAAGACGCAAGATTTGGAAGTTCCCGCAAATGCAGAGATCATCCTAGAAGGATATGTCGACCCATCAGATATTCGAGACGAGGGACCATTTGGTGACCACACCGGGTATTACACGCCAGTTGAACCATATCCAACATTTACCCTAACTGGAATAATGAGAAGACAAAAGCCAGTGTACTTGACTACCATAGTTGGCAAGCCAATTTTAGAAGACGCCCATGTCGGCAAAGTAATTGAAAGATCATTTCTGCCACTAATCCGCATGTTCCATCCTGAAGTGGTAGACTTTGCAATGCCAGCTGCAGGATGGTTCCAAGGAATGGCAATCATATCAATCAAAAAGCGTTATCCAGGGCAGGCAAAAAAAGTCATGATGGGGTTATGGGGCACCGGACAGCTTACAGTAACAAAAATGTTCATTGTAGTGGATGATGACATCAATGTCCACGATTTCAATGACGTAATCTGGGCAATCACAACCCGTGCAGATGCAGCGCGCGACTGTGTTATTATTAACAACACCCCAACTGACACACTAGACCCAGCATCACCTTTGGTGAATTTTGGCTCCAAACTAGGAATTGATGCAACACAAAAGACCCGTGAAGAAGGATTCACTAGAGAAATCCAGGAAAAGGTCGCAGTCGATGAGTCAACCAAGAATCTAGTTGATTCCAAGTGGTCTAGCTACGGTATTTGAGATATTTTCTATTCTGTGCTACATAATACGAGACAGACCACTTGAGAAAATTAGTCTCATCCAGCCGTGTCTACCCGTTTGGTGATGGCAACGGTGGAATATCGTGTACTGAAAGTAATAAAATTATGTAATTTTTTAGAAAAACTATTGGTAATGCCTAGTGCATCTTGACTAGATTATAGAAATTATCTCGTTCTTCTGCAGCATATCCAATTTGGTGGATTGCATCGATAATTTTCTGGCCGGTAAGCTCCGTAGAGCGTGCACCAGTGCACGATACAACTTCTTCGCCAATCAGTGTTCCTCCAAAGTCATCTGCACCATATTGCAGTGCGATTTGTGCCATTCCGACTCCGTTTGTAAGCCATGAAGATTGGATGTGATTAATCAGTCCATCAAAGACCAGTCGAGAAATTGCAATCATTTTTAGTAGTTGCATTCCACCAACTCCAAATGTGACCAGATTTTCCCTTTGCATCAGTGTGTTGTTTGGCTCAAAGTTCCATGGAATAAACGCCATAAAGCCGCCAGTTTTTTGTTGAAGTTGTATGATTTTATCAAAATGATTTGCGACGTCTTCCTGAGACTCTACATGGCCATACATCATTGTGGCTGATGCAGGCAATCCAATTTTATGCGATTCTTCCATTATTCTCAGCCAGTCGGCAGAAGAGATTTTCTTTGGACTAATTACGTCTTTGACAGCATCAGATAGGATTTCAGCCCCTGCACCTGGAACCGACTGCAAGCCAGACTCTTTTAGTCTTGATAGCACCTCCATTGTAGATGTCTTTTCTATTCTTGCAATCATGTCAATTTCAGATGCAGACAGTCCATGTACGCCGACCTGTGGGAACTTTGTCCTCATCATCCTAAACGCATCCTCATAGTATTCAATGCCAAGGTTCGGATTATGTCCACCTTGGATCAATACTTGGCGTATTCCAAACATATCCCATGCAGTCTTTACTCGCGTCTCAATCTGCTCAAGAGACAAAGTATACGATTCCGCATCACCCGGCGAGCGGTAAAACGCGCAAAACTTGCAGTCCGTAACGCAAACGTTAGTGTAATTGAGAATTATATTATTTACAAACGAGGCCTTTTTGCCAAATCTTTTGTTGGTCAGATTTCCTGCAACTAGACCCATCAGGTGCACATCGTCAGATTTTAGCAGACGTAAAATATCGGATTTTGTGGGTCGAGCACCACGCAATGAATTTTCTAAAATGTCGCTTATCTGACTAGAATGAATCTGCTCCGTTATCTGGCTCAAGTGCCTTTGGTGGCCGGACAATGTTATTTATTCCTGACTAGGCTGAGCAGCAAATTATCACCACGCTATTTTTATTTAGGGCAGCCAGACGAGATCCGCCATGGTCTCAGGCCTGCAAATAAGAATGGACAGAATTTTGCGAAAAGGCAAGATGCTTTGCATTCCAATGGATCACGGAATATCAAGTGGCCCAATTGAAGGCCTAGAAAGTCCAGCAAGAATAATAGCACAATGCGAGACAAAGGGTTTGACCAGCGTTATAATCAATAAAGGAATTCTCAAGACATTACCAAAGCCAGCAAGAATAGGAATTCTAGTGCATTATTCATCTAGTACGTCACTTTCCATGTCGCCAAATCGAAAGATGTTATCTGGAACCGTAGAGGAAGCACTCAGACTGGGAGCAGACGGAGTATCACTCCACATCAATGTTGGAGGAAAGGAAGAGCCAGAAATGCTAGAACAATTAGGAATGACTGCATCGGAGTGCCACAAGTGGAACATGCCATTGTTAGCAATGATGTACCCGAGAGGTGAGAATGTTAAAAATCCACACGACCCAGAAATTGTGGGCCACGTAGCAAGAATTGGCGCAGAGCTTGGGGCAGACATTGTAAAAACACTATACACTGGCGATATCGATTCGTTTGCAAAAATAGTCAAAAGTACACCAGTGCCGATTGTAATTGCAGGCGGGCCAAAAGCCAAGACAGACGAGGATGTACTCCAAATGACAGAGGATGCAATTAAGGCTGGAGCCAAGGGCGTAACATACGGCCGTAACATTTTTGCACACAAAAACCCAGACAAAATAGTCGACGCTCTGGCTGGAATCATTTTCAGAAAGGAAACTGCAAAAGAAGCAGCAAAAAGAATTGCAAAAAAATAGAGAGCTAATCATCTTGCCAAAGGTAGGCAAGTCCGGATTATCCAAATTTCTATCAAGCCTAGAATCAGAGGGAGTCAGAGTCGTATACGCCGAACCCAAGGCAATCCCGCCAAAGTCAAAGCTTGCCTCAATCTATCCTTCTTCTGCTGCAAATCTCGTAGTATTGGAAAAAGACGCTCAAAAACCCAAGGGCAAAAAAGCAGGTAAAAAATTCAAGGTACTATCAAACAGTGACATTGAAAAGATATTTTCCGAGGCAAAAAAAGGCCTAGACTTTGTTATAATTGAGGTGGTAGACTGGAAAATAATTCCGCTGGAAAATATCATCGCAAAATTGCACAAAATCCATACTGAAATCTTTGCTCTTGCAAGGACACCTGAGGAAGTGCGCAAAATGTTTTCCATTTTAGAGATTGGAGTGGACGGAGTAATATTCGAAGCAAGTACAATATCCGAAGTAAAAGAGGCAATGGTGTATCTTGGTACATCAACATTTGAAATGGTAGAGGCAAAGATAATCGAAATCAAAGAAGTAGGAGACGGTGAGCGAGTATGCATAGATACCGCATCAATGCTTCACAAAGGAGAGGGAATGCTGATTGGCTCTAGATCGAATTTCCTGTTTCTAGTCCATAACGAGTCAGTCGGTTCTTCATTTACATCACCTAGGCCGTTCAGAGTTAATGCGGGAGCTGTCCACTGTTATACAATATCTCCTGACGGAACCACGAAATATCTCTCAGAACTAGAGACCGGTGCTGAGGTGTTGGTGATTAACTCTCATGGCAAGGCAAGACGTGCAACCGTAGGTCGCTCTAAAATTGAGCGACGTCCAATGCTAATGATAAAAGCCGAAATAGGAGACGAGATAGGTGGAATTATAGCTCAGGATGCAGAGACAATCCGATTTGTAAGGCCGGGCGGAAACCTAGTCTCTGTTACTCACCTCAAAAAGGGCGACACCGTTCTTGTGCATGCAAAGAGTGCAACAGGCAGGCACTTTGGAATGGAAGTGGCAGACGAATACATTTTAGAAAAATAAATGGCATACAAGACATGTGTTAGCATCGCAGAGACTAGACCAGTCAAGGTATTATCCATGCTCAAAGGCGCGCTGCAAAAATCTGACTATGCCGAGATTCGATTTGATTTTCTTGCCCCAAAAGACATCCCCAGAGCGCTGGAGATCACAAAAAAATACCACAAACAATGCGTCTTTACTCTGCGCCCAAAAAGCCAGGGTGGAAGATTCCAGGGTACAGAAAAAGAGCGCATCTCCATTCTAAAATTAATCGCAGAATACAACCCTTATTTTGTGGATTTGGAATTTTCTACAGCTAGTAAGGATCTAGTAGATTACATCAAAAAAACAAAGACACAGATTTTGGTGTCATGGCACGATTTTCATGGAACTCCATCTGCTGCAATACTACACCAAAGATATCAAAAAATGAAAAAGGTCTCTAAACACATCAAGATAGTAACTACTGCAAAGTCAATCAAGGATGCCGCAACGGTGCTGTCGCTGTACAAAAAACAAAGCGCGGGCCTAATCGCATTTGCAATGGGTGATCATGGCAGAATATCAAGAATTTTGTGTCTGCATTTAGGTGCCCTATACACCTACGTCTCAATTGGCAAACCGGTGGCACCTGGCCAGTTCAGCTTAGATGAGATTAAATCGCTGCAATCCCTGCAGAAATAACAATGGTCAAAACATTCGCAGTGATAGGAGATCCAATAGAGCATTCGCTGTCACCTAGCATTCACAATGCTGCATTCAAGGCGCTAAACCTGGACTGCACCTATATCGCATACAGAATTCCAAGGGGCGAGCTTAAAGAGGGAACCGAGTCATTGCGCCAAATTAAAATTGTTGGATTCAATGTTACCATTCCTCATAAAATAGAGATGATGCAGTATCTGGATGATACAAGTCCGGAATGCAGGATGATTGGCGCAACAAACACAGTATCCAATGACAACGGAAAGCTCACAGGCTACAACACAGACATCGATGGATTCCTAGAGCCAATCAAGAAAAGAAATATTGGGATTTCCGGAGAGTCAGTCTTGGTACTAGGTTCAGGTGGTGCTGCTAGAGCAATAGTTGCAGGCTTTGCAAAGGAAAAGGCAAAAAAAATCACCATTTCAAACAGAACATTACAAAACGCGCAAGCCCTATCAGAATTTGCATCCAACCTCGGTATAGATTCTGATTATATCACACTGCAAAATATTGATGTCTCAAAATACAAGTTTGTCATAAACGCAACCTCAATCGGACTAAAAAACGAGTCAAGCCCCATCCCCACAGGTGCAATAAACGCAAATCACGTCGTATATGACATCATATACATGCCAATGAACACAGACCTGATCCAGCAGTCAAAGAAAAATTCCGCTACAATAATCTACGGATATGAGATGCTCCTAGCACAAGCTGTCCTAGCATTTCAAATATGGCACAAAGTCCAGGCTCCATACGATGCAATGAAAAAGGTCTTACTTGGAGGATTTTAGATGAAGGTAAAGGCAACAGTAAACGGCGCAATTTCGCTGGTAAATGCAATTGCCACATGGAAGGGTGCAACACTTGGGATAACGGCAAAAGTAGAAGCGATAGTATCCACATCTGAAGGAAGAGGAATTGATTTACAGCTATACAACAAAAACACCAGCTCGCGTCTTGTAAACAAGGTAATCGAACTTGTAGTGCCAAAAAAACAGCTGGAAAAAAACAAGATAACAATCGCACTCCAATCAGAAATTCCGACAGGATATGGCCTCAAAAGCTCCAGCGCAATTTCATCTGTGATATCGCTTGCATGCCACAAATTATTCAATTCAAATTACACGGATTCCCAAGTCCTAAACGCAGGCATTGACGCATCGCTTGCCACAAAGGTGAGCATGACTGGCGCATACGACGATGCATCTGCGTGTTATTTTGGCGGAATCCAGGTCACAGACAACAAGGCCCGTAAGATAATAAGATCAGACAAGACGCCGGCAAATCTTGTCGCAGTAGTGTTTGTACCAAAGTCAAGAAAGCGAGGAAATGTAAAGCAGCTCAAGGTGCTTGATACCATATTTGAGCGAGCGTGGAATTTTGCAAAAAACGGCGACTATTGGAATGCAATGACCCTAAACGGATATGCAACATCTGCTGTCCTAAACTCTGATCCAAAAATAATCTCCTTATTGATTGAAAACGGTGCACTTGGGGCATCGGTGTCAGGAAACGGGCCATCCATTGCAGCAATAGTAAAAAAAAGCAATGCACCAAAAATAAAAAAGGTCTTCTCAGAGCATGAGGGGGCAATCATGCTAGCAGAAATCAACAACCGGCGGGCCGAAGTTCATGAAGTGTAAGGTAGAGCAGTCAAGGCTCGGTGGGACTATGTCGTGTCCCCCGAACAAGAGTTACACGCATCGGGCAATCTTTTTGGCATCATTGGTAAACGGAAAGAGCTTAGTCAAAAACGTCCTAAGGTCAAGGGACACAAACGCAACAATAGAGATCTGCAGGCAGCTTGGAGCAGAAATCACAGAAGCAGGCAGCAACCTCAAGATAAAAGGAATATCAAAATTTAAAAAAGAAGATCTAACACTTGATGCATCAAATTCTGGAACCACCATACGAATAGCGTCAGCAATTTCTGCTCTGCGCGATGCCAACACAACACTTACCGGTGATGAGTCCCTTGTCAAGAGACCTATGAAGCCGTTACTTGATGCGCTGGAATCGCTTGGCGCAAAATGCAAATCAAATGATGGCAGGCCCCCAATAGAAATATCCGGCAGCATCAAGGGAGGCAAAATATCAATTCCGGGAAACATATCAAGCCAATTCATATCTGCATTATTCATTGCATCGCCACTGACAGAAAACGGAATTACAATCAACATTTCATCAGAGATGGTATCAAAGCCATACTTGGATGCCACAATATTCACAATGAAAAAGTTCGACGTCGAAGTAGAAGTAATTACTCCGTACAAAAAATACCACATTGCTCCTCAGGAATACAAGCATGCCACAATTTCAATTCCGTCTGACTTTTCCAGTGTCGCATTGTTATTGTCGGCTGCCGCCATGGTAGGGGAAAAGCTAACAGTCAATGTTTCAATTGGGGAGTTGGCACAGGGTGATGAGGCAATAATTGACATTTTGAGCAAAATGGGCGCGGACGTCTCACTTAACAATAATGCAATTAAGGTAAAATGCCCAGAAAGGCTTTCAGGTGGAAGGTTTGATCTATCCAACACTCCAGACCTGTTGCCGCCACTGGCAATCCTTGGACTAAAATGCGAAACACCACTGGAACTATACAATGTAAAGCATGCAAGATACAAAGAAACTGACAGAATAGCAATTCTTGTCAGGGAGTTAAAAAAACTAGGCCTAGAAATAATAGAAAAAGAAGATGGCATGATAATCAACCCGCCAACAATACTAAGGGGAGCTGAGCTAAATTCAGAAGACGACCATAGATTGTTCATGGCGTTTTGCATTGCCGGCATGTATGTTGGAGGGTGCACAGTATCAGACCCAGAATCAGTTGATGTGTCATATCCAAGCTTTGTTGCAGATATGAATCGAGTCGGAGCAAAAATTGCAACGATATAGGTTATAAGCATCAGATGCTAATTTTTTACTAATGGCGGGCAGCTCTATTGGTCAGAGACTAGTACTCACTAGTTTTGGTGAAAGTCACGGTAGATGCATAGGAGCTGTTCTTGATGGATGTCCAGCAGGCCTGGAACTGGAAGAAAAAGATATTCAAAAAATGCTTGACCAAAGAAAGCCAGGACAGTCCCTAGTATCGACACAGCGAAAGGAAGGTGATATTGTTGAAGTTCTCTCAGGCGTTTTCCGCGGCCATACTACAGGTGCCCCCATTGCAATGATAATTTGGAATAAGGACCAGCATTCTCGCGATTATGACAACTTGATAACAAAGATGAGGCCGGGCCACTCTGACTATCCGGCGCTTATAAAATATAACCAATATAACGACCATCGTGGTGGCGGCAGGTTCTCAGGAAGACTCACTGCCACGCATGTGATGGGTGGTGCAATTGCAAGAAAGCTGCTCAAAGTATCACTTGGCGTTGAAACCAATTCCTATACGGTAAAAATTGGAAAAATCTCCATGAGCGAAAAGTTCGACTCTAAAATGAAAAATGTGATTTACCAAAACGAGGTCCGATGCCCAAACCCAAAGACTGCGGAAAAAATGCGAGTAGCAATTTTATCTGCAAGAAAAAGCGGCGACTCGCTTGGCGGAATCATCGAATCCACAACAACAAATCTCCCAGTGGGCCTCGGCGAGCCCATATTTAGTTCACTAGAATCAGACATTGCAAAGGCAATCTACTCAATTCCATCTGTCAAGGGAGTTGAGTTTGGATCAGGCTTTGCAGGTTCAGAATTATACGGTTCACGAAACAATGACCCATACATTTCAAAAAAAGGCAGGGTATACACCAAGACAAACAATGCAGGGGGAATCCTAGGTGGACTGTCCACCGGAATGCCAATTACAATGAGAGTGGCATTCAAGCCCGCATCATCGATTGCAAAAAAACAATCAACAATAGACATCAAGACAAAAAAGCCGGCATTACTGCAAGTGCAGGGAAGGCACGACCCATGTGTTGTCCCAAGGGCTCCCCCAGTGGTGGACTCGCTGGTGTCATTGGTATTAGCTGATCATGCGCTCATCGGCGGATTCATCAAGCCGGTTTTATAGAAAATGTCAAACATTGACCAGCTCCGAAGCAAAATAGACGAAATCACAATGCAAATGCTCAAGCTGTTCAAGGAGCGAACCGACGTAGCAAAGCAGATAGGCGAGATCAAAAAAAGCTCCGGACTACATGTATTTGATGAAGGAAGAGAAGGACAACTTCGTGTGGAGGTCATAAATCTCTGCAACGAAATAGGGCTGGACGAGTCCATTGGTATAAAATTCCTAAATTTCCTCCTAAACGAGTCGGTAAAAGTCCAGTTAGACGGAAAACAAACGCACCTGACAATATTTCTCAAGGCAAAGACACTTGAGCAGCAAGGCAAGAAGATAATCCACATGGAGGTGGGCGAGCCGGACTTTATGCCATCGCCAATAGTAAAATCCGCACTAGCCGAAGCATACGATAAGGGCCTAGTAAGGTATGGTCCGGCACTCGGCATGCCAGAACTGCGAGAGGCACTGGCGAAATATTGTACTAAAAAATTTGGCGCTCAAATCAAAACTGAAAACATCCTAGTTTCACCAGGCGGAAGATTTTCAGTATTTTCGGCAATCTCTACTCTGTTAAACCCAGGCGATGAGATCATTGTAATAGAACCCGCATGGCCTGCATACCGAGACTGCGCAGCAAACGCCGGAGTAAAGGTCAGGACAATAGCAACCACACTAGAGAACAACTGGGAACCATCCATTTCCGAAATAGAAAACACCGTCAACCCTAACACAAAGATGATAGTCCTGAATTATCCAAACAACCCTACAGGTAAGGTGCTCTCGCCAAAATTGCAGGACCAGATCATGGAGCTGGCAAAAAGGCGAGATCTGTATGTTTTATCTGACGAGATTTATTCCGAATATGCGTTTTCAGAATGGAAGTCGATTCTATCAAACAATTATCCAAAGTCAATTGTGATACAGTCATTTTCAAAATCACACGCAATGACAGGCCTGAGAATCGGCTACACCGTCACGGATCCAAAAATAATTGAAAAAATGGTTAAGCTTCAAGCGTTATGCATTACAAATGTCGCAGAGCCAATCCAGTATGCGGCACTAAAAGCACTAGAAACAGATACTACACAGAACGCAATGATAGTAAAATCAAAAATCAATGTACTGTTAGATGAGGCAAAGAAAATGGGTTTGCAGTTTGTCAATCCAGACGGCGCAATGTACCTTTTTGCCAAAATAGATAAGCCTGGATTTGATGGGCTAGAGTTCACCAACAAACTTTTAGACCATGGTGTTGCCGTAGCACCTGGGGACGGGTTTGGCGATTACAAGGGATTCATCAGGATATCTGCATGTCAGGACATAGGCAGCCTAAAGAAGGGAATGATGATATTACATGAGGTTCTGAGGAATAATAGATGAAAAAAAGCATCACTGTTTTGGGCGCAGGTGGTAAGATGGGCCAATGGTTTACCAAGTATTTTGCATCAATTGGCTACGAGGTAATCGGTTTTGATTCGGAGGCACCAATCACTGACAAGTCAGTCAAAAAGGCGACATCTTTAGTCGGTGCAGTTCTCAACGCCGACTTGGTACTATTATGCACACCAACGAGACGCACACCAGAGATAATCAGACTGATTGCAAAGGAGATGAAGCGAGAATCATTTCTTATAGAGATAACATCGCAAAAGGCAAAGACAGCAGCCGCATTATTGAAAATTCCATCAAAGATAAACCCAGTTTGCATTCACCCAATGTTTGGCCCAGGCGCAAAAAAGATCAAGGGGCAGAATATCATATCTATTCCAATCAAGGATGCAAAAAAAGAGCTTGCACTTGTAAAATCACTCTTTGAGGGCGCAAACTTTGTCACGATAGATGCAATAGAGCACGACAAAAAAATAGCAATCATACTCGGCCTAACACACCTTGTGAATCTGGCATTTGCAAATATTCTATCCAAGGATGACAAGATTTCCCTGACAGAGCGCATGTCCGGCACCACATTCAAGATTCAAAAGATTCTCTCAGAAAGCATCATGACGGAATCAACTGAGCTGATTGAAACAATAATATCAAATCCAGAAATCAGAAGAGCCGCGGAGGAATTCTGGAAGGACGTTGGAAGACTACTGACTGCTATTCAGGAGGGAAAGTCAGAGGAAATAAACACATACATTAGAACAGTTCAGGAAAACTTGGCAAAGAACTCGAACCTTGAAGAGTCCTACAAGAAACTAAATACAATGATCAACGCAATCGAAAAGTGATGCGTTCTACAAAAATAGTAACATCCTTTGTGGTATCGCAGGAAAAAATCCTCATCCTAAAACGAAGCAACCACGTAAAATCCATGAAAGGGTTGTGGGGCGCAGTAAGCGGAATAATAGAGTGTGGAGAGGAACCACTACATCGAGCAAAGATAGAGATTTTCGAAGAAATTGGCGCAAAACCAGAATCAATAGAGCTTCTCAAGGCAGGAAAGGACATGACAGTATCATCTCCACAATATCCAAACCACCAGTGGCACATCTTTCCGTTCTTGTTTAAAATGGAGACTACGGAGGTCCAGCTAAACTGGGAAAACTCATCCTATAAGTGGATTAATCCCAACGAGATAAACCAGTATGAGACAGTGCCAAACCTGGATGAAGTCCTACTCAACTTGCTGTAGGTTTTCGTTTTCTTTGACGTACTTTCTTTGCTGTGGCAGCATCAAATAGACGCATGCCCCGCCACACATTGTACAGGGGACGTTGTTGCCAGTATGCTGGCCTGTCCTGTTGTGTATTCTAGCTGCCTCTTCAGGATCAATGGACAGGGCGATTTGTTTTTCCCAATCAAGGGTTCTTCTTGCTTCTGTCATCTTTGTGTCCCATATGATTGCCTTGTCGCGCAGCTTTACTAGGTCTCCCGCATGTGCTGCAATTCGGTAAGCAATCAATCCCTGCCGAACTTCTTGTGCATTTGGCAATGCAAGGTGTTCTGCAGGAGTCAGATAGCACAAGAGGTCGACTCCCTCACTTGCGGCAATTGCGGCACCTATTGCACTGGAGATATGGTCATAGCCAGATGCGATATCTGTAACCAATGGTCCCAGCACATAATACGGAACATCTCCAATAAGTGATTTTGCAAGCCTGACGTTTGCTGCAACCTCGTTTAGCGGAACATGTCCTGGGCCTTCAACCATTACCTGAACGTCTTGCTCGTGCGCTTGCTTTGTCAGCCTTGAGATGTTTATCATTTCCTGCACCTGTAGCTCGTCATGTGAATCCAAAATTGATCCCGGTCGCAGTGCGTCGCCAAGGCTAAACGTCACGTCATATTTTTTTGCAAGTTCC
Organism: Nitrososphaerota archaeon; assembly: GCA_016872055.1. Taxonomy (NCBI): domain Archaea; kingdom Thermoproteati; phylum Nitrososphaerota; species Nitrososphaerota archaeon. Next base: position 255,855 of record VHBH01000001.1, read on the forward strand.
ATCAGATAATCATAATGAGTAATGTATGGATTTTCCTTGTCGTATTTTAGCATCCAGGCGGCAGTGATTGTTCCGCCCTTGCTCACAACTCCCCCATATCGCTGAACCTTGAGTATTCTCTTGGCGATTTCCTTTGTTATGCCAGAGTGTATTGTGGTGTAGTCTACGCCGTCTTTTGCATTGTTCTCAAACGCATTTAGAAAATCATCCTCGGTGATATCTAGTGGGTTTTTGTGCTTTTCAACCCCATGGTTGTATGCCTCGTAAATTGGCACCGTACCAAATGTGATTGGTGCGGCCTCTAGCAAAGCGCGCCTAATTGCTCCAACGTCTCCACCATCTGACAGATCCATGATAGTATCAGCATGGTGCTTTACTGCCATTTGCGCCTTTTCAATTTCCTCGTTTAGATTAACTTTTAGTGTAGATGTGCCAATGTTTACGTTGACCTTGGTCTTGAGGCCTTTGCCGATTCCGACTCGGTGTACTTTTTGCGGTCGAACATTATTTGCAGGAATGATAATCGAGCCGGTTGCCATTCTAGAACGTAGCCACTCTGGAGTTACTCCCTCGTCTTTTGCCACTTGTTTCATTTCGTCTGTTATAACACCACGACGTGCTGCAGCTAGCTGAGTTCCCATGATACCATTAGGCCGAGTCTAGATTTAAACAGTAGGCAGAATGAACTACAAATACTATAATTCAGAGAATCTCCATGAAATCTCAATGAATATTTTGGTAATTGGCGGCTCTGATCCATCTTCTGGTGCAGGAATACAAGCCGACATATTAGCAGCGCATGTGCTTGGCGCAAATTGTTTTTCCGTAATTACTGCAATCACTGCACAAAACTCCAAGCAGTTCAGCCATGTAGAGCCCGTCTCGGCAAAATCAATTGGAATGCAGATTGATTCTGTCTTGTCAGATTTTGATGTGGATGTAATCACGGTAGGGATGGTGTACGATATTGCCGCAATCAAGGCAATTCATGCCAAATTGAAAAACGCCAAGATTCCAATAATATTGGACCCAGTCATAAAATCCACTACTGGTGGGGTATTGCTAAAAAAAAATGCAATCTCTGAGCTAAAAAAACTAATCCCAATTTGCAATACTATAACCCCAAATGTTGCTGAAGCAGAACTGATTTCAGGCGTAAAAATCAAAAAACAATCTGACTTGCTTTTGGCTGCAAAGGCAATGACCAAGCTTGGCGCTAAAAACATCATAATAACCGGCCACGCCCTCGAGAAGGGTAAAGTCAGCGATTTCGTCTTTGACGGGACAAGACACCAGTCAATTCCGGGCAAAAAACTGCCTGTGCAAAACCACGGTAGCGGGTGCAATTTTGCCATTGCGGTATCATCACACATTGCAAGGAAAAAAAACATTTTTGATTCCTCCATATTTGCAAAACAGTTCACGTATGATTCCATAAAATCCGCACGGCGACTTGGCCGCGGATTAAAAATTACAAGGCCTGGTCAGGATCAAATCCAGTCCGAGCTTGCAGAGTCTATTAAAAAATTTGAAAACCTAAAGGAAATCCATACCCATATTCCAGAATGCCAGACAAACTTTGTCTTTGCAAGACCAAAGGCAAGGACTGGCTCGGATGTTTTGGGAATCTCTGGCAGAATTGTACGGGCAGGTGTCCAAGCCATAACAGCCGGAAGCCTGGAATATGGAGGCTCAAGACACGTGGCAACTGCTGTTCTTACAATGCAGAAAAAATTTCCCGAGATAAGATCTGCTGTCAACATAAAATACGACGAGGCCACAATCAAAAAGTTCGCGAGATCTAGGTTAAAGATTGCAAGCTACAACAGACTGCAGGAACCAAAATCCAACAGGAAAAAAGAAAACTCATCCATATCTTGGGGAGTCGGCCAAGCAATACAAAATCTCTCAACCCCGCCAGACATCATATATCACAGGGGAGATTTTGGAAAAGAGCCAATGATCATTGTCTTTGGCACCACACCATCCGATGTATTGCAGAAACTGGCAAAAAATCTCTAGTAGCAGGCGCAAAGATCTTTGTGTAATTGTGCATAAATACTTGGTATTTTGGTATAATTTTATGAAGGCAGTAATTCTGGCAGGCGGTCTCGGAACGCGACTTCAGCCATACACTACGTTTTTGCCAAAGCCAATGTTGCCACTGGGAGAAAAACCACTGCTAGAGCACCTTATAGAATGGCTTCGGTGCAACAAGGTCGACGAAATTGTTCTGTGTGTCAGCTATCTGAGAAAGACAATCGAGGATTATTTTGAAGACGGATCCAGATTTAGAGTCAAAATAGAATATGCAATTGCAGACAGGCCACTTGCCACTGCTGGTCAGCTAAAGACCGCCGAGTCATTTGTCGATGATACTTTTGTGTGTGTTTATGGGGATTCCGTGTTTAACTTTGATCTTAAAAAAATGATTGCACAGCATAAGGTAAAAAAATCATTTATCACAATGAGTCTTCACCAGTACAAGACCAACCTAAAATACGGAATAATAGAGACTGCCAAGTCTGGCAAGGTAACGGCATGGAATGAAAAGCCAGAGATCAAGGCAAACATCAACATCGGGTGTTATGCTATGGAGCCCGGAGTTTTCTCGTACATTCCCCAGGCAAAGCCATACGGAATGGATGACGTCATCAAGAAGGCACTTGCTAGGAAAAAGGACATCGGCAGCTTTATCATCAAAAATGGGTTTATTGACATTGGAGACAGAGCATCCTACAAAAAGGCACATCAAGAATTTAGGGAAAAGCTTGGCAAGATTTAATGTCTGATATTCTAGTTCGCAGAATCATCGAGTCGGATCTTGACAATGGGTTCCTAGAGTCGCTTGACTCACTTAGAATAGCAAGTAATATTGACAGAAAAAAGGCAAGGCGGATCCTAGAGAATATAGGCAAAAACCCAGACCATGTGATTTTTGTTGCAGAGTATAATAGAAAGATAATCGGCTCCACGACACTCCTAATTGAGCAAAAATTCATCCATGACGGTGGTAAGGTAGGCCACATTGAGGATGTTGTGGTCTCAAAGGAATTCCAGTCAAAGGGAATGGGTGTGATAATGATTCGTGCAGTGTTGGATTATGCAAAAAGCCAAGGCTGCTACAAAACCATTCTGGACTGCGATGATATTATCAAGCCATTCTATGAAAAGCTGGGCTTTACTAGGCATTCAAATGGAATGCGATACGACCACTAGAAGAATTCCTTGATTGGTCGCTTTTTTGTCCTGAACAGTACGGCGCCTGCTACCATTACCGCAATAGAGATCCACATGAACAATGGCGGGACCAGCTCAACAGTTGAGATTCTATAGTTAACATCGATTCTTGGCACGATCGAGTTTGCAATTATCATTCCAACTAGCAATACTGCGCCGCCTGCAACAATCAGCATTCCTATTTGTCGCGAGCCATATCTTTTTGACATGATAAACGCAGTACCTGCCATCACGGATGCAGGTGCTACGCCAATTGACATGTACATTAGCAATTTTGCCTCTGGTTCCGTCTCTACGTTTGGGTTTGTCAGGTAATTGTAAAATACGTTGACTTCCCCTGCAAACATTGCAAAGAGTCCAAGCGATGCAATCGCAATATATTTTTCAATTCCCGCCATAATACACAAAAATGATTTTAGATAAATAAACGGTTAGATTATCCCAACTAGGCCTGCAAGTTCTTTTCTGCATGCGGCACCCAATTGCTCCGCCGCTTTTTCCGGCGTAATCGAGTTGAGGAACACACCATATCCGCGTTCCAGGCCAGACCATGCAGATGTGAGCGGGTATACCTCAATATGCCAGTGGATCTGTCTACTGTTTTTCTTTTCCGGCGACAGATGGAACGCTAGATTATACGAGACATTTTTGAGCGAGTTTGAGAGTCCGCCAAGTGTTGCCCGTAAAATCAGAGAAAGATCATTGATTTCCTTTTGGGTTATCTTTGAAAAACTTGTAGTGTGTTTTTTTGGGCAAATCCAGAATTCGTATGGGTGTGATGGGGCCCACGGGCAGAAAGCCAAAAACCCTTCAGTCTGAAGCACCTGCCTTGGTCCGCCAGTCTCGGTGTTTACCGTCTGACATAGCGGACAGGCTCCCTTTTCGTTAAGGATCCTATGCGAGGATTCCGCCTCGGATTCTATTAGTGGTGGAATTGTGGAAAATGTCACCATGTTGATGTGCGGGTGCGCCGTTACACTTCCTGCCTCCTTACCATGGTTGATGTAAATTGAAACGTATGTAACACCACGCTGGGTGTACAACCATCTTAACCTATCCTGGATTACGACTAGGATATTGGACCACTGTTCTACAGATATTGTTGCCAGAGATTCCTTATGCTTTTCAGACGCCACAACAATATAGTGGTAGCCGTATGCTGGCTCGGAATAAAGAGGTCGCTCGCTGTATGAGTTTTCTGCCGCAACTGTGACTGCCGCATTTTTGCTCTCAAAGACACGAACCGTCCAGTTCTCAACGTAGTTGTCCTCAGAGTCCTGGAGTCTTTGCAGCATTCCGTCTTTGGCAACAAGCGACAACAATGATGGGTTTGTCATAGATTCGTTTCCAGGACAAAAGGGGCATTTTTTTGAATCGATGACTTTATCGTCATTTTGGGAGACAATTACAAATCGTTCAGAGATGTAGTCCTTTCGCATGCTCCCCATATTCGATACTATGAATACGTGTATCATAAAACCTTTTCAAGGATCGCGAATTGATTTTGGGTCAGCTGAAAGTTTAAAGTGATCTTGGATCAGATTTCAAAAGGGGATTTGGTTTGGCGGACAATTTCAAAGTCAAAATGGTTTACGTTTTGCTTGATGGAGTCGGGGATCTACCACATCCGGATCTGAAAAACACAACCCCGCTTGATTATGCACAGACACCAAATCTAGACAAAATGACAAAAAACGGCGCAATGGGGGAAGTCATATCAGTAGGAAAGGGAATTGCACCGGAATCGGACATTGCAGTTTTCAATATGCTTGGCTACAAGTTCCAGCACTCGGAATACGCAGGACGCGGAGTAATAGAGGCAATAGGAACTGGAATTGACTTTGAGGATGGCGACCTAGCTTTGCGCGGAAACTTTGCAACATTAGATGATTCTGATATCATAGTAGACAGGCGCGCCGGACGCAAAATCGAAAAAGAAGACGCACTTAAAGTATCAAGGGAAATTGAAAATAAAATAAAATTCTCAGATCCTGGCGCATCGGTAGTAGTTGCGCCCACAATTGGGCATCGAGTGGTAGTCAGGATTCGCTGTGAGGGAAAGCAGTTATCATCAGATATAACAAACACCGATCCTGCATATTCGCGGGTGGACGGTATGGGAATCGCAAAAGCTGTAGGCGACTATCTCAAAATAGAGCGATGTCTTCCTCTAAATCAGCTGCCTAATTCCGAATTGACTGCCAAGTTGATAAATGAATTCACAGAACAATCACTCAAGATTTTACGAGAGAGTGAGACAAACAAGAATAGAAAATTGCAGGGCAAGAAGCTTCTAAACTCTATTTTACTTCGCGATGCGGGCAACCACTACCCAAAGGTAGTGCCAATCAACGACTTGTATTCAATGAGATTTTCCTGTATTGTTGACATGCCAGTAGAAATCGGCATAGCTGAAGTACTCAAGATGCGCACATTTAGCGCGGGAGGCCTGACAGACTATGAGGAAAAGGCCCGCGTTGCAGCAAAGGCAATGGAGACAGAAAATGCTATCTACGTACATCTAAAGGGACCTGACGAGTTTGGCCACGACGGCGATGCAATTGGGAAAATGAAAAATATTGAGGAAATTGACAAGAGGTTCTTTGGTACTTTGCTAGACAACATCGATACTGGCAAGGTCGCAATTGTTGTCTCTGCTGATCATTCCACTCCATGTATCAATAAGGGTCACTCTGACGATCCTGTTCCGGTCTTGGTTTCAGGAGACATGGTCAAAAAGGACAACACCACGCGATACACGGAAAACAATGCAAAAATAGGAAGTATTGGACTGCTTGAAGGCGCTCAGGTAGTCAAGACGGCAATCCAGATGATCATATAGTAAACAGCAAAATTTTCCCAGAATCTCTAATTGCATCCAGCTTTTGTCTAATCAAATCCATATTGATTCCATGGTATGATCCAGAAGAATTTTTTAGCTTATCACTGGCCCGACCCAAAACAGAAAGACAGATAGAATTTTCATCCTTTTGGAAATGTACAAAGGCTGCAGCTACCAGAATAATTCCCTGAACTAGGTCTTTTTCATCCTCGTAGCATTTCTTCCAGACTCCTTCCAGAACTTCGTGCGCCTCCCAGAACCGCTCGTCATTAAAGTAAGAAACACCTTGCTGGATTGCCTCTTCCTTTGGGATATGTTCTGCTATTGCCAGCCTTGCGTGATCCAGAGGCGCAATTGGTTTTAGATTACCAACCAGCTCATCCATTTTTGATTTGTCAATTGATACGTCAAACTCGACGTATTTTGTAGAGACCCGGCAGTCGCGTATTGTACAGTCTTTTCCAAGGCTTCTAGCTTGCATCAAAAGCTGGCTTGTATCGGATGGAGAAAATCCAGTGTTCCTCAGATGCAGCATGAATCTGTCCAACAATTGACAAATGCTGAATTTTCTTAAATCTCTTCGCGAATTTCCAGTAATGGTTTATATGAAATAGAAAAACGAGGCAAGAATACATGTCTATGCAAGTAGTAAGCGATGTAAACAATACGTTTCTCTCAAGAAGAGAGATAGTGTGCGAGTTTCCAGGCTTGGCAGGCAAGCTCAAAAAGCTAGACGCCGCAGACATGATTTCAAAGCAGTTTAAGCTTGACGGTAAGATAATCATACCAATTTCTATGAAAAGCCACTCAGGCAGACCAACTGTCCGGGGAACTTTTTATGTTTATGACGATGAAGCGTTGGCAAAAAAACAGGTCAACCCAACCATTTTCAAGAGACTAGACAAGATTAAGGCAGCAATTGCGGCAGCCGCTCCAAAAGAAGAGGCTCCTGCAGAAACACCAGCAGAGGCTAGCTCATAATGGCAGACAAAAAAAAGGCAGCAAAGTCAACCGGCGTTGCAGCATACTATAAAATTGTAGGCGACAACGCAACTAAGATCAGAAAAATCTGCTCACGATGTGGAAAGGGTGTGTTCATGTCAGAGCACAAAAACAGAAAGACCTGCGGCAAGTGCGGTCTGACTGAGTTTAATCAGTAGAGTGTCTTTTTTCGCAGTTTGGATTCCTTATCTTCGTATTCTCGGATTTTTTGCAACAACAATGTGTCTATTGTAACCTTTGACATGGATTCTGCAGAAAGTTTTACAGTGTTGGAATCAAGTGCCACGTTTGTGACTGGGAGTTGTTTTGCAATCCAGAGTTTTTCCGTCTTGTCTTCCAGCTTATAGTCCTTAAACCCGGTAGGAAACTTTTTTGTAATGTGTGTAAGCAGGGTTTGGTCTGAGAATACCGCCCGTGGCTCAAATAATCTTGTACTATCGGCATATGTACTCTCAAATAAATTCGAGGATATCTCGTCGGATAGTAATTCCATCTTAGATATTTTGCGAATCAATTCTATATAATGCAAAAATTCATGCGCCAAAATGGCATGAATTGTTCCCTTGAGACCAAACGCCACAAGCGGCGCAGAAATCTGGATCATTACCTGAAATTTTTCCTCAAAGAACACAGGAATCGTCCTTGCAAATAAAATTCCGTATTGAAACGACATGTCTGAGCCGCTAGTCAAAATTACAGACGGCTCTACGTAGGATATCGGATATTTTGCACCGGAAGCTTTTTCGATTCGCGTTATTCCCTCAGTTACGAGCTCAAATCTCTCGTTTATTGTAGCATGTATGTTCTGAGGCAGAATTCCTTTTTGGTATGCCTCCCTTACCTTTACTAGCTGATCCAACGGTATGACTCTGGCGGGACATGTAAAAAGCCTTAGCGTATATGTATTTGGTCAAAATCAAATTTCTCTAGAGTGCATTTTATTGAAATCAGATCAGAGACATTTGGAAAAATGTTATCGCCATACACAAAATGCTTTAGTGGAACTCCCCCATCAATTGTTAGCTCCAATGTAAAGGAATTTGGTGACGTCAACGCATGTTTTACAGAGTGGATTTTCTTTTCCGATCGTTTGCCTGACTTTTCATAGATAGCAATCGTGTTGTCTGCAAGCCCATCAAGCTTTGCAAGACTATCTGGGGTGATCGGATTTTCTGCAGTGATGTAAAGTGTTACTTTGGATAGAAATGGGATAGGCCCCTGCGGAATCTTGGGTATTTGTTTGAGGTTATGGATTTTGATTTTGCCAGAGGAAATTGTCTTTGAAAGTGTGAGTTTTCTTTTCTTTGGGTTTAGAAGCTTAGTAAAAAACGGCCTTCCTTTGCCCAAGACAAGGCTTGTAGTGTCCTCTCCGCCAATCCAAGTTATCTTTGCCTGGGCTGCGCCTAACTTGTCAAAAAAATACTTGCAGATAATGCCCTCTACGCTGTCAAACTCTGTCATGCCGTGCCTATTGCAGCTAACGCATCCCTTACCAAGGCAATTTGAACATGGTTTCTGTTTTTGCGCAATGTCGCGAGTTGATTTTGTGTATCTTCCTGAGAAATAAAGCGATTTAGAGTGAGCCTCGCAGGATTCTGTCTTAAAATCGACTGTCAAAGTTAGGTCCGGCTCGGCCTGGTTTTGCCTTTTGTTGGCTTTACGAGAAAATTGTTTGGCCAGCTCTCGTGTAATGCTTGTCTTTATTCCATCAATTCCCTTTAACTTGAACTGGGATCTGATGTGATCGTCCCTGTCCAGAACCGACGGTCTTAGCTTCGCACCTACCAAAAACGTCTTGTATTGGTACTGCGATGAGGAATTCTGCATCTTTTCAATGTAATAGTGTAGAGAGTCAAAGACATTCTTGCAAATGTGGCATTTTTTGTTTTGAATGCCTAGTTTTTTGTGGATTTTTTTTCCAAGAAGTCTGTATGACGAGAGGCCTAGTTTTTTTGCAAACATCCTGCCAAGGCAATTATCACACAGATCGTATTCGGATAGGATTTTTTTTGATGACATTAATACCGATACAAACTTGTCTTGTGCCAATGACAAAAATCTGATAATATGACTATTAGTGGTTTGCCTATCCCATTCCCATTTTGCGCAAAAATCCTTGCATCTGTCTACCCTTGGCCGCCTTCATCATACCCTTGGAGTTTTTGTAATTTTTGAGCAATTCCTTTACCTCGTGTTCCGGCCAGCCAGAGCCCCTGGCAATTCGCTTTATCCTTGACGCGTTTAGCAGGTCAGGGTCTGCTTTTTCTGCCTTTGACATGCTTTGGATGATGTAACGCCAGCGTTGGATTCTAGTTTCCATTTGATCTATCTGATCCTCTTTTACCATTCCAGACATGCCAGGCATGTTTTCCAAAAATCCCTTGAGTGAGCCTACCTTTGATACTTCCTCCAACTGATAATAGAAATCATCCATGTTCATCTTTCCGCTAGAAATTCTCTTTAGTCGGACATCATCCGCCTCATTTTCCAGCCTCTTTGCCAAGTCCAGGACAGCCTGTATGTCGCCCATTCCAAGCAATCTACCTACAAATCTGGTAGGTGAGAATAATTCTAGGTCATCTATTCGCTCGCCTGTTCCAATGTACATTACCTTGGCTCCGGTTGCCGCAGAGGCTGCCAGTGCTCCACCTCCCTTTGCAGATGAATCAAGTTTTGTAATTATGATGCCGCCAACTGGGACGGTCTTGTGAAATGATTCTGCTTGGTTGTAGCATTGCTGTCCTATTGTTCCATCTATAACAAGCAGTGCAAGATCCGGCTCCGCTACCTTGCCTATCTCTTTCATCTCATCTAGTAGGTCTTTTTCCTCCTTATGTCTACCCGCAGTATCAATTAACATGATATCTAAGGTATGATTCTCAAAGTGTTTTAGGCCATTTTTGACTATACCGGGCGCATCCTTGTTGTTTTCTTCCCCATATACTTCGACTCCGGACTTTTCGCAGTTTGTCTTTAGCTGGACTAGTGCCCCAGGCCTATAGGTATCAGCACCAATCACTCCTACTTTGTAGCCTTGTTTTGTGAGGAATTTCGCCATCTTGCCGGTAACTGTAGTTTTTCCGCTTCCTTGGATTCCAAGCATCAATACCTTGTTTAGCTTACCTGGCTTGAATTCGAAATTGTTTTCTTTACCCAACAATCCTGCTAGCTCGTCATATAGAATTTTGATAATGTGATCTTTGCGCGACAGTCCAGGTGGCGGAGTCTCGTTAATGGAGCGTTGCTTAAGGTTTTCTGCTATTCTCAGTGCGAGATCAATTTTGACATCAGCTGCAAGTAGTGACTTTAGAACATCGTTTGCAAGCTGCTTAATTAGCTCCTCGTCCACTCCGGATGAGCTGACTATCTTTTTGATTGCTGCCCGAAGGCCTGTCTTGAGATTATCTAGCATTATTTTTCATCTTTGCAGCCAGTATTTCAAATCTTCCTCTATATCCATCCCAGAACTTTTCATATTGAATAATTTCTATTGGGCTAGAAAAAATTGGACAGCTGGTCACAAACGTTTCTGCCTCGCCTCCCTCAAAGCTCAAATTGAATTTGAATTTTTCCGATTTTTGTATTAATTCGCCAAGATTTTGCAATGTTATTTTTTTTCCAACCCAAGATTCATCCAATCCATCACAGGAAGCTGCAGATATGACAAACTCAAAGCCAGCGTTAAGTAATTCCTTCATGTATTGTTTTTGATCCTTTTTCCAGATTGGTGTAATTACCTCAAGGCCTAGATCATGCGCTGTTTTTTCAAATTTCGCCTTTTGAAATTCTGATAGTATTCCGCCATGGACCACACCCTCAACAGAATAATCCTTTTTTGCCCGAGTGAGCCCTTGCTTTAACAGCTCCAATTCGTCCTCAGTCTTGTCAGATTTTGACTCTAGTAAGATCTGCGTAATGTTCATTGATTGCGCCTGTACTTTTGTTGCCGAAATATTTGGATGGTGTAACAGATGACTGTCTGCAGATTGCGCCATGATTGTAATCAGGCATTTTACAGCATGTCCCATTTTTTGTGCCCGATAAATTGCAAATGTGCTATCCTTTCCGCCAGAGAATAGTGCTGCCAGATTCATGTCATTGTATGGTATATTGAATATTAGAGTCCTTCAATACTCATAATCGTCATCAACAATCAGATGGCTTTTCCGCCCTATCATCAGGACCCGATTTAAAATTTAATTTGTAGTATTAGTAACTAGCTCTTAATTCTCATTATCTTGGTACGTTCCATGACCTTCCAGTATTCCACTGTCTGACCTTGCTCGAGCTTGCCTTGAACTTCCTCGTCAATCATTTGAGCATCTATTGTCTCAAATGTTTCGCTGTCCATTAACTGGACTTGTTCGCCGGTAATTGAGATGATTTGTCCGGAGCGTTTGTCAATTAGTGGTATGTGTACCTGCATTGAAACCGGGCTTACGTGTGGTCTTTTTTGTCCATCAAAGATTCCAACTCCGACAATTCTTGCTTTTGCTGCACCGTGTTTTCCTGGCTTGCTAGTATCATATTCGATAATCCTGCACGGCTCACCGGTTGGTTGGTCAGCCACCGGCAATAGAATGTAAGAGCCGATCTTAAGTGATCCAAGGTCTGCAGGCTTGCTCATAGTCTGAACAATTTATGCACGGTATTTAATATTTATGAAGATCACTTTAGTTTTTCTAGAATTGACAATCCGACTAGATTATTCATTGTGAGTCCTTTTCTACAAACATTTCGTCTAGTTTGCTCACAGTGCTTGTTTACACTTTGGTGGCTTTTTTGGCTTGATACCTCCAATACCACGATGTTGTTCTTGTAGGGGAATTCGAATTTTGATGGTTCGGATGAAAATGACTCCATATTTCCTGTTGTTGCCTTACTTACCAGATCGTTTTTAGATACAGTTGTTGCAAGTTCCGACAGGTCTTCATCGGATTTTAAATATTCCAAATAATACACGGATACAAAGTTCATCATTCCATCTATGTCACGTTCAAAGAGATCTGCTATTGTGTTAAAGACAAAGGAGGTCTTTTGTTGATGGTTTATTTCAAGCTCCTTTTTTATTTTGACGCCATCTTTGAATTTAGCGATAAGATAGTGATTTGCATATGTGGGAAAATATTGCTTGCTGTCCTCAGAGAATGTGGCAGTCGCGAAATACATATTTTCTATGTTTTTTGCCTCCTGCCAGGAATCCTTGATCTCTACAGATTGATGGTCGTGCATGTATGGAATACACACATAACCATCAGATGTTGCTTCTGACACTGAAAAAATTCCCTTTCAAGATTATTTAACAGTTTTTTGATCTATGCAATTATAGAACAGTGAGTTTTGCGCAAAATTTTCTGATCCTCTAACAATACCTATTTAATACAAACATTGGCGAATTTTTTTGTCCCAGCCTAGCTCAGCCTGGTAGAGCTTCCGGCTGTAGTGGTTGGCCATCGGCTAACTGAAAATCACAGCCTACTAGGCACACAGATACCGGAGTGTCGAAGGTTCAATTCCTTCGGCTGGGACTACACTCCTTTTTCCAAATTTAGTTTATAACTCCGTTTTGCCAACAAGTGAATTATGGACTCTAAGTTTTGCACATCGATAAGCTGCATTGACGGAAGAATTCAGATGCCAATAACACAATGGCTAAAGAAAAATTACGGTGTCGATTATGTAGACACCATAACAGAACCTGGTGTCGACAAGATGTTTTCCAACCCAGACAAGATAGAAGAGCTCAAGGCCAAGGCTTCAATTTCGGTCAATGCGCATGGATCAAAGATAATCGTAGTGTCAGGACACCATGATTGTGCAGGAAACCCAGTGTCAAGACAAGAACACATCGAACAAATCAGAGTAGCCGTCTCTACAATAAAGTCTTGGAATCTTCCAGTCAAAGTGATTGGGGCATGGGTAAATGAGAGATGGGAACTGGAAATACTTTAGAGCGCATTGAGTTCATAGCTTACAAAAATTAAGATCAGAATGCATGAAGGAACAGGGTTCAAAGCTGCACAGCATATAAGAGAAATTTTGTATCAAGGAAATTCATCGATGTAACGCCGCTCCAGATTCGGCGAGATATTTACCGATTTGTTATCAGTGTTATAATTTGTGAAAGCTTGGATGTGAACTTGAAATGGTTTTGTGTTTCGAAGTGCCATTTTTTCACTATCATATCATTAGGTATTGGATAAAATGTCGAATTTACCTCGTTTACATCAAAAATAGACGTATAATTCCCCAGAAAATCCTAACATAGGAACTTTTTGGGTAAAACGTTCTCTGTCAGTCCCATCATTTCCAGTGTAAAGCCGGCGTGTGTTGGAATACCTAGATTGGTCAAATATCCCTGTATTTTGAGAACGATAGCCTTACTGTCATCAACTATTACGAAAGATCTAAGATTTCTTCAGGTGTTATGGTGAACTACTTGGACTTTTCAAATGTGTCTTTTGCGGAATTGGATTGAACTACTTTTAGAAAATATTTTACAGAACACAAAAAATTTTAGGTTATGTTTTATTTTATACTAGTTTTTTAACGATTGAACATATATGATGAAAATTATGCACCCACTATCCAGTGTATAACAATAGTAGACACATATGCAATTGCAGCGCTTCCAGGAATTGTTATCAGCCAAGTTACAACAATTTGTTTACCTACCTTCCAGCGAACTGCATGTTTTCTTCTTGTAGCGCCGGCACCCATAATTGAACCAGTAATTGCGTGGGTAGTACTTGCAGGAATTCCAAGTGATGCAAATACTGCCAGTATGATTCCACCTCCTGTCTCTGCAGCAAAGCCTTGATACGGTCGCAATCTAGCAATGTTCATGCCAAGGGTCTTGATTACCTTAAACCCGCCAATGAAAGTACCTACGGCTATTGCAGATGCGGCCGACAGAATAACCCATATGGGGACTTCAAAAGATGTGATGATTCCCTCCGCCATCAGTATCAACACAATTATTCCCATTGTTTTCTGCCCGTCGTTTGCTCCATGGGTTATTGCAAACCAAGCCGATGAAACCAATTGTAGTTTACCAAAGACCTTGTTTACAGGTCCTGGTTTTCTTTTTGCAAACATGGTGATCAGCGCAGTTGTAAACAAGACTCCAATCAAAAGACCGCCAAGTGGCGATGCAATAATCCCAATTAGCACCTTGTACATACCATCGAAGAGTAGTTTTTCATAACCAACTGAGGCTAATCCCGTACCAATTAATCCTCCAATGAGAGAGTGGCTCACTGATATTGGCATACCAAAATATGTGCATATTGCGGCCCAAGATATTGCTCCCGCAAGTCCCCCAATTATCATGTAAACTGTGACATCTTCCGGATTTAGAATTCCTTTTGCTATTGTTGTTGCAACTGCAACGCCAAACAAAAACGGTCCAACAAAGTTAGCAGCTGCTGCCAGAAGCACAGCATGTATTGGCTTTAAGACCCTAGTCCCAATTACTGTTGCAACAGAGTTTGCAGCATCGTTCCAACCATTAACAAAATCAAATATCAGTGCCGCAATTATAGCACCTATTGCAAGCTCATACATGGTTATGTGTATTTTAGAACGATGTCTTCAATTACATCTGCAACATCAAGGCATCTGTCTGATGCAGACTCGATTGCTTCGTAGATATCTTTAAGCTTAATTATGGTTATTGCGTCATTTGTTTCAAAGAGTTTTCCCACTGCTATTCTGTACAGATCGTCAATGTTATGCTCAATATCGCTGATTTTTCGGCAATGATCAATGAGGGATTTGTCTGCCTTAACTTCCTTAAGTCGCGATATGAGGATCTCAACTTCTTTTATGGCATTTAGTAGTTCTTTTGCTATATCTAACATGTATGGGGGTGCTGTTTGCACGTGATAGCTTTTGATCCTGCCTGCAATTCCTTCGATGTAGTCAATTACATCGTCTGTCTTGGAAGCAATTCTCTGAATGTCTTCTCTGTCTAGAGGAGTAATGAAGGTCTTGTTTAGTTCTGCAAAAATGGAACGAGTAAGCTCGTCTGCCTCTCGCTCTAGTTTTTTGATTTCCTCTTGGTATTGATCGGATTTATCCATATTAGTAAGCAGACTAACAAGCTGCTCTGCAGTCTCTTTTGCCTTGATTGCCAAATTATCCAAAATTATCAGAATCTCTTTTTCGTTTGACTTTACCCACGATAACCATTGACCCATGAGAGTGCTCAAAGCTCATGTGATAAAAATGTCTTCTACATATTCTATAGTTCGCTATATAGATACAGATCCATATACGAGCAAAGCAAAATGATTTAGTATTATTGAGAGATCATAAAATCATGAAGCGCGTAGAGGCAATAATCCCAGTAAATAGTCTTAACTTGGTAGTCTCTGCAATAGAAGAGGTAGGCGTTACCGGAATTACGACAATTGAAGTCAGGGGGAGGGGTAAGGGAATAAGGCCATCGCTTCGAAGTTCTCGTGGCACAAGTACACGAGTAGCTGAATACAACAAACTAGCCACAATAATCACTATTGTTGAGGATTCTAGAGTAGATCAGATAATCAGCACAATACTAAATACGGCGAGCACCGGCTCTAGCGGAGACGGTAAGATCTTTGTCTCCACAATTGATGATGTAATTGACATTCAGTCAAAAAAGAAAGGTCTTGTCTAGAACCTGACTGAGTTTAGATCATAAGACATCTTTCTGAATTTTTGCTGCAATTCTGGTAGGTATTCTAGGATGCAAAAATTAACAAAGTCGCTAAACGATTTGATTTTGTAATTTTCAAGCAACATTACCTTGTTCTGCTCGTAAAACTCTTCAACCTTAGTCAGCGTATATTTTTGTAGTGGGACAAGTCTGCTTCGCTTGGTTGGAGTTGTGACTTCAAGTTCTTTTTCTCCTTCTAATGTGTTTATGTCTACAATTTCAGTCATCTCTGAGACGAAGATTTTGCCACCATTAGATGGTTTTATGCCAGATGATTCAGAGATAATTCGAATTACTTTTTTTGCATCAACGTCTGGAATTACCAGCTCAATTTTGACCAGAGGTATGCTCTTGACATTTGTGCTTCCTATTTTAGAGCCGTGTTGATTTTCAAAAATTTCATTGTTGTTTATTTCTTGCTTGACTAATAGATATGCGCCTATTTTTGAAATTCTGCTTTTGAGCTCAATAAAGTTTTGTGCGCGAATTATCGCTTCGATTTTCTTCATTTCTAAGGATTAATGACTGCTCTGCCCAAAATCTTCCTGGACTTGAGATCCTCTAGTGCGACATTTACTTCAGATAACGGATATCTTTTAGATATGATTGGATTGATTACTCCACGCTTTGCCAAATTCAGCAATTCCACCATGTCATTATAGTTTCCAGTGTATGCGCCCTGGATGGTGATTGCCTTTAGTGGGATTGATACCAAGGATAGGTCAATTGCGCCACCAAATAGTCCGACCAATGTCATTGTGCCACGTTTGCGAATGACTGCAAGACCCATCTTTACCGTCGGCGGCGCGTTTACAAAGTCAATTACACACTCTGCGCCTTTACCCCCACACAGTGACATTATTTTCTGAACTGCTTCAGGATCCTTTGAGTTCACGGAATGATCCGCGCCTAGCTCCTTCGCGGTTTGGAGTTTTGTCTCATCAACATCAACAATTATGATATTTGCGTTTGTAATTGCCCTTGCAATTTGGACACCCATTAATCCCAGGCCGCCTGCGCCAAAAATCACCATATTGCTTTGTGATGTAGCATTTGACTTTTTGATTGCAGTATAAGCCGTAAGGCCAGAACAAGCAAGAGAAGCTGCTGCGTCAAGATCAATTCCCGTTACTTTGGCTAGGAATTTGAAATGTGGAACCAGTGCATATTCTGCATAGCCACCGTTTTGAAAAACACCCAAAGAGCGAGGAGTATCGCAAAGATTGTCATTTCCCACTCGGCATGCGACACAGTTTCCGCATCCAATCCATGGATATACTAAGACATTATCACCTACTGTTATTCCCTGAACTGCATTTCCTATTTCAGACACGGTGCCCACAATTTCGTGTCCTGGGATGACTGGGAATTTGACGCCCCTGTCGGTTACCTTCATGAAACCATCGCCAGTATCATATCCGCCTTCCCAGAGGTGCAAGTCGCTGTGGCAAACGCCTACCGCTTTGACCTTGACTAGTACTTCGGTTCCTTGCGGTGTTGGTTTAGGTACTTCGGATATCTCTAGTGCCTTTTTTGGTTCCAATATTCTGGCTGCCTTCATCAGAACACAGAAAAAGTGATTAGAATATAAGAGTTAGTTGACTGGAGACAACAAAAAAGTAGAGCCTTCATGTATTAGTAGACAAATGAGAATTCTTACTTATTGAGTGAGAACCAATCAGAAAACATCTCTCAAGCGCCAGTAAACATTTTGTTTAACCCAAATACAGTCATAAAAAAAGACGTTTGGGAGATAAACATCATCCAGATTCTTGAAATCCTAATTAGAATTCTAAAAAAGGCTGACAAAAAGGACTTGCGCGTTGCAGGAATGGCCGCACTATCATCGTCATTGATTCACAGAATGAAGGTGGAGAGAATCTTTGCGCTGCAAAAGGCTGCAATGGAGAAAAAGCCACTCTCGCAGAGAACAGACGTCGACATACAGCTGCTAAACATTCCATATCGCCACGAGTCGACATATCCAGTAACACTGGAAGAGCTGATGGACCTGCTTGAGAACTTGATTGGAACAATTGCAAACCCACGATCAAGAAAAGGCGGACAGCTAAAGTTCGAGCCAATAGAGGCACCCGACTTTAAAGAATATTTCGTATCATTAGAATCCCTGATTGGTAAATATGAAGAATTGATACTGCGCAAGCTCGGCCCAGACGGGATTGGCTTTTTGCATACAATAATTGCGGATTTGGACACTACTGATTCAATTAGGTGTTTTTTTGCCATCTTGTTCCTAGCCAGAGATCAAAAAGTAGACCTAGAACAGGCAGGTGATGACATCAAAATTACAATACTGCGTGAGGTAACGACATGAAAATAGAGGACGAAGTCGAGGCAACCTCAAGACTAGAGGCAGCCCTGTATTCTGCTGGAAGGCCTCTGACAGTAGAAGAATTAATCAAGGCATCAGGCACGGAATCTCGAACGAAAACCCTGACATTACTAGGAATAATAGAAAAAAAGACCAAGTCTGCATTTAGGGCTATCGAGATAGCCACTTTACCTGATGGCTCGTATGTGATGCAGTTAAGACCTGAGCTAAACGATACGGTGCGCAAGTTTGCCTCGCGCCCAATTCTTGCAAAAGCCACTCTAAAGACATTATCATACATCGCATACATGCAACCAATTTCCTCAAAACACCTAGTAGAGACAAGAGGTAGCGGTGTCTATTCCCACCTAAAAGAGCTTGAACAGCTTGATTTCATATTACACCAAAATGTTGGAAGACTCAAGATTTTCACCACAACTGCAAAATTTCAAAAATACTTTGGAATATCTGGAGACACCGATATCCTAAAGCAGATTCTATTCAAGAAACGAAAATCCACTCCAATATCACAGCCAATCACGCAGCAAGCCTAGATTTGCTCCGGATTGTGGCGTTGTGTATAAATTAGAGTATTCCAGACTCTGACTTGTGAAAAGATCAGTCGAAAATCTTGCAACAAGCAAAATTACTGGCGGAAGACGCGTCCCACTAAAGACTAGAAGAAAATATGACATGGATAGATTCCCAAATGAGGCAGTAATGGGTGAGCAAGTAACCGTGACACGCGAAGTCCGTGCAAACCACACAAAGACAGGACTAAAGAAAGCTGGTTTTGTTAACTTGGCAATTGTAGGTGGTAAGGTGAAAAAGACAAAGATCCTCAAGGTTTTAGAAAACGCAACAAACAGTGATTATCAAAGGCGTGGTGTAATTTCCAAAGGCGCAATTCTAGAAACTGAAGACGGCAAGTGTCGTGTTGTATCAAGACCTGGCCAACACGGACAAGTAAATGCGATTTTGATTAAGTGATTAAATGAAAGATTACGAACATGTCGTAATCTGGCTGGATTATTTTAACAAGAACCTAACAATTCGGGCTGGACGAAGACTACCAAAAGAAAAATGCATTTTCGATCCATCCCTAAAAGAACTCCAAGATGCTGCAACCGATGCAGGCCTAGTACTAAAAGAATCCAATGAAAAGGCAAGATTTCCAAGACGGGCGTTTGTCAGGTCAGGATACATTGTAGTACCAAAAACAACACCCAAGGGAAAAATTCTTGCCAAGATTTCCGAGAAAATGGTATCAAAACGTGTCAAACAGTCAAAATAAGATCGACCCTAGCTACAAGCTAAAGTAAAGTTGACAAAAGTCTATGATTAGCTGAGATTCATTTTGAAAAACAATTGCAGGAGATAGGGGAAATTATGCACTTAGCCAGTAGTGGCCGAGTCATCATCAAGTTGACTAGGCCTCTAGATGAAGGCGACTATGTTTGCGACGATTCCGGTAGAAAAATCGGCAAGGTCACAGAACTAATCGGTCCTGTGTCTGCGCCGTTTGCGTCTGCCATATCGCTGACAAACAATATTAGAAAATATGTCGGGGCCAAAGTGTACTTCCTTGATGAGCCTGTGATTAAGCGAAATAAATCAAGGAGATACAGAAGATGAATATCACAGAACTAGAAACTTGCTGCCCAGAATGCAAATCATCTTTAGTAGATGATGTTCATAATGGAGAGCGAATCTGTTCCATGTGCGGAATAGTCGTCATGGAACAGCTGGCCGACTATGGTCCAGAGTCAAAAAGCTCAAGCCTTGAGGAAAGAACAAAGCTCACACGCGCAAGCGGACAAACAACTTTTTCGCAACACGACTTTGGTATTGCAACAGAGATTTCCATATCTACAAAGGACTTTTCTGGAAAAACAATCAATTACCAGGTCGCAAGCCAGATGCACAACCTTCGAAAGTGGCAACAACGAGTACGAGTCTCATCTCCAAAAGAGAGACGACTTGCAAACGTTCTGTCCATGATAGGCAGCACATGCCAATCCCTGACACTGTCAGGAAATGTTTTGGAGACTGCGTCGATGATCTACAGAAATCTTAATTCCCACATGGAAGTTAAGGGAAAATCTGTTGCGTGTATTGCAGCTGCCGTAATCTACATGGCGTGCAAGCAATGCAACGTAGTAAGATCACTTGAAGAAGTCTGTTCCGGTACGGGATCAAATAAGGACCTCAAAATGAGGACCAAGTTGTCTGCCAAGTACTACCGCATGCTAGTCATGGAGCTAGGCTCAGTCACAGCACCAGTCATAACCATGGACAAGTACATCTCCAAAATCTCGAATCTTACCAGCACGGATGTTCGAGTAGAGAGACTTGCCTTGGAAATAGCAGAAAAGACAAAGGACATGAACGTCTCAGATGGTAAGGCACCAAACGGAATTGCCGCTGCCTATCTGTACATTGCCTCAATTCTTTTGGGGCAAAACGTTCTACAGCGCGACGTATCAAGCGTTGCGGGTGTAACCGAAGTCACGATTCGAAACAGGTGCAAAGAGATTCTTTCAGGGTATAAGCTGAATCTGACGCTAAGACCGAGTTTTGCCAAAAACTAACTCTTTTTCTTTTTGTTTTTTTAGATTAGGACTAGCTAAATTTCATCGGGATTATATACACAATAAAAACAATGCGAAAATATGGCAGTCCTAGAAATTGTCGATTTGCACGTACAAAGAGAGGGAAAACCAATTCTCAAAGGAGTCAACCTAAAGACTGGTCCCGGAGAGGTCCATGCTATCATGGGGCCAAACGGCTCTGGCAAGTCTACTTTGGCATACACCCTACTAGGACACCCAAAATACGAAGTAACGCAAGGAAAAATTATCTTTGATGGCGATGACGTAACAGAAGCATCAACTGATGAGCGGGCAAAAAAGGGATTATTCTTGGGATTCCAGTATCCAACCGAAGTGTCGGGTGTAGGATATTCGCATTTTCTTAGAACATCATACAATGCTCTATCCAAATCGCTGCAAAGCGGCAATAGAGAGGTGTTCATCACGGTTAGAGAATTTCAAAACTATCTCAAGAAAAACCTGCAGACAGTAGGACTGCGGGATGACTTTTTGGGTAGATATCTAAACGAAGGATTCTCCGGAGGAGAAAAGAAAAGATCTGAGGTACTCCAAATGGCAGTACTAAAGCCAAAGGTATCCATTCTAGACGAGCCTGATTCGGGACTCGACATTGATGCAGTACAGGCAGTTGCAAAAGCAATCAATGACGTCTCCACACCAGATGCCACGATCATAGTGATTACTCATTATGCGAGAATTCTTAATTTTCTCAAAAAGCTGGACTATGTGCATGTGTTTGCCCAAGGCAAGGTTCTGAAGTCAGGCGATGCAGGCCTTGCGCAAGAATTAGAGCAAAAAGGGTACGACTGGATAGTAAAAGCATAGTTGCGACTAGTGTTTCATAGTTTTCAGACAAGACTTTGCTGAGATTGTTGGAAATCATATCGCCATAGGAGTTACTACAATACATGTCGGCAGTGCAGCCAATGAAGAAATCATCGAAAACGTGTAAAGCATTTTTGTATTTCTTCTAAATTATACATAAAAGTACGGCGACAAATCATGAAAAGATTATCGATATTGTATAAAAAAACAACAATTGGGAAAACTGCAATAGTCGAAATTGTTCAGGTTTTTACAATACACGCATAGAATCACACCATGACTCATCAGGCAACACAATTCAAGAATTTAACCTATGAAATGTAAACTGGTTGATTTTTGTCTGGTGTTTAACGCCAATAAGTTAGATTACCTAAATCTGGAGTCCAGTTTTTGCTGGTGTGCTTGCTCTCGTTTTTCCAAGGACTCGTATTCTACCATACAGTAATAATCAAAAATCTTCATCTTTTTTGCACGCGCTTCTGATACAAATTTTTCAATTTCAGATACCAACAAGCCTTGTGCTGCCAAGAATGCTTCATCTTCTTTTCCTAGCTTTTGATATGCCTCTGATTTCGCCATTTGAGTCTTGGTTTGCTTTTCTTGTTGTTGCGCCAGATCATAATACGATACAGCATCAGAATATTTTCCCAAAAACGCAAGAGTGTTTGCCTTGTTTAGCAGAGCAGTTACGTTTGATGGCTCTATTGCAAGAGCCATGTCGTAGTATGATATTGCGACAGTGTGTTCCCCTAGCTCGTTGTATGCCAGTCCCTTGCTGTTTAGCATCCACGAATTAGATGAATTTTTTGATAATGATTTGTTGCACAAAGCAATTACAGCGTCATGCTTACCAAGTCTTTCTAGTGCCAAAATCTTGTTTTTGAGAGCATATTCGTCAAACTCGTTTAGTTCAAGTACTTTATCAGAAAAAGAAACAGCCTCATCGTATTTTCCCAAGTTCAGCAATGCGTTTGACATGTTTTGCAGTGCAGCTAGATCCTTTTGATCAGAATCCAGTATTTTTTGGCAAAACAACACGATCTCGTCCCATTGCTGGTTTGAGTATAGCTTTTTGATTACGTCGATTGGGTTGCCAACATATGCCAAGATATCATCATACTAGTATAGATACACATTAAGATTTCAAGATGATTTTTCCCTTTTTGAAACGTTCATGCAGTTCTATTATAAAATGAAACCCAATTACCTTGGCAAAGACAATGCCAGAAATCATAGCAATTGTTGTTTGGCCCAAATACAGCAAATATACAGTAACACCAGATGCAGTCATTAACTCCAAGGCAGTACAGGTACAAAACCAAAGCAGCCTATCTTTTTTCACGGCACAATTACCACACCATTTCAATTAAAGATTATCAGATAGGAATTCTAAATTATCGTTAAATATGGTAATATCAAAGCAATTCACATGTCAGAAAACAGAACATTCTTCAACTTTTCATTCTTCAAAATAGACCCAAAATGGCGCTGGATGGCAGACCTGGCAAAGGAAGAATCAGCAAAGGAAATCGACCAAGTAATTAGAAACTCCAAGATAAAGTGTAGGACCTATTCCACGCTAGGCCTGAGAGACGACGCAGAATTCTTGTTCTGGTTTGCATCCGAGTCAGTAGATGAAATCCAAAGTGTGATATCAAAGATCTACTCCACCGTCTTTGGAAAATACATTATTCCATCCCATGTGTATCTTTCATCCACTAGGCCTTCAATTTACGCAAAGATGGGCAGAGCAATGTCGTTTGTTGCAGGTGACGAGCCAAAAAAATACGTAATTGTGTATCCTTTTGTCAAGACTAGGGAATGGTATCTGCTACCTCTAGAGCAAAGAAAGAAGATGATGGATGAGCACATTGATGTTGGACACAAGTACCCACAGGTATTGCTAAATACGACTTATTCCTTTGGAATCCACGATGAAGATTTCATGTTGGCATTTGAAACAGACGACCTTCACGCATTCCAAGACCTGATAATGGAATTACGAGAGACACAGGTCTCCAGATACATCGAAAAAGACACACCCATGATCGTGTGTGTCAAAAAAGATATTGTTCCGCTGATTTCAAGTCTTGGATAAATTCAGGGATGCAAATCTTGGAAAGCCATAAATGTAAATTCAGAATCGAAACTTCCAGTATCAAGGGAATCATACAATGAAATATCGAACTCTGGGAAAAAGTGGAATTAAAGTATCCGAGATAGGATTCGGGGCTTGGACCATAGCGCTTGACTGGTGGGGCAAAAAAATCGAGGATGATGAAGCAAAAAGAATGCTAAGACGTGCATACGACCTTGGAATCAATTTCTTTGAAACAGGCGACATGTACGGTAAAGGCAAAAGTGAAAAGCTGATCGGCGAGGTATTCAAGGGAATGCGTAATGACATTGTAATTTCTACTAAATACGGCTATGAATTCGATGGTGCGACGCAAATAGGGCATTCAGAATTGCCGCAGAGGTTTGACCCATTATTCACGGAACATGCTCTAAGAAACAGCTTGGCAAGGCTGCAAACTGACCATATTGACGTGTACGGATTGCACAATCCAAAAATGCATCATATTCAGGACGACGTTATTTTCAATACTCTGGACAGAAAGATAAACGAGGGTGTAATCGGCACATACCAAGTAGCACTTGGTCCGGCAATTGGATGGACGATGGAAGGCATTGCGGCAATGAGTCGAAAAAACGTCTCTGCAGTCCAAACAGTCTATAATATTTTGGAGCAGACACCGGGAAACGAGCTAATCGACGAGGCGGCAAGAAAAAATCTCGGAATTTTGGTACGAGTACCAGACGCATCAGGAATTCTCACAGGCAAAGTAAAGGCGGACACTAAGATTGACGAAAAAGACCATAGATCAGTTAGACGCGGAGAATGGGTAAAGTCCGCACTGGATAAAGTAGAACAATTACGACCAATTGCGGAGAGAAACGGCCTTGGCATTACAGAGCTAGCAATCAAGTTTATTCTATCAAAGAACCCAGTATCATCGGTATTTCCAACTGTTATTAGTATAGAGGAAATTGAGCAGTTTGCCGCAATGTCGGACGGGCGATACATTCCCTCCTCAGACATGGAACAAATTGCTAAAATGTACTCTACTTGGCCATCATATGAGCTCAAGGCAACAGTAGTATAATATTCCACTTTGGAACTAAAACATGGATCTGGTTCCAATCTCATCATATCACATTAGTACTAAAGCGAGTCGTCCAAGACATCTTTGTCGTAAAGCCTAGACAGTGATTGGCTCTTCTACTGTAAACTCGCTTTCCGTGAAATATTCCACGCGTGTCTTTTTGAATTCGCGTGAGCTGAATAAAATTTTGTAGTCGTCCACATCAATGTGTTTTTGGATGTCTTTTGCCATTTCCTCTGCCTCTGGAATGGATTTGCAGTGGACCATGGAAAACACATTGTACGGCCAGTCTGCATAAACTGGCCTTTGGTAGCAGTGGCTGATTTGTGGAAATGCCCCAAGCTTTGCGCCAACTGGCTCTATTTGGTCTTCTGGTACTCGCCAGACAATCATTCCGTTTGCCACAAATCCCGCATCGCGGTGTCTCAGTATTGCGGCATATCTCCTCATCACACCGATTTCTTCGTAATATGCTAGTTTTTCAAAGACCTGTTCCTCTTTCATACCAAGTGCGTTTGCTGCAGGAAGAAACGGTCTGTCTACCACAGGTAGGTCTTTTTGGAGATGTCTGATGAATTCCTTGTCTTCCTCAGTTGGTGTGAACTTTACCTCTGTTACCTTTTTCTTTTCTTCTGTTGGGGCGACCTCCTTTTTCTTGTCGTCTACCATGTCCAGTTTTACTCCTATTTTGAAGAGCTTTATCGTCGGAAGCAATCTTACCTTTAGAATTCCAGGCAACTTAGAAAACTTGTCAACCTCTGTCTTTAGATCAGAGCCAGGTGGTGTTGCAAGTGTGAACCACAAATTGTACTCATGGTTTCTTTCATAATTATGTGACACGCCAGGGTGTCGATTAATCTGGTTTGCGACATAGTCAAGCTTATCAGGGGCAATCGCCATTGCGACGAGGGAGCTCTTGTATCCAAGTCTCCTTGTGTCAAAAATTGCAGACAGTTGGCGCAGTACGCCTGTTGATTTTAGATTGGTGATTCTTTTTTTCATCTCTTCATGTGTTATGTTGAATTTTTCTGCCAGTACTCGGTACGGCTCTAGGACTAGCGGAAAGGACCACTGGATTTCATTTAGAATTTCTCTGTCTAGAGCATCCATTACACCATAAAATCTCGGTTTGAATTAAAAACGTAGCGAGAATTTCACAATCCTATAAATACAATTTCGAATCTGCTCTGATCGTGATTGTCGACCTGAACCTCAAAGATAATCTAGTCATTGTGGTCGGCGCAGGGGAAGAAGGACTAAAAAAAGTGAACTCACTTATGACACAAGACTGCCAGATTTTAGTAATATCTGATTCTGTAAACACGCAGATTACGAACCTTGCAAAGCAAGGCAAAATTCAATTCAAAAAGACAAATCTCGAAGACGCGAATTTCCTCAAAGAATACGATCCGATTTTGGTAATGGCATCCACCGACAACAAAGAGCTAAACAGAAAGATTGTACAACAGGCAAAAAAGAAAAGGTGCTACGCATATGCATCTGATGACCCTAGGTTTTCGGACTTTGCGCATCCATCCGTCATCAATATCCAAGACACTGTTCAGGTGGCAATCTCTACTGGTGGGCGCTCCCCTGCAATGGCTCGCAAGCTCAAACTAAAGGCGGAAAAAATATTCAATCAGATAATAGATAAGGAAGACATTTACCAAATAAAACTTCAAAAAATAGCGCGTGATGCGGCAAAGACAAGGATCTCGACAGTTATAGAGCGAAAAAAATTCCTATACTGGTCCCTCAACGATAAACGTATCAAACAGTTATTAAAAGATGACAATTTTTCAACTGCACAGAAAGAAGTAATGAGGAAACTAGGCGAGTGGAAATGAGCAATATTATCAATGCCCGTGTAACTTTTAGAAATTCCCCAATCCATATTCTGGAAAAATTCACTTTCAAGGATCTGGACTCGGCGTACAAGTCTTTCAAAAAACACTCTGGGCTCAAGGAATTGGTGATTTTGCAGACATGTAACAGAGTCGAAATATTTGGCTCAACTAACAAACCAGATATTAGGAAAATAAAAAAAACTTGGGCTTCCTTGTCAGGCCTAGAAGAAATTGCATTCAGGGAAAATTTCGAAGTATCAGACGACACCGCAGTCTGTGAACATTTGCTTAGGCTAACATCGGGCCTTGATTCCATGGTAGTCGGAGAAGAACAGATCCTAGGCCAGATTCGCGACGCAATAATAGATGCCAAAGAGCGCAAAATGTCTGGCGAATATCTCAATACATTGTTCGATAAAGCAGTAAAGATTGGTACGCGCGTTCGCAACTCTACTGGAATAAACAAGGGAACAATATCAGTCGGCTCCATGGCAGTGAAACTAGCTGAAGAAA
This sequence comes from Nitrososphaerota archaeon, assembly GCA_016872055.1. NCBI lineage: Archaea > Thermoproteati > Nitrososphaerota > Nitrososphaerota archaeon. The sequence goes on from VHBH01000001.1 coordinate 282,936, forward strand.
ATATTGATAAGCTAAAATCAAAGAATATCCTACTAATTGGAACCGGTGAGGCGGCAACACTAGTTGCAAAATCGCTTGAGAAGCGTGGCTATCCTTTTTTTGTCACAAGTCGAACAATGGAAAGGTCGCAGGCATTTGCAGAAACTGTTGGCGGAAAACCTGTCAGCTTTGAGGAGATAATGAAGGGATTCTCCAACTATGATGTTTTATTTGTGGCAACAGTCGCCCCGTATTTTTTGGTCACATATGACCGAATAAGTGAGGCAATGAAGAACAAATCAGGCATGATGATTCTGGATCTATCCAATCCAAGAACCGTGGACGAAAAGGTTTCAACTATCCATGGCATAAAAATGATGAATCTGGACCAGATAGCGGAAATGGTGGACAAGAACATGCTTTATAGAACAAACCAGAAAGATAGTGCAGAAAAAATAATTAGCGAAGAAATACAGGTACTAGAGGCCCAAATGAGAAGACTCGAAGTAGAACCAGTGGTAAAGGAGATTTTCAAGGACATTGATACGAGGCGTACAAAGGAACTCGAAAAGGCACTGCGCATGCTTGGAGAAACGGATGCATCCAAGGTCAAAATCATAGAAGACCTCACAAAGGCAGTAGTTGAGGGCATAATATCAGAGCCGATGAACAATCTAAGAAAGGCATCAGAGCAGGCAGACGATGACCTGCTCAAGGCAGCGTCCAAGCTGTTCGATTACAAGAAAAAAGATTGACCTAGGATTATATTGTATTAAATAAAGAGTCGCCATATGTCTGCATCATTTCCTACAAAAAGACTTCGAAGATTACGCAAAAGTGAAAAGATGCGAAATTTGGTCCAAGAAGTTATGTTTTCGCCAAATGATGTGATTTGTCCCGTTTTCGTACAAGAAGACCTCAAGGAAAAAAGTGTTGTGAAGTCCATGCCAGATATTGTAAGGTTGCCTTTATCCGAGGTAACCAAAGAAGTCCAAGAAATAAAGGACCTGAGGATTCCTGCAATTATGTTATTTGGAATTCCTGCACATAAGGATGATTCCGGAACCGGCGCATTTGTTGACGACGGCATTGTGCAAAAGGCAATTACACAAGTGCGACAAAACTTTGGTGAAGATATTGTGATAATGGCAGATGTGTGCTTATGTCAGTACACAACATCAGGCCATTGTGGGATTCTCAAGGGAAATAAAATCGATAATGACATTAGTTTGAAAACACTGGCAAGCATTGCATTATCACAGGCAAAGGCAGGAGTCGATATTGTCTCTCCTTCTGCGATGATGGATGGTCAAGTAAAGGCAATAAGGGAAATCCTTGATGAAAACGGGTTCACCGATGTTGGAATAATGTCGCATTCTGCAAAGCACCGATCCTCATTTTATAATCCGTTCCGAGACGCAGCCGATTGTGCACCACAATTTGGCGACAGAAAGACTTACCAGGTCCCATTTACCAATCCCAGAGAGGCAATGCGAGAAATCGAGCTCGACATAGCAGAAGGAGTAGATATAGTCATGGTAAAACCCGCATTATCATATCTAGACCTAATTGCTGAGACAAAACGCATGCATAATATTCCGGTTGCTGCCTATTCTGTCTCTGGCGAATATGCTCTAGTCAAAGGTGCTGCCCAGCTAGGATGGATAAATGAGGCAGACATCATGTCAGAAATTTTGATTTCTATCAAAAGAGCTGGTGCAGACATGATAGTTACCTATTTTGCCAAGAAAATGGCTGCCCTGCTTTACAAATGAGAGACGATGAGCGATTTGAAATAGGGCGGGCATATGACGTGCTACCGCATGTGATTGGTGCCAGCTGGGCTTGCGTATGGTTTAGGACTAACGGAATCAAAAAGCCTACCATTCAAGAATTCAGGGAAAAAACTTTAGAGTTTTTTAGCACAATACAGAAACTGGATGAGTCTTATCCAGCTGAGGAAAAATTTTCCGACATTGTATCATACATGAAAAGGCGCTACAATGAAGAAGTAGAAAACATCATCCAGGGAAAAAATCCCGAGATAGAAAAACGGTACAAGCGGTACATCGACTACGGTTAGATCTCTGATTTCATCTCAGAGAGAAACTGGATCATTATCTTGGTTCTTTTCTTGGCAAGTGCCTTAGCTGCTTTTGTGTTCATTTTTTTCTCCAAGAGTAATAATTTTTTGTAGAAATGATCAACTGTCCAGGCGTGGTCGTCTGGCTTTCTTGTACGACAGAAAGGATCAGAATCGCGATAAATAGGTCTGCCCTCAGAACCCCCTACAGAAAAGGCCCTAGCTATTCCTATAGATCCTAATGCATCCAGTCTGTCTGCGTCTTGGAGTATCTTGCCTTCCATTGTTTGTGGGATTTTGCCGCGCGAATAGCTGTGGTCTCTAATCGCATCGCAGATTATCGTAATGTCAGGCTCTGAAAAGCCATGTTTTTGCAGAATTTTTGCAGCCAAAATGGCGCTTTTTGTAGAGGATGATTTGGATTGTGGATCAGACTTTGGGAACTGGACTATGTCGTGGAGTAGTACGGACGCCAAGACAAGTCTTGGGCTCGCCTTTTCCTTTTTTAGTATTGTTTGAGCGTTTTTGTAGACCCGTATTACATGGGAATAGTCGTGCGCGGGATCGTTTTGGATTATTTTTTTGACTTCGGATTCTAGTGATTTTAACGACTTCACTGCAAAAAAATTCCCAGCCTACCATACAAATAGTTTTTTCACACTAGCTAAAAGTCATAATTAATGCTCGCTAAAAAATTCCAAATTCTGGACAAAGTGCTAGTTTTGCGCCATCCAGAAATGTCTGATGTTCAAGGCTTGATGAGCTTGATTAACTCTCTAGTCAGTGAAAAATCAGACATTGCAAAAACTACACAGGTCACATTATCCCAAGAAAGGGCTTGGCTGAAAAATACAATTAAGTCAATTCAAAACAAAGAAAAATTAATGATCCTAGCAGAGATGGATGGAAAAATAATTGGTAGTTGTGAGATAACCAGGGATCCGTATGACGTATCAAGGCATGTTGGTACACTAGGAATAGGTATAATCAAAGAGGCACGAGGAATTGGAATCGGTACAAGACTAGTCCAAGAGGCATTATCCGAGGCTAAGAAAAAGCTCAGACTAGGACTGGTAAAGCTGTATGTTTTTGATTCCAACAATATAGGAAAAAGTCTCTATGAAGAAATGGGATTTACAGAAATAGGTAGAATTCCCAAAGGTGTCTACCACAACAAAAAATACAAAGATGACATCATCATGGCAAAAAGATTATAGTTTCCAGAACTTGGGCTTGACAAAGCGTATTTTCTTTTCAGATATCAGGGCATTCCAGTTCACAGAGGCAAATAGTAGCATCATTGCAATACTTGCCAAGTCCACTACCAACACACCTACATAGCGCTCCTGAAACATTTGCAAAAATGGTGTTAGGACTACGTCGCTTACCGATAACATCACATAGTATGCTGCAAAGCGGCCAAGCCAATACCCACAATAAATCTGGACACTTTTTGCCCTCATCAGACCATACGTGATAAACAAGATATTATCAGGAAGTGGTGTTGCGGCAAAAACAAACGATGCACCAAAATATCCAAGTCTTTTTGACTGCAGATAGTTCTGTATTTTATCAAGGCTTGATTTTCTTTCTGTGCTAAGAAATTTTGTAAAATAGCTGCTTGCCTTGAGCAATACAAATCGTCCAAGTGTTGCTCCACTTGCCCCAATTGCAGCCAAAGCAACCGGATTCAGTGTAGGGTCTAGCGCCCTAAATGACACTAAAACAATCCATGTAGGAGGCATTAGAATAGGAGCGGTGTTGAGAATGAACATCAAAAGAAAGATTCCAAGGTACCACATCTGATAGAAAACGGAGAAGACCTCTTCCAATGAATGATTTTTTGTATCCATCCTAAATTGGTTTGTGGTTTGTGGCTCCAAAATTGTACAATTTCAGCTAACAATCTTGCAATAATTTGCGATTCTGATCCCGATTTGCAAATTTGTGGACGAATTGTCCAATATATTTAAATTTTAAGTAGTGTATTATACCCCATGAGTGCCCGGGCTTGGAAATGTTATAGGTGTAACCTAATTTTTCGGGATGAAATGTCTGCACAGATCCATTACGATTTGACGGGCCACAAAACAACCTCTGCTGAGATTGTAGAATTATAGGTGCAGAGGGTGGGATTTGAACCCACGAACCCCTAAAGGAAGGGATTTCTTATTTTGATCTTGAGTCCCTCTCGGTTGGCCGGGCTTCGATACCTCTGCAAGAGCAATTTTCTATTCAGAGTATATAACTGCTATAGCTAGGATGCGATGTTTTGGGGTAATTTGAAAAAATCTAAATTAATTTTCAAAAACTTAATTATGGAATAATTCTGGATTTGATTGTGGTAACCACAGAACAAGCAAAAAACCAGCGAAATAAAATCGACATTGAAGGAACCATAGAAAGGATGGGAGAACCACGAACAGTAAATCTCAAAGTTGGTGGAACAGCCGAGGTATGCGACATGTTTTTGGTTGATAGTGCGGGTGAAATCAAGCTAGCACTTTGGGGAGAGGACATCAAAAAAGTAAAGAATGGATCCAAAGTGGCAATCAAAAACGGCTACACAAACACCTTCAAAAACGAAACATCGCTTGGCAAAGGCAAATACGGCGAGCTAATCGTCAAAGAATACTAGGTAAACCTAGAACTTTTCTTTCTATAATCAATTACTAGAGTCATTACTCCAATTATTAATACGATAATTCCAACCATTAGTAAAATTCCAGATATTGCAAGCGGCACCAGTGTTTTGACAAGAGGAGAGTCTGGGTCTGAGAATTTCTCAGACGTTTCCGGATTTTTTGTAAACATCATCAAAATATTGATTGGTCTAGATCCTGTGTTTTTTACATGAAAACTGTAAATGTCTGCTTGTTCTATTTTCATCGTTTCAAATATTGCAGGTTGGTCTGACTCGAATGTTCCAAGCTCATCGCCATAAATGTTTGATATTGAAATTGATACAGAGTCACCACTCTGGAAATCCATTATCTGTATACCCCAAAACACCGAGTCAACCCCACTGCTGGCATCAAACGAAAATGTCACCATCTCGTTAGACTCGATCTGGGTTCTGTCGGTGACCTCATCGAATATTCCTTCCATCATGTCAGATATAGCAAACTCGGAATCTGGAAAGCCAGTGCTTGAAACAAGCGACATTGCGACTGCAAATGATATCACCACTAGCAATACCCCACCAACTGAAATGTAAATTCCGCGCTTTTGCATGACTGATTAGAAATTTTGTGTTATAATGAGCTTATCGTCTGGATTTCTTTGATTTTCCTTTCTTTGCTTTTTTAGCTGACTTTTTTCTTTTTGTGTTATTTTTCTTGGCAGTTGCTTTTCTTTTTGCCGCTGCTTTTTTGGCTGCCGCCTTTCTTTTTTTGGCCATTTGCTCTTCTAGTTTGGCAGTAATCTTTGCCAATGCTTTAGATGCACTTTCCACTCGCTTTTCTGCCGTTGTAAGTTTTTTCTGGAACTTTTCAGAATCAATTTTGCTTTCCTTTAGTTGTGTGACAAGAGTGGGCTTTGATTTTGTCTCTTTGTGTATTTTCTGAGTAGTTGCGGATTGGGATTTTTTGTAATCAATGATTTCTTTGTCAACCTTTTGTACTGCTTTTTCCCTTATGTTTAACTCTGATTCTAGTTCTTGGATCTTTTCTGTTGCTATGTCCACGCGGTATTGGGCGTTTGATTTTGCCTCGTCGGTGTCGGCGTTTGCCATATCAATTTCTCCCTGGTCTTTTGCCTCGAGTTCTTTGATCATTCTTTCCTGGGCGGACTTTGCCAGTCTTTCCAAGCTTTCCTTTCTTGCTAAAATCTGGTTAAACTCCATGTTAATGTCAGTTAGCTGTTCTTTGTCGTGGTCTAGGTGTCGCTCCAATCTTTTTAGTCCCGATGTTGACCGCCTTCTAAGTGATTTTGCCTCATCTAGCGCGCGCTCGCTTTGCCTTCGAATTTTGGCTGCTTCCATCTTTTGCTGTTTTAGTCTCTCAGCCATCTTTTGTAATGATGCCATTACCAAAACTTCTAGGATGATACGCATAAGCTTTACATATTTTCAGTATTTGACTTGTGAGTTAAGAAATTTAACACTGGTACGAGTTTTTTGGTAGTGGTAAAGGGGCGGATTTAGTTAAATTGATCCCATTATACCACCAAAGCATGGAATTTCACCCATCTCAGATCCCAGTAATCAAAACTTATAGTATCATAGACGAAAAGGCGGCATCTGAGTCTGCCATAGAGATGGTCAATTTGGGATTTGAGAACCAAAAGGGTGGATTCAGGGTTTTAATGCCAAAACAGGAAAAGATTGCAAAAAGAATAGGATTTACCATAACCACTGAGATCAATTACATGTTGCGCAAAAAAAACCAAGAGCGAAACCTAAGGTACTGGACCTATCACCATGACGAGAAAAACTATGCAATCGTGCTGATTAGCGGCAAGGTCTTTGACGAGCTAGGCCTTTGATTTTTCGAAGAATTTGTACAGTTTTAGCTTGTTACCTATGATAGCTGCTAGAGTAATGCCAAATATTGTTCCTCCGATTACATCCATTGGATAATGCTGCAAAACATAGACTCGGCTCAGGGATTCCAGAATGGGAAATATCCAGATCAGATATCTGCCACGAGGGAATCTATTAGATATTGCATAGCCAGCAAGTAGAGCAATCACTGTCGCCCTAGTAGCATGGCCTGACGGAAAAGACCCGTTTGTTCCCAGAACAAATGTGTCTTGGGCTATCTCGTATGGCAATTCACTTCCCAAAAATTCCAGCTCCGGCCTCGGGTTGTCAATCACATATCCCTTGAGATAGCCTGCACCGATTGTACCTGCAACTAGGCTCAAAAGCATCACAAGTCCAATTCGCCTTGTTCTTCTAATAATTAGAATTACTATGCTAAATAACACCAGCCAACGCACATCCCCAATTTCGGTTATAATCCACATTGTAAGGTCCAAGTTGTGATTTCCCCCAATTGACTGGAAATACAAAACAGTGGAACGATCAAATTCTTGTGTTACTTTTGTCTGAACCAAAATAGACAGCACTATGAATGATATCACCAAGACAAAGAAAGGCCTAGATCGTAGACCAAACAACCAGTTTTGCAATCACACAAAGGCCAGTGCTGTTGCTTTTAATTTTTCTGGAGAAATTGATCGGCTCAAAGATTTTAAGATAGCAAAAAAACACCACAGACGTGAAGATCCTAACGCTTGGAGATTTTGACCTAAAGGGAAAGACAGTTCTCCTTCGCGTTGATATGAATTGTCCAATTGATCCTTCAACCGGCGAGATTTCTGGAGTAAAAAGAATTGAAGAGGCGACTGAAACCATCACTGCATTATCAGAGGCCAAAGTGGTTGTGGTGTCACATCAAGGCAGAGTTGGCAATAAGGACTATATCGGAATGGAGCAGCACGCAAAAATTTTGGAAAAGATGCTTGGTAAAAAAGTCACATACGTGCAAGATGTAATCGGTTCACCTGCCCAAGAGGTAATTAAGAAAATGCAAAACGGTGACATAATTTTATTGGATAATTTGAGGTTTTGTGCAGAAGAAAACTACGAGTTTACACCAGAAGACGCATCGCAGACAATAATGGTGCAAAGACTGGGAAAATTATTTGATTTGTGTGTTCTGGATTCATTTCCATCCGCCCACAGGGCACATCCTTCCTTGGTAGGGTTCTCCTATGTTATACCCACATGTGCAGGTAAGATAGTAGAGCGGGAGGTAAGAAAATTGGAAGAAATCCTCACCGTTGCCAAGGCACCACATGTTATAGTGCTTGGCGGCTCCAAGGTAACTGACAGACTAGAAGCAATCAAGATGTTAATCAAGCGAGGAAGAGCAGATCAAATACTTCTGACGGGTCTAATAGGCAACGTTTTCATGCGTGCACAGGCTCGAATCAAGTACCCATTAGGCATCAAGGGTGAAGAGGACGCAGTTGCCAAAGCCCATGCATTAATGGGAGAATACCCAGACGTCTTTTTCACACCGGTGGATGTAGCAATTAGTAATGATGGAAAGCGAGTAGAGCTTGATGTGCGACAATTGAACAAGGGAGACCAAATTTACGATCTTGGGCCAAAGACAATAGAGCATTATTCCAAGATAATAACTGGTGCAGGAACTGTATTCATTTCAGGTCCGCCTGGATTTTTTGAAAAGGAAGACTTTAGTTATGGAACCAAGGCAATGCTGGAGGCAGTTGCAAATTCCATGGCAACAACAATTGTTAGTGGTGGACACCTAACTTCTGCTCTAAAAAAATACGGCCTGGCGGAAAAAATAACTCACATTAGTACCGCAGGCGGTGCATTGGTGTTATACCTAACTGGAGAAAAGCTTCCAATGATCCAGTCGTTGGAATCAGCAGCCATTAGATTCAGAGCTAAATAGCTGCATTACAGAGAGGACAGTTTTTTTCTTCGGACTTGTTTACTGGAATTTCTGCCTTGCATGCAGGACATGTTACCTTTTCCAGCGGATCGAACAGCTTGAACCATTGTGTAGTAAAGTTTTGTCCAATATTTCTCATTATTCCTGTATCACACAGATTGGCAAAGTACGGCTCCATGTCGTCTATAGTGAGTGATTTTTCTATTTTGTTCGTATTTTGTAGTTCTGCAAATATTTGGTCGTTTGTGAATCTCTCATCTGTGTTGAATTTTGCAAAAATGGCGTTGCGAATCTCTAAAGAAATATCCAACATGACACCACTAGTATAGGCTTGAGGCTTCCTGCTTTAAGGCATCTGCATTTGCGTCTTTGGCTACCAAATACGAATACAGGCCGTATTTTAGGACCTTGAGCGATAGTAATGCGCATTTTATACGCACGGCCTGAAGATTTTCTAGGCCCAATTCCCCGAGGACGTCATTTTTCTGGATCTTTCTCACGTCCTCGATACTCTTACCCTTGACGATTTCGGTCAAAACCGAGGTGCATGCAAGACAGATTGCGCATCCGCGTCCGCTGAACTTGATGTCGGATATCTTATCTTTATCCACATTCATGTAAATGTCGATGCTGTCACCACAAAGAGGATTGCTGTCGTGGTAGTGAACTGTAGGATTTTCAATTTTTCCAAAATTGCTTGGGTGCCTTGAATAATCCACGATCATTTCATGGTAAATGTCTGCATTACCACTCAAAGCTTAAACAGCCTCGCAGCTCGAGATAACGAGTTAATCAGAACATCTACTTCTTCTTTGGTATTGTAAATGTAAAAGCTTGCGCGAGAGGTTGCCGCTACATCTAGTTTCTCCATTAGTACTTGAGCGCAGTGGTGGCCTGAACGTATTGCAATTCCGTCTTCATCTATTATTGTAGCTAGGTCGTGCGGATGAATGTCTGCAAAATTAAATGATATTACTCCTCCTCGCTTTGACATGTCCGATGTTCCGTATAGTTTGATTCCGTTTATTTGTGATAGCTTGTCCAGCGCATATTTTGTAATTTCTATTTCATGTGCACGGACATAGTCCATGCCAATGTTATTTAGATAGTCAATCGCGGCAGCAAATCCGATTACGTCCGCAATGTTTGGCGTACCTGCCTCGAACTTGTACGGCAGATCATTCCATGTTGTTTCATACTTGTGAACCTCTCGAATCATGTCGCCCCCTCCTTGGAATGGGGTCATTTGCTCTAAGAGTTCTTTTTTTGCCCAAAGTACCCCAACACCTGTAGGACCTAGCATTTTATGCCCAGAGAAAGCAAAGAAATCACAACCAAGCGCATCAATGTCCACTTTCATGTGTGCGACTGACTGGGCGCCGTCAATTAAAACCCGGACTCCTGCCTTTTTACATTTTGCAATTATTGTTGCAACATCAGTAATGGTTCCCAGTACATTTGACATTTGGCTTACTGCCACTAGTTTGACTTTGCCTGTTGCCAGATACTGGTCTAGCTGGTCTAGTATTAGATCGCCATTGTCATCGATTGGGATGTATTCGAGCTTACCTTTTTTTTCCTGAGTCAGGAGCTGCCAAGGAACAATGTTAGAATGATGCTCGTATTCGGTGGTGACTATGATGTCGCCTTCCTTGATGTTTTGCCTTCCCCATGCATATGCAACTAGATTGATTGCCTCTGTAGTCCCCCTAACAAAGACGATTTCTTGCCTGTCTCGGATGTTTAAGAATTTTGCAATCTTATCGCGGGTCATCTCGTATGCTTCTGTTGCCTCTTCCGCCAGTGCATGTACTGCCCTGTGGATATTGGAATTGTGATTAGTATAGAAGTCTGTAATTGCATTGATTACTTGGATTGGTTTTTGTGTTGTTGCCGCATTGTCTAGGTATACTAGGTTTTTTCCGTTTCTAACCTTTCTCTGTAGAATTGGAAAGTCTTTTCTTATTTGTTCAGTAGAAATTATAGTTTGCATGGCTAAACCTCAACATAGATCTCGTTGTGATCTATTTTAACATTGTAAATTTTCAGAGCAACTTCGGCAGGCGGATTTTGTGGTTGTCCATTCTCCAGATTAAAAACAGAAAGATGTAATGGGCATCGAACCCCATCATCTGACAAAAATCCAGTCGATAGGTCAGCCTCAGCGTGCGTGCATATTCTGTCTGTTGCATATATTTTGCCCCCTAGATTTGTGATTAGTAATTTTTTTTCTTCAATGTCAACAGAACACATATCATTATTTTTTAGCTGGTCTTGTGCACATGCCTTTTCCCATTTTCCCAAAGATGATCACCTATACTTGTAGTGGGTTTCTATTTGATCTGCTTCCTTGTATCTTACTTCTTCCACTTCTACTATGGCGCGAAGGTTTTCGTCTGATTTGAGAACCAGGTCGCGTCCTGCCCACTTTGATTCAATAAGATATGCGATCCATGCACGGACTTGGTATGACATTGTTCTGGACATTGGCTCTAGAAATCCTTCTACGATGATTCTCTCTGCCTCTGCCTTGTCTAGACATCTGCATCCCAAATAGAAAATCTGCTCTTCGTCTACCTGTGCTACTGATGCAGAGTGTGTCGCCTTAACATCGTTGGTCAGAATTTCTAATCCTGGAATTGCGTCAGACTTTGCGCCCTTATCTAGTAAAATAGAACGTCCCGACAGAAATGACCTTGATTGTGATGCGCCTTCCATAATTTTGATCATTCCCTTGAATAATGATTTTGATTTGTTTCTGAGAACTGATCTTTGCACAACTTTCCCTTCGGTTGACTGCTTTTTGTGAATCAGGTTTGCAGACAGATCAAATGATTGTTCATTGTCCCCAAAGACAATTTCTGCATCTTCTGCATATGCACCAACGCCGTCAAGGTAATAATTTGTCCTGTATCTAGACAGCATAGAGCCAAACAATCCCAGATACCAAGTTATTTTTGCATCTTGCGAGATGGTACAGTTTCTAGTGGAAAAATTGACGGCTGACTGGTCCATTGCCTGAAATGTAGTCATTGCAAGCTGCGAGTTTGGCTGTGCGTCAACTGTAAGCAATTCCATGTATGCTTGCTGGCTTGTACCCTTTGGCGCATACAATTCTTGTACAATGTTTGCCTTACTAGACTGTTCTGCCACTATGATATTTTTTGATATTGTGGATGTACCGTCTGGAGATATGCTAGACACGATATGAATTGGCTTGTCCAAGATCAGGTTCTTTGGAATTTTGATAAATATTCCAGAATTGAATGCTGCATTGTTTAGTGCGGTATACTTGTCTTCCTTTGGATCGGACGATTCCAATGCTTTTTTGACTAGATCTGGATTGTTTTGAATTGCTTCATAAATCGAGGATATCACGACTCCTTTTGCCTTGAGATCTTCTGGGAGATTAATTCTGAAAATATTAGTACCAACTTGGATGATGTGAATTTCTTTTTCCAGCTCTGCCAGCCTTGGCTTAAGAGCATCAAAAATTGTATTTTGTGATTCTGTTACTAGCGATACCTCGGATGGGTTCATTCTTTTTGCGTCTGTGTACTTGTTGTATAGTGGTGACACCTCTGGTGGCAGTGATTCGTAGATTGTAAACGAGTTTTTTCTGATTTGTTTTAGCCAGTCTGGCTCTTTTTTTGATGCTGAGATTTCATCCACATTGTTCGGATTGATTGTGGATAAAGCGAGTTTTTGCATGGTACAACAAAAAATGTGATAGGCTTTATCCTACCGAGTCGTCCATTTCCAGTTTTATTAGTCGGTTTAGCTCTACTGCATATTCCATTGGGAGCTCTTTGGTAAATGGCTCCATGAATCCGTTTACAATTAGTGTCAGTGCTTCTTCTTCTGAAAAGCCTCTGGTCATTAGATAGAAGATTTGCTCATCGCCTATCTTGCCTACTGTTGCCTCATGAGTTACAGTTGCATCCTCTTGGTTGATTTCCATGTATGGGTAGGTGTCTGTTTTTGAAGTATCATCTAGGAGCAGTGCATCGCATCGAATTGAGGATTTTACGTTTGTAGCTCCTTTAGCTACTTGGAGTAACCCTCTGTATGTAGTTCTACCGTTTAGTCTGCTAACTGATTTTGATGTGATTCTAGATGTGGTTTCTGGTGCCAAGTGTACCATTTTTGCTCCTGTGTCTTGGTGCTGACCTTTTCCCGCAAATGCGATGGATAGTGTTTCGCCGTGTGCCTTTGGTTCTAGCAAGTAAATTCCTGGATACTTCATTGTTATTTTGCTGCCAATGTTGCCGTCAATCCACTCTACTTTGGCTCCTTGGTACGCATATGCTCGTTTGGTGACAAGATTGTACACATCAGAGCTCCAGTTTTGGATTGTTGTGTATCTTAGTTTGGCGTCCTTGTGTGCAACCAATTCCACTACGGCAGAGTGCAATGATTCTGAGGAATATACTGGTGCAGTACATCCTTCGATGTAGTGGATCTCGGATCCTTCGTCTGCAATGATTAGTGTTCTCTCGAACTGTCCAATATTTTCTGCGTTGATTCTAAAGTATGCTTGTAGCGGCATGTCGACTTTAACTCCTGGTGGAATGTAGATGAACGATCCTCCGCTCCACACTGCAGAGTTTAGTGCCGCAAACTTGTTGTCCTCTGGAGGAATTATTTTGCCGAAATATTTCTTGAAGATTTCTGGGTGCTCTTTTAGAGCAGTGTCGGTGTCTAGGAACAGTACACCCTGCTTTGCTAGGTCTTCACGTAGATTGTGATATACAACTTCAGATTCGTATTGTGCTCCTACGCCTGCCAGGAATTTCTTTTCTGCCTCTGGAATTCCTAATTTGTCGAATGTTCGCTTTACCTCTGGTGGGACATCATCCCAGTTTTTCTCTGTTTTTTCAGAGGCTTTGGCATAATAGTAAATATTTTGAAAGTCGATCATGCCCAAATCCGGACCCCAATTCGGCATTGGTTTTTTCATGAAAACTTCGTATGCTCGCAGTCTAAAATCGAGCATCCACTGTGGTTCATTCTTTAATTTTGAAATTTCTTGAACTACTTCTTTTGATAATCCTTTTTTTGATAAATGCACATACATCTCGGTGGACTCTTTAAAATCATATTTTGAATAATCCATGTTGAGATTTTCTTGCGCCATGAAACACAGAACTTCGTTTTGTTATAAATAGATTCTACACTGATTACTAGTTGTGGGTCGGAGTAGGGAAAGCTAATGTAGCTCAAGCTAATGAAAAAATATTTTTCATTGCTTCAAAAGCTCCCGGAACAGTATGAACGTCTGCAATTTTTGGTTCGACGTTGAATTTTTTTAATTCCTCTGCGGTGAATGGTCCGATTGCAACAATCTGTGTTTTTTCTAATTTTTTTAGCATCTCTTTATTTTCAAAATCAGACATTATGTCAAAGAATCCTCGAACAGAGGATGCGGATGTGAAAACAATTCCGTCAATTTTGTTTTGTGAAAATAATTCCTTGAAGTTTTTCCATTGGGTATGATCAGAGAATGATTGTACATCATACAGGTAGTTTTCCTTTACTATCAATCCTATTTTTTCCAGAAGCTTTGCCAAAAATTCTGTAGATGCGCTACTTCTTGGCACGATTACCTTTTTTCCTTCCGCATTTAGCTTGGTGAACTGCTCGCCTACACCAACGGAAGAGAACTTGTTTGGAACAAACGACACCCGAATTCCCTCGCCTTCCAGTGCCTGTTTTGTCTTTGGGCCTACCGCCATTACCATGGTGTTTGCTATAGCAAGTTGTAGTTGCTGGTGTTTTCCTGTACTTTTTGCCACATCAAATAGCAGTTTAACTGCCTTTGAGCTCATAAAAACGGAATAGTCTGGCTGGAATTCTTGTACGTCCTGCAAAAAGTCATCTACTATTTTATCTCCCTTTGGCATTAGTTCTATTGTCGGTATGGGTAATGGGATTGCGTTGTCTTTTGATGCTAGGTCAATGAATTCCTGAGCATCGTCCTTTGAGCGAGTTATGGCTATTATTTTTCCTGAAATCATTTTCTCCACGCTATTGTTTTGTGTAGTTTGACTACGTTTCCTATTATTATAACTGACGGAGGTGTGAATTTATTGTCCTTGATTTTTTGCGCAATGTTAGATAAATTTCCGATTAGGATTTTCTGGTATTCGGTTGTTCCCTTGTATATCACTGCAACAGGTGTTGTCTTTGCCATGCCACCGGCAACCAATTGTTCTGATATTGATCCAATTCTGGAGAGCCCCATCATTATCACTATTGTCTCAACTGATTTTGCAAGCTTTTTCCAATGCACTGGAGATTTTGTTTTTCCTGGGTCTTCGTGGCCTGTCACAAAAACTACAGATGAGGAGTATTTCCTATGAGTCAGTGGTATGCCAGAGTATATGGCAGAACCAATGCCAGATGTTATGCCAGGGATGATTTCGAATTTTATTTTGTATTTTTTTAGATATTCTGCTTCTTCACCACCACGGCCAAAGATGAATGGGTCGCCTCCCTTTAGTCGAACGACGTTTTTATTTGACTTTGCAAACTTTACCATCTGCAAATTGGTATCGTCTTGGTGCTTGTAGTCATCGCCGACCTCTCTGCCAACATATAGCTTGGTTGTCTTTTTTGGAATCATTGCGATTATTTTCTTTGATACCAGTCTGTCATAGAGTACTACGTCTGCAGATTTGATAAGATCAGTCGCACGTAGTGTGAGTAATTTGTGGTCTCCAGGACCTGCCCCAACTAAATATACTGTTCCGCTCATTTGTTCCACTCGTCCAGCTTCGCTCTCCAGTCCTTGGCAAGATCATTTACACCTTTTCGTTGCAATTCTTCTGCTGCCTCTTTTCCTATTTTATATGGATTTGACTTGTTTCCAGATTTTGTCACGACGAGTGCTTGCTTGCCATCAATTGAATATGCGATTACTGTGAGATCTAGTGTTTCTCCATTGATTTGAGCAAATGCACCAACTGGGAATCTGCACCCAGAGTCTACAAATTCTGATAATACTCTCTCCGATTCCACTGCTATTCTGGAATTATTGTCTTGGATTTTTTGCAGCATAGATATTGTTTGATTATCATTTTTTCGACAAACAATTCCCAATGCACCTTGGCCTGGCGATGGTGGAAAGTCATCTAATGGTAGTGGTGTATGCTTAACATTTACTCCAAGCCTGTTGATTCCTGCCTGTGCCAATACAATACCATCAAAAGTACCATCTTGGACTTTATTTATTCGAGTTTCAACGTTTCCGCGAATTGTCTTTACCTGGAGATCCGGCCTTTTTCTGAAAACTTGTACGGCGCGTCTCAGACTGCTTGTACCAATTAGTGCACCTTCCTTGATGGTATCTAATGTGTCACCATTTTTTGAAATAAAAATGTCGTTGAACGACTCTCTTGGAGGAACACATCCAAGGATTAGATCATCTGGAAGAATTGAGGGTACGTCCTTGAGGCTGTGCACTGCAAAGTCAACTTGTTTTTCTGCAACTGCCTTGTCAATTTCTTTTTCAAAGATTCCCTTTTGGTTTATAGTGAATAACGGTCTTGCGTCGGTGTCGCCCTTGGTCGTTATTGTTTTGATTTCATAGTCTGAATCTGGATTTTCCTTTTTTAATTCTGATACGACCCAGTTTGTCTGTGATACTGAGAGCTTGCTTCCCCTTGTCCCAATCAGATATTTCATTGCCTGACCTGCCTTAATGCGTAATCGTATGCGTGTATTGTCTTGTCCAAGTCAGATTCGGTGTGGGCATATGACAAAAATCCTGTCTCAAACTGAGATGGTGCAATAAAAATCCCCTCCTTTAACAAACTATGAAATAGTTTGTAGAATTTTTTACCATCTGCTCTTTTTGATGATGCATAGTCTGTGACCGGCTTGTCCGTAAAAAAGATCTGAAACATTGAGTCGATTGCATTTACTTGATGTTGTATTCCATATTTTATAGCTGATTCGTGAATGGATTTTGTCAAAGTTAGGCATTGTTTTGCCAGCTTGGGGTAGATTTTATTTTTTAATGCAGACATTGTGCGTATTGATGCTATACCGGCAGAAACGGAAATTGGATTGCCTGCAAATGTGCTTGCCTCGTAAACTTTACCTCCTGGTGCTAGCTGGTCCATTATCTCTTTTTTTCCGCCAACTGCAGAGATTACAAATCCATTTGAGAGAGATTTTCCAAGTGTTGTGACATCAGGTTTGATTCCAAATTGCTCCTGCGCACCCCCCAGACCCATCCTAAATCCGGTTATGATCTCATCGAATATCAGAGGAATGCCAGCTTGCTTTGTCATTTTTCTCATGTCTCGGAGAAAATTCTTTTCAGGAAGAATAATGCCCATGTTGCAAAGGATCGGCTCTACTATCACACCGGCAATGTCTTTGTTCTTTGAGATTATTTTGTCTAATTGTTCTGAATTGTTGTATTGAACCACTATGGTGTTTTTTGTAAAATCGTCAGGTATGCCATCAGATACTGAGGTTCCTGCTAGTCCAGAGCCAGCTCGCACCAGCATTGATTCATGTGCTCCATGGTAGCAGCCTTCAAATTTTATTATCTTTTTTTTCTTTGTAAAGCCTCTTGCCAGTCTAATTGCTGTCATGGTGGCCTCAGATCCAGTGTTTACCAAACGCACCTTTTGCATTGAAGGATATGCTTTGTTGATCAGGGTTGCAAGTTCTACTTCAAGTGCTGTAGGTGCTCCATATAGTGTTCCTGTATTTAGCTGTTTTTGTACAGCAGAAATCACTTGTGGATGTCTGTGTCCCAAAATCATTGCGCCGTAACCTGTGCAATAATCGACATATTCGTTTCCGTCTTCATCCCAAATCAGGCTACCCTGGGCCTTTTTGACAAAAAACGGATATGGCTCAAAATATCGTACAGGACTGCTAACACCGGACGGGATTATTTTTTTTGCAGAATCAAATAGTTTTTTTGATTTAGGCAACGAATTATAGTGGAATTTTTGTTATTATTAATTCTAGACTTATTCACATTTTATGAGAATGTCATCGTCATTTTCCGATACTATACAAGAGTCTGAATCATCACCGCCATCAATTATATCAACACCAGTCAATCCAATTAGGAAATCCTCGCCAGACTGTCCCTTGAGTATATCTGCGCCGTCTCCGCCATTGATGTAGTCGTTTCCTTCGTTTCCATATATGATGTCATCACCGTCACCTGCCAAAATACAGTCGTTTCCTTTACCTGCAGTTATGATATCGTCTCCTCCAAGGCTGATTATTAGGTCAGCTCGATTTGTCCCTACTAGAATATCGTCGTCTTCTGTACCGATTATGACATTGTATGACGATTCTGGTTTGCCGCATGCTTCCACATTTACTGTCTGGGTTTTGCTCATCGAGTTGCCGAACATGTCCTGTACTGTCCAAGTTACTATTGTCTGTCCAAGTGGAAATGTTTCTGGGGCATCGTTAGTTATGTTTGGCGTATCATCCGTAAGATCAGTCGCGGTTGCAACACCCACGGATACTGGTGTCTTGAGCGATGTTGCATCAATCACTATATTATCAGGAATGGCCAGTGTTGGTGTTGAAGTATCTACCACAGTTACCTTTTGTGTTATGGTGGATGTATTTCCTGCCTCGTCTGTTGCAGTCCAGGTTACAATGGTATCGCCTAGCGCAAATACAGACGGTGCATCGTTTTCGATGTGAACGTCGCTTACTGTGTCTTGTGCAATTGGTAATGATAATGAAATTATGTTTTGCGTTGCAGATGTAGCCTCTACTATCAAGCCTTCAGGTTGTGTTATTTTTGGTGTAGTAGTGTCTACTAGAGTGATTTTCTGGGTTGCAGACGCTATGTTTCCTGACAGGTCAGTTGTAGTCCAGGTTACAATGGTCTCGCCCAATTGGAACACAGATGGTGCATCGTTTGTTATTGTGGATATTTCCACTAGATCTGCTGCATCTGCTTCTCCAAGAGATACAGTGTTTTCTCTAAATGATGTTGCCTCCACGGTAACGTCTTCTGGTGGCGTAATTATTGGCGATGTCGTATCTTGTATGGTGATTCGTTGTGTTGCAGTGGCTGAGTTGCCCGCCTCGTCTGTTGCAGTCCAGGTAACTGTTGTTTCTCCCAGCGGGAATTGTAATGGAGCGTCATTGGTCAATGATGTAATATCCAAAATATCAAAGACAGTTGGTACTACTAGGGTCACAGAATTGCCATCCTTGCTTGTCGCTTCTACGGTATTATCTGACATTTTAGAAAACTTTGGTGGAACAGTATCAACTATGGTAATCTTTTGAGATACCGACTCTGAGTTGCCCGTGCTGTCCTTGGCAGTCCAGGTTACAATTGTATCCCCTACTGGGAAGAATTCAGGTGCATTGTTAGTAATGGATTCAATTCCGACGTTATCCGATACTGATGGCGTCTCTAGGGTTACTCTGTTTTCCAGTTTCGATGTTGCCTCTTGGGTGATATCAGACGGTGCAGAAATTGTCGGTTTTGTGGTGTCTTCTATTGTTATTTTTTGAGTGGCAGTGCTTGTGTTTCCAGCAGAGTCGGTTGCAGTCCAGGTTACAATGGTCTCGCCCAATTGGAATGACTCTGGTGCATCGTTTTCAACTGATACCAGTGCAACTTTATCTTCTGCTTTTGCTTCTCCCAATTCTACAACATTATCAGATGACGAGGTTGCCTCTTGGGTGATATCTGCTGGCGATGTGATAATTGGATTTGTATTATCAGATATTGTGATTTTTTGAGTGGCGGTAGCCGAGTTGCCCGATGAATCGCTTACTACCCAGGTGACTAGGGTTTCACCCAGTGAGAATGATTTTGGTGCATCGTTTGATATCGTAACCTCACTTACCGTGTCAGATGCTATTGGTTCGCCAAGAGATACCGCATTATCAGTCGGCGATGTTGCCTCAAAGGATACATCTGATGGTATTGTGATAATTGGCGATGTCGTGTCTTGTACAGTTATAGTCTGACTTACAGTAGCCGAGTTTCCAGCCTCATCTGTTGCAGTCCAGGTGACAGTGGTTACTCCTAGCATGAAATAATCTGGTGCATCGTTAGTTACTGATACCACCTCAACTAGATCATTTGTCTTGATATTTCCAAAGTCAACTGCGTTCTTGTTCTCGTTTGTTGCTTCTACCGTGATATCAAATACGCGGATTTCTGGTTTGGTGGTGTCCACAATACCTACTTTTTGCTCCACAGTAGATATCAGACCGGATGAATCTGTTGCAGTCCAGGTTACAATTGTATCCCCTACTGGGAAGAATTCAGGTGCATTGTTAGTAATGGATTCAATTCCGACGTTATCCGATACTGATGGCGTCTCTAGGGTTACTCTGTTTTCCAGTTTCGATGTTGCCTCTTGGGTGATATCAGACGGTGCAGAAATTGTCGGTTTTGTGGTGTCTTCTATTGTTATTTTTTGAGTGGCAGTGCTTGTGTTTCCAGCAGAGTCGGTTGCAGTCCAGGTTACAATGGTCTCGCCCAATTGGAATGACTCTGGTGCATCGCTAGTTATGTTAACTTCGCTTATTGTATCAGATGCAGTTGGTAATTGAAATGATACCACATTATCTGAAGCAGATGTTGCCTCTTGGGTGATATCAGACGGTGCCATAATGCTTGGTGCGGTGGTATCGATAATGGTGACTTTTTGATTTGCAGTCGAGATATTTCCTGATGAATCTGTTGCAGTCCAGGTTACAATGGTCTCGCCCAATTGGAATGACTCCGGTGCATCGCTAGTAACGGATTCGACCTTGATTACATCGCTTACTTTGGCATCCCCAATCGATACTTGTGTTCCCTCCTTTCCTGTTGCCTCTTGTATTACATCAGCTGGAACATAGATTACTGGCGCTGTTGTGTCTACTACAGAGACTAGTTGTGTGGAGGTTTTTGTGTTGCCCGAAGTATCAGTTGCAGTCCAAGTTATACTGGTGTCTCCTAGTGAGAATGATTCTGGCGCATCGCTAGTAACAGATGCTACTTCGACTAGATCAGTCGTCTTTGGAGTTCCAAGTTTCACGATATTTCCGGTTGTGTCTGTTGCCTCAAAGATAATGTTTGGCGGGGCGGAGATTCCAGGAGCGGTAGTATCTATAATGGTGACATTTTGGGTCTTAGATACTGTATTTCCATAATTATCAGTTGCAGTCCAAGCTACTATAGTGGTTCCAAACGGATAATCTGAAGATCCATTGTGACTAATTGATGATACACCTGTTGCGTCAGTTGCTACAGGCTCGCCAAGAGATACAATGTTGCCTGTCTTGCCAGTCGCCTCTTTGGTTACGTCGGCTGGAACAATCAAGGTTGGGGCCAAAGTATCTACTATTGTGATTGTCTGGTTTATGGTAGAATTGTTTCCAGAAACGTCCTTTGCCATCCATGTTACTTTGGTATCACCTATCGGGAAAAAAGTCGGTGCATTGTTAGTTATGGTGACAGCTTGAATATCGGTTGCATTTGGTGGAATCAGAGAAACTATGTTCTGCTTTTCAGATATCGCCTCTATTGTTAGGTCTAAAATCGGTAGAATTGCTGGCTTTGTTGTATCTATTATGGTGACCTTTTGCGTTGCAGAACCTACATTTCCAGCTAAGTCCACTGCGGCCCACGTTACAGTGGTCTCACCCAGTGGAAAAGATTGCGGCGCATCATTTGTAATTGATGATATTTCAGAATTATCGGTGACTGATGGCTGGCCTAATTCCACAGAGTTCTGATCAAGGCTTGTTGCCTCATAAGTTATTGCAGATGGTGTCTTTACCTTTGGCGGTTTAGTGTCAATTATTGTTACGGTCTGTGTTACAATTGCCTCGTTTTTTGCAACATCGATTGCAGTCCAGGTGACTATTGTCTCTCCATATTGATATGTATCTGGTGCATCGTTTTCTATTGATAAGACTCCAACCGAATCATTTACTGTTGGGTTGCCAAGGCTTACAGTGTTTTGAGCACCATTTGCTTCTAGTGTGATATCAGTCAACCCAGAAATTACTGGGGGTGTGGAATCGCCAACGGTAATGGTCTGGGTCGCAATTCCCATGTTTCCGGCATTGTCTATTGCAGTCCAGATTACTGTGGTTATACCAAGCGGGAATTCCTCTGGTGCGTTGCTGTTAAGGGATTTTATGCCAGATATGTCAGTTGCAATCGCTTGGCCTATAGATACTCTGGTCAGGCCACCTGTTGCCTCTACGTAAAGGTCCTTTGGAGGTGTGATTGTGGGTTTTTTGAAATCAGTTCCTAAGGGTTTTGTGGTAGTTGTGGTTGTTTTGGGGGTTGTAGTTGTGCTCTCTGTTGCGGTGTCTTTGGAGCCAAACTTTTGAATTCTGTGATTGCTAGAATCCACTACAAACAAATCGCCATCAGAGTCTACCACAACATCCTTTGGCATCTTAAATTGAGAATTGCCTATTCCTGTCTTGCCAAAGACGGTCACTGACTTTCCATCTTTGTCCAACACTACGATTCTATTATTGATAGAATCTGCAAGGATCAGATTTGATCCCGAATCAATATCAATTCCGTCTGGAGAAATAGCAAGACCACCAACTGAAGAACTATAGCTGGTTAAAAATGCCCCATTAGAGTTGAATTTAAGAATTTTTTTGTTTCCAGCATCAGCGACGAAAACATTCCCGTCTGAATCCAATGCTATTCCAAGCGGTGTTAGAAATCCGCCATCAGATGTTCCACTAAAGCCAATGATGGACATAAATTTTCCAGTAGAATCAAATTTTTGAACCCGCGAGTTGCCCGTATCAACAACAAAAACAAAATTGTCTTTGGACACTGCAATACCATTTGGAAGATTTAGCTTGCCCGGCTCGGTTCCTGTTCCTCCCCACGAGGAGACAAAGTTTCCATTGGTGTTAAATTTTTTTATAACGTTTTGTTCATGGTCTACCACATAGACGTGGCCTCCGCCCACTGCAATTCCTGCAGGTTCTTGAAACTCAGACTTGCCAGTTCCCTTGGAGCCCCATGCATGTAGGAATTCGCCATCGTTGTCAAATTTCTGGACTCGCGCATTTCCAAGATCTGTGACATAGATGTTGCCGGAATCATCTAGTGCGGCATATTGAGGATAGTTAAATGCGCCGGTCTTGACTAGCCCCTGTGTTCCAAAGCTGGATACATGTGGATAATTCACGGCTGCCAGCGCAGGCTGGGATAATACCATAGTAAAAACAAAAAACGCTACTATCGTAGCTATTTTTAGCTGCATTTACGCATTGTTGGCTATTTCGGCAAAAGATCTGCCAAGTTAGGAATAGTTGAAGTTTAGGTCAATTTTTGACACTTAGAACGGTTTGTTGACTTCGCGCGTAAAGACATAGCTTGCAATAACTAACATCGAGACCACAAATGCGCCAATTATGCCCAGGCTCATTACTGCAGACACGCCTTCCGTCACACCAGTCATCATTTCACGCACTAGAAGAACGGTATAGGTAACAGGGTTTAGCCTAGCAACTGTCGCAAGCCAGTCAGGGAGCAATTCCAATGGGAATAAAGCAGGACTTAGCATGAAAAGCGGCATCCCAAGAAAATTTATTATTCCCCAGAACGTCTCTTGCGATTTTGCAGTGGCAGCCACAATTACGGAAATTCCGGAAAATCCTAAAGAAAATAAAATTACAATTGCCATTATTGGAATGATTACCAAGAGGTTTGAAAATGTGACACCAATTAGAATAGCAATTCCAATTATCAATGCCGACTGTATTGCAGAGATCATAGATATCGCAAGCATTTTTCCAAGCGCAATTGATGATCTTGAAGCTGGAGACACCAGCGCCTTGTTCATGAATCCGTACCTTCTGTCCCATAATGTGTTTACACCGCCAAAAACACTGGTAAATATCGCAGTCAGAATTATGACTCCAGGCGCCATGAACTCCAGATAGCTTCCATCAAAACCCACAGACTGGATAAGGGGTTGTGTTCCAGCAAAGGTGTGTCCTATTACAATTATCCAGATTGCGGGTTGGATCAGTCTGATCAAGACTCCGCTTCGGGATTTGCGGTATCTTTTCAGCTCGCGCCAAAACACAGTATAGGTATCATATAGCATCATGCCTTCATCCTCTGCATTTTGCGGTATTCCTTTCTTCTATCATATGATTTCCGAGTGTTGTCGTCGCGCATGTCATGGCCGGTAAAAGAAAGAAACACGTCGTCAAGTGTCGGCTGCTTTATGGACACTGATTTTATTACAATACCAAGACTAGAAGAAAGAGAAAGTATCATTGGGGCAACCTCAGTTCCCTTTGCGGAAAAAACGGTAATGATATCGTCTAGAATCGTGGCGTCGCGCACAAACTCGATTTGTTTTATTTTTGAGACAAGCTCGGCCTTTGCCGGATTTTCCTGTATTGTGAGGGAAATTATGCCTCCACCAAGTGCATTTTTGAGACTTGAAGGAGCACCTATTGTCTGAATTTTGCCGTGGTCTATTATTCCGACTCGCCCGCAAAGCTTGTCGGCTTCCTCCATGTAATGGGTAGTAAGAAAAATAGTCATCTTGTATTCATTGTGGATTTTTTTGATATATTCCCAGATTTTCTGCCTAGTTTGTATGTCAAGGCCCACAGTCGGCTCATCTAGAAATAATACTTTGGGCCTATGCAATAATCCACCTGCAATTTCCAATCTCTTTCGCATTCCGCCAGAATATGTAATGGCCGCGTCGTTTGACTTGTCGTCTAATTCTACTAGATTTAGAAGTTCCTCGATTCTGGAATTTATTTGATCTTTGTGGATGTGGTTTAGCCTTGCCTGTAGTAAGAGATTTTCCCTGCCTGTCAGATATTCATCAATTGTTATGTCTTGCTGTACATAGCCGATCCTTGCACGGACATTTTTTTGCTGAGTTGCAACATTATACCCTGCGACAAATGCCTCTCCCCCTGACGGCTTGAGCAATGTGGTTAGGATCATCATTGTTGTGCTTTTGCCTGCACCGTTTGGCCCCAAAAATCCAAAGATCTCGCCTTCCTCTACACCAATTGATATTCCGTCGATTGCCACCGTTCCGGACTTAAAGATTTTTTTGAGATCCTTGGTTTGTATAGAATACACTGATATGGTTCCCAGATATTGCTATAAAATTCTAGGTTTTTGTATTAAAGCCCGCACAAAAAAAATAACAAATTATTTTATAAAGTAATTATGGGGTTTGTCATGTAAATATTTCCTCAAATGTTGAGATAGCACTACAAAATGGCATGCCGGTTTGCGCTGCATGCAAGTCAAGAATAAAATAAAAATTAGTGTAGGTTCTTGAACTGTTCTTTTGTCAGCTTCAGGATTACTTTATTTCCAACACCCCAAATGTCAGACTTGGTAACGATTCTTGTGTGAATCAGGCCGTCAGATACTTCGATGGAGTGTAGTTCATTTGTCTGCGGGTCCTTTACCAATCGCTTTATCTTGCCCAGCTTGTGGCCGTCAATGTCTGTTACATGGGAGTTGGTCCTGACTGGCGACCTTGAGAGTAAAAGAGTCTCCTCTGTGAAATGGTCAATGTATTCTGCTGGCAAATAGTAATCCTTGTGGAACCCTTGATGTATTGTGACTCCAGATACTGCTAGGGTCTTGGAGTTGATGTGGATGTGCTTTACTTCGCCGTACTTGATTCCCTCTCGGTCAACTACGCGCTTGCCTGTGAATGTGTCTGCGGTGCAGTTGTTTTGTGGTATTTCTTCTAGTGCTGCCATGCTGTACGATTTTGAAAATAGTTTATCCAAGCCAAAAATCACAATTTTCAATCAATCGGATTAAATTACTTGACTTTGGGCACGCCTCATGCAAAAGGGCGCATTTAGAGCCACGTTGACAACAAAGGGCAGAAAGACAGGCAAATCCCATTCTGTTCAGCTGCGCGCAGTATGGCATGATAATATGGTGTTTTTTTCTCGCAGAAACGAAAATGCGGACTGGCTAAAAAATGCCCTTGTAAACAATTCAGTATCAGTAGAGTTCGACGGAAAGTCTCATTGCGGGACGGCATCGCTGGTAACGGATGAATTTCTTGCCAGAAAAATCTCAGAATTGAAATACCCTGGCGAGGCGCGGGCCCAAGAAGTACGTACAGTCTTGCAAATCAAACTAGGCTGAATCAGACCTTCATATTTACAAAACAAGAACAAGCCAGTGAAAGTCATGGTTATTACTCATTGCAATATGTTTAGTTTTTGTAAAATTCAGGCTAAAATAATCTAATCATGTTTTTATCAAGCAAAATTCTGGCAATCAGATTCAAAGATACTAAATAATGTGAATTATAGTAGAGACTCCGCGCTTATCAGTCTCGTAGCCGTTTTCCATTTCTGCAACAGTTATAGTAAATGATATCAGATCTCGTTGCTGTGCCGCAGTCGCATCTAGATATAGATGCACATCCATCAGGTCAAATTCTTCCTGAGGAATTCTCATCTCGTCTATGAAGACCTTAGCAGTCGACTCGACTCGGGTTTGCTGGCCCTTGTAGTGCTCGATGATCTTGGTCTTTCTTCCGGTTCTGCCTGCCGCCTTGACATTGACGTCTATTATTCCGGGCTTTGAGCTAGTATATCCTGACTGTTTGTTTACAAATACTCCCAGCTGGAATGGCTGGCCTGCTGTAGATTCTGCCATTTTTTGTATTCCGTCATTCATTGCAACATCTACTCCCTTGATTGTCTGGGAAACCTTGGCAATCCACTCGTTGCTTTTTTGGATGACTGCGGCTATTCTCTCCCTTCTTTTTTTGTCCTCTTCAGCCTCTAGCTGGTACCTATCAACCCAGGCCAAATAGTCCTTGGAAATGTCCTCGATGAACTGAATACATGTTACCTTGTAGTCATCGACAGAATTTGCCCGCTCTGATGCCTCATCAACTCGCATTCCATCATAATCAGCAGGCATTGCCATATTACCAGAGTGATTCCAGTCTGTAAAAAACCAATCTTGAAAAAATATAACCCAAATTATGCTGGAAGAATCGTTGAGTTTTACTAGTATTACAACACATCTGCAGGTGCAGTTAAAATCAAATCTGCCCCAGATTATGATGCTATTGCGGAACAATCCCGCAATGGCATACACAAAAATAACAGAGATAGGTCTAGATGTAGGCAAAAAATACAACATCCAGTTATTGGTAAATTTCCCACAGGAAAACAAGATTAACGAATTTGACTTTTACGGCAAGCGCGACCTATCCATTATAGTAGACAGACAGAAAAGAAACTTTGCAATTTCACGCGAGAAAATCAAGGACGTTGCTGCCAAGATTTTCGGCCCTGCTAAGATAGATGACGCTTACATGTATGAGGGAAAGGAAGGCGTTCGCGTGACATTTGATGGCGGTAGAATAGACATTTTGCCACATTCTCTGCACATTTGGTGTTTCTTTGATAATAGGGTAAACGAGTTTTGCAATTGGTTGCTAGAGCATGTCTATGATAGAGCTCATGGTTCTAGCGCTACCAGCTCATAAGAATAGTCCAGTGCGCCGTCTATTGTATAGTATTGCGCTTTTGTAGGGAGTGGAAAATTATCTGCAATCCATAGCTTGTTTTCAATGTCGCTTATTCTGTATGACACCACAAATGTTTTGAGTGTGCCAAACTCAAACTCGGAGTCCACATATTCTTTCACCTTTAGTTTTGGAGTAAATTTGCCGATATATGTTGTGCCCCATTCGGCTCCAACTATTAGATATTTGGGGCCAGTCAGAGTGTCCCTGACTGAAAAGACTGAACTGTCTAGTGCCTGAATGTATGGTTTCATCTCATCGTTTACTCCAATAAAGACAAAGGCCTCACCAATTTGCAGCTCTTGCTCTATGTGTTGGCCTGTTTTTTTGTCATCTATTGTGAGGTGGATTTTTTCAGTGTCGCCTGTTTTTTCCAAAAAAGCAATCTTTGCCAAAAATTCCTTATCCTGATAATTTACCAAATATTGCAGGACTGGTTGCTCTTCTACTCCTTTTCCAACATGCCACTGGCTTGCAAATCTAGGAATGATATTCTGCTCGGTTCCCGGAACCCCAGTCAGAAGAGGAAATGAAAGTCCAATTGCGGCAGCTCCCAGCATTATTCCTAATGGTATGAAGAGTGCTTTGCGAACCAATTGTTTGGATTTTCTAGGACTTTAATTTGATGATTCCGTTTGTTATTAGATACTGCAGGCCGTTGACAAAGTCCTTGTTGGTTGTTTGCCCCTCTGCCCATAACTTGGCTGCGTCCTTTACCCAGGATGGTATGGTGTCGCTTTTTACTCCAGTAGATGTGCTGGTTGGAATCTTTATTATTTTTTGATTAATCAAATATTGAATGCCAGAGACAAAGTCCTTGTCTGTGATGCTACCGTCTGACCAGAACTTGGCATTTGTCTTTATCCAAGACGGAATTACTATTTCTCCAGGTTTTGGTGTTGTGGTTGGCGGTGGAGTTGTTGCTCCGGTGCCCGACTGAACATTTACATCAAATATGACATACCCCCCCTTTAGCGGGTCTGGTGCAACTTCTGGGCCTGTGCCTTTGACATATATCGCATAGGTAGTTTTGCCAGATTCTTTGATGTCAATTGTTGTTCGAACTTGGCCTCCGGTTGTAAAGAGTGCATCGCGATTTGCCTCTTTAGCAATTGATCTTACAATTTCTGTGCCAGATGCTCCTGCCTTTACCACCAAAACGTCATAGTGAACCTCGTTTTCAAATTCCTCTTGGTTTACCTTACGTTTGAAATCAATAATCATGTCCATTGGGCATCCTTGCTTGGGGTTCTTTGGAGAATATTTCACGCTAATTATCATGGTGTTAGTGTTTGTGTTTTTAGTAACATATGCAAAGTCTTCAGTGATGGTAGGACAGTCTGCTCCTACAGCGACTGCGCCAGTATCCACTATTTTCTCAAATGGATTCTTGGTGACATCTCGCTGAAAATTCAATAATTCAAATCTGTACTCTTGTGGTGGGACTCCTTGTGAAACATGCGCGTATGTGTCAGCTTTTACTGGGAACGGGAAATTGTCCACAACCCAGACATTGTTAACTTTGCCGCCCGTCTTCCATGTAACTCGAATCGTATCAAATACGCCTGCCGGAACTGGAATATTTTCTTCTGCCGCGGGGATAATCTGCTCTCCACCAATGTTTCCAATTTTGCCCCATGACGGCATTGAGAATTTCTTTGGACCCTTGCCGGTCAGATCACCTGTGTCTGCTGTCGCATATGCGGAAAGCCAAGAGAGTGACGACTTGAAAGCAGCTGCGTGTGGAATTAGGTTTTTAGTACTTCCTATCGGCTCAGCGGCAATTTTACCTAGGTTGATCGTTCCCTTGTGGACTTTGCCGCCATCATAAACTACGACTTGGAGCTTCCACTGGTCTTCGCTACCGACTTGTTGACTACCCTCCACCCAAAAGTCAATCTTGAATGGTGTGCAGTCCTTGTAGTAAACATGACATAGGTTGTAGCTGAACTGATCTCCTTTTTTGAGGCCTTCGCCAATATACCAAGAGCCTTCCTTGTTTACTCCTCCCGCTTGGATCTGGGCACTGGCCCCCTGTGATAATCCGGATGCTAAAAGTGATATGGAAAGTAATGCCACTAAAAACGTCTTCAACTATACATATAGTTGATTTTGGTTAGTTAAATGTTGTTTATCTAAGCTAAGCAAATATAGAGGCAATTTGGTTTTCCAAATAGAAATGTGCGAATGTACCAAAGTTCACATGTTTGATATTGAATACAAACTGGTTGGAATGGTCGTGGTTCCAACCTGTAAAAACTGTGGCAACGCATTAAACGAGACCCAGCTTGAGAAATTCCAAAAAGAACTTGTAAAATCATGGGGCCTTGATCCTGAAGACGAAAAACTAATCTAGATACAAAAAATAAAAACAAAAAGTAGGTTAAGTTTAACTTAACCTTGATACCGCTTCTTTGCAAACAGAAGCCTTGCAATGACAGTCTGCACTACACAGACAGTGACCTTGCATTTCACAATCGCATTGAAATTCTGGATCGCCTGTTTGTGTTTCGCATCCGCAAGCTTGATCTACCATAAAATAGTAACCGTTTGGAGTGTTTTAAAGGTTGTTAGATTGAAATAAAAGAATAACCTTTATGCAAAGTTTTGCAGACGTAAAAGTTCATTTGCTATTTTGTGCAATAGTATGGCTTGCTGCTCTAGTTTGATTATGTCGTACTCCAAGTCCATCGCGGTTTTTAGAACATGTATTAGTTCTGGCTTTTTATGAATGGAATCACGTATTGTTACAATATTGTTTTTGTTTATGTAACCCAGATAAAAGTAGCAATCAGACAATAGCGAGTTTGCTGTAAGAAATTCGTATTTTTTCTGTATTATGGTACCGTGTGAAGAATTCTCAGTCATGTCTGAGAAACCGATTGTGGATTTTACCATTCGCTCTAAAAGTGAATGTGTTGCTCTTTCCAGTCCAAGAACTTCTGTTATGTTAGAAAAGTATTGATTTTTGTTGTTTTTCTCAAATTTGCGGATAAATTCGAGCATGTGTGTCGGACTGCGCTGCTTTGAGTTTAGTAGGACTAGTCCATCACAAATTAGATAGGCTGCACATTTTGTCCAGATTGCTGCAAACTCATCATTGATATTTTGCTTTGCACGGATTGCAAAAAATGCCGCATCAACTAATGTTTTTTTTGCCACGGAATTACGAATCTTTTCCTGCTTTTCTTTTGTTTTTGATAATAATGTTCGAAGCTCCCAGGACGGATCGGAGAGAATCTGCATGGATTCATATTTTTGCAAAACATCTGGATCTGTCTCGTTTATTTTACCATGATGGATTTGCACTAAGATTCCATCTATGATTTTTGTATCAATTCCTGATTTGTCATCAAACACCGTAATGTCATATTCGCAGCAATCGAGTGTTGTTCCATGTGTTTTGCATCCGCCAAGGCCTACCATATTATTCGATAAGGAAAGTTTACCTACTAGATCCTGGACCTGCAATAACAAAAATTGATTTTTAATTTTCTTAAATGTAGTAATGATTATTTTTTAACCAATCAATCGAATAGCATTCCTTTAAATTGCTAGAATCCACGGCTTTTTTTGAAGCTCCTGTGGTGTAGTCCGGTTAAGCATACTGCCCTCTCAAGGCAGTGATCCCGGGTTCAAATCCCGGCGGGAGCACTCACTTTTCCAAATCAAGCTTGAATGTTTTGGCATACTGAACAAAATCCAAATTAGAATAGAACTCATGTGATTCCCTTCTCGCATGTCCAGATTCTAGCCTAATTCTAAAGCAGTTTTGCTTTTTCGCCAATAATATAGCATGATTAATGAGGGCTTTACCGATTCCCATTTTTTGATGAGTGTTAGATACGACCAGTTCTGGAATGTACATTTCTGAACTAGTTCGGTTTAGTCGTGGCGTCAGAATCATGCTAATTACACCAGCTACTTCAGAGTCGACTTGCGCCACTACGAGTTGTTTTTTCTTGATATATTGCAAAACTTGTTTTTCAAACATTGTTTTTTGGGATTTGGTTCTAGGTTTTGGTCTACCAAGCTCGTACAATAACAACAAGATAGAATCAATGTCGTTTTTTGTTGCAGCTCGAACTATCATTCTATAATATTATACACTAAGAGTGATAAATTTTGCATTTAAATAACATCAATTCCCAAAAAAATTATGGCACTCAAAGACATCCCACTAAAACTACAGTATAGAACAGACATAGACAACCTAGTAACAGAATTTTTCATCCCATGCCTTTCAAATTCCGTAGAATATGATAGAGCAGTTCAATATATCACCCTAAAGAGCATCTCAACTTTGTCTTTGGGCCTGCAAAACTTTACAGATCATGACGGAAAGATACGAATCATCACTGGTCATCGTTATTCCACTACAGACTTGGATATTTTGGGTAAAATTTTCAACAAAAAAAATGAAACGTTCTCGCCTGGCGAAATTCGAGGTAATAAGCTGGACATTTTACAGAAGCTAGTACAAAAAAACAAAATCCAGATCAAAATAGCAATCCCAAGATCAGAACATGTTGATGGCTCTTTTTCTGAGAGAATTGGGATATTTCGAGACGAGCAAGGCGAAATTGTGACATATACTGGTACATCCAATGAGACATTTAACACGGAAAATCGAAATTTCGAATCCGTCGATGTTTATACTTCATGGAATGATAGGCCAAGAGTAGATATCAAAATAGGCGACTTTGAGCGACTGTGGAATAACGAGACAAAATACGTCCAAGTATACGACTTTACAGACGCATACAAGAACAATCTTGTAAAATACGACTCACAGTGGGTAATAGATACACTTAGCTAAACACAAAACCAGACGAATCGATATTTTTTGTGTTTTCCATAAACCTCACATTGGATATTTTATAATAGATTACTTCGCCTCTTCGTTCAATTACGGCAAGTATTGGTTCTTTTCCCATCTTTGTGATTTCATCAATATTTTTTTGTAGCGTTCCCATTTTTTCCTGCTTGCCTTCGGCTAGGCCAAACACCAAATATTTTGCGCCCTTTTCCCCGAACTGCCCTCGCTCATACACACGAAAGTCAGCCCCAAACCCAAATCCGTCTTTGATTGCATAGCCACGTACCCGCAAATCGCGGTAAATTAGAAATTTAGTCAGCGCATTTTCGTCCTTTTCTGAGGCGATGGATAGCATCTGCTCAAAGTCTATTTTCTTTTTACCCTTCGACAAATCAAGTTTTTTGTAGAACAGAAAATATAGTGTCTCAAACGGTTTTAGCAGGAATTTTCCCTGTCTTGTCTCTCCATATCCCTTGGATTCCAGTTGGTTTTGCATCTCTTTGCTTTGGATTATTGTGTGATCGTCAAACAAAACTCCTACAATGTTTGGCTCTGTATCAGAACTCATTTGCAAAAAATCCCACAAAATTCCATATAAGCGTGATCAGAGGCGCAAAAGCCGCTTCACCCTTAAAATATGGGAACTTTGGGGTTTTATTGAGTCATAATGCACGGTGGATGTTACAGATTAGGAAACGGACAACCTTATTCTCGCAAAGAGTTCATCAAGGGCAAACCCCAGCCAAAAATCGCAAAATTCCAAGGCGGAAAGCGAGGCGAATATGACTTTATCGTGATGTTATGCTCAAACGAGAAAATGCAGATTCGCCACATGGCAATAGAATCCGCAAGACTTGCGGCAAACAAGACCCTAGAGCAGACGACCGGGGAAACAGGCTACTTTTCGGTTTTGAGAATTTACCCGCACATCCTACTTCGAGAAAACAAAATGATTGCAACTGCAGGGGCAGACAGACTTCAGGAAGGAATGAGACGAGCATTTGGCAAAGCAGTAAGCCTTGCAGCTCGAGTGCGAGGCGGACAGTGTATTATGGAAATGCATGTCAAAAAGGACCATGTTGAGGCAGCAAAAAAAGCACTAGTCGGTGCCTGTGTAAAGCTTCCAATCACGCCAACAATCAAAGTCATGCCAGCAAAGAAAAATTAGAGTTTTTGTAAAATTTCGTTTTTCCTACTAGATAGGATTTTTAAAAATTCCGCAAATTCTTGCGGTGTTGGATCGCGCTCAAGTATTCTTCTGCTCTGATAATAAAACGAGTTGTACAGTCTACCAATTATTATTCCATATTTGAAATCGGTGTCAGTTTTTTCTGCATCGATGGATTTTGCAATATTATTGATTTCAGAAGTGTTGCTTAACGCATCAGTAATTTTTTGGTTGATTTTTTGCTCCAGTCTTTTGTCCATGCTACAATATGGTCCAAGTTGAATTAAAGGTTAAACAATTGATTTTAATAGACTCTGTTTAGTCTATTCGATCATGCGGCTGTAGTATAGCCTGGCCAGTACGCGGGATTGCCAATTCTGTGACCCGGGTTCAAATCCCGGCAGCCGCATTTGAAATTTCAACAACAACTAAAACACTTTATAAAAAATTACAATACCACAACTAAAAATATACGTTAATTCAAGTCCAAATGTAATAATTGAATAAATTAGCAGTATTTGCAGAGGCTCGCCGTGCGGCGTGGCTTTCGGTTTGGACATTATTTGGAATTGGTGTAGCCGAAGTATCCATATCAGCATACACAGGTAGCCTCACACTGCTTGCAGACGGGCTTGATTCCATGGCAGACGCTTTGGTGTCGTTTATTGTGTGGTTTGGAATTAGAATGCTTCACAAGCCAAGAAACAAATTGTTTCATTTTGGATACGCCAAAATAGAGAGCTTCGCCGCATTCATTGCAGCCATAATAATCGTAATACTTGGAATCTTTATCGTCTATCAAGCCTACGAACACATACTACATCCATCAAAGGCAATAAATCCAGAAATCACAATGATCACGCTATTAGCTGCCGGAAGCATTTCTCTACATCGAGCATTTGTGGTCAGAAAAATCGCAAAAAAGCACAACCTTATTTCGTTAAATCTTGATGCAAAAAACTCTATCAAAGATGGATCCGCGTCATTTGTAGGATTTGGAAGTGTTCTTGCGGGGTATTTTGGAGTTCCGTACATGGACGCCATCGGAGGCATCATAATTGCAGGTTACATTTTCTTCATGGCGTATACTGCAATCAAGGAATCTACATTGGTGTTATTGGATGCGGTAAAAAACCCGGAGCTCCAAGAGACAATAACAAAGTTTGTGGAAACGGAATTCAATGTAGAAGTAGAAGACGTGCTAGTAAGGCCACTTGGACACGCCTTGTCAATACAGGTACACATATTCTTGGATAGAAGTATGACTTTAGACAAGGTAAATGACATTGTCAACAAAATGCAGGATGCAGTAGGCAAGAAATTTGAGGCAGAAGAGACCCTCATAATCCCAGATCCAAGGTAGTACATTTGTAAATTATCAAATCAGAGAAGATCAGTAGAAAAAATTAGTGATAGAATCTAGGCATTGATTTATTATCAATAAGAACAAATTTTGATTATGAAGTCGCATCTTGGCATTTTCGGCATGACGATTCTTGCAATTGGTATTTTTGCCTCACCGTTACTGGTTAGCGCACAAACACATGAGCAAATAGTATCAACTGACATGGGCACGCTCAAGGTTGGCGTTTCCACAGAGCCCGCATCACCAAAATCCGGCGAAACATCAAAGATGAAGATCGACTTTCTAAACCCACAAAGTGGCAACATACAGGAGCATATCGACTATACAGTTCTAGTTACAAATGGCGGAAATGCTGTCTTTGGGCCAATTCCACTTACACATACATCTCTTGGGTCTGCCACAATCCCAATCCAGTTCAAAGACGGTGAGAATAAAGTCGTAATCGAGGTACAGGGAATTTTGTTTAGACCAATTCCAACAGAGAAGGCCTCATTTTCAATCACATTGGGCGATAAATCAGCTGCGCCAAAAGAAGCACCGAAGATAGCGGAAAAGCATTTACAAAAACAAGTAGACAAGTCAAAATCAGCAGAAACAAAAGACAAAAAATCAGACAAAAAAGAAACCAAGAAAGATCTAAAAAAAGACAAGAAAAAAGATACAAAAAAGAAGATCGTAGAAAAGCCAGTTAAGAGGTAGAAATCTAGATCTTTACCTGCAGGCCCTTTTTGATTATATCTAGCGCATTTGCTATTTTTTCAGGCCTTGGAAGCTGGATCATAAACACGTTATCTTTTCCTACTTGGGAATGAGGTGATGATAAAGCAAGCATTGATGTGGTTGACAGAGACTCAAAAAAGTCGAGTGACTCGTTTGCATATAGTAATATTTTCTCATCAATTCCGCCTTCGGAAAAGGTAAGTGCAATCTCCACAAAGACATTACCTAGTCCGTTTTGCAAAATGTTAAGGTTTGTATCAACTGATAGTGGCTTGCCGGCAACTTTAACCATTATTTCATCAAATCTTTTTTCTTCTAAAATCACGCATGGAACATTGGCGCCATTATAGTTAAACGATGTAATGCCTACGTGTACTTTGTCCATCAGTTCTTTCATTCCATCATCCATGCTATTCCTCCACATTCTTTGAAACAATTTTGTCGCTTGCCCTAATTAAAAATGGTGAGATAAATGCCGAAATTATAGATATGATTCCTATCAGTGGGAATAAGAAACTACTAACTGCGCCGATGTCTACGCCCGTCTTTACTATGACAATAGAGAATTCCCCACGCGGGCCTGCAAGTGCAAATGCAAAACGCAGTGATTTTGCCTTGCCTTGCCTAAACAGGTATGTTCCTAGTATTGCTCCTCCAAACTTTACTCCAATTGCCAGTGCAATAATTCCAAATGCCAAGAAGATGTAGTTTTCCAATTCTGAAATATTCATGAGTGCGCCGACAGAGACGAAAAATATAGCAACAAACATGCCCTTAATCGGACTGGATAAAATTTTGGAAACTTCGGAGGATTTTGATTCTGCGACGAGAACTCCTGCCAGAAATGCACCAATTGCGACAGACAGACCAACTATATTTGCAAATAATGCATAGCCAAAACACAAACCAAGAACAGATAACAACAGAATCTCTTTGTGCTCGGTAGCTGCCACCCGATCAATTAGTTTTGGAATTAGTTTTGTTCCAATGGTCAATGTCCCACCAATCAGTGCACCTGCAACTAAAATCACAGTTATGATGCTTTCATATGATACGCTTCCCACCAGTGCAACAGATTCTAGTGTTGCTATCAGAATTACAGCAATAATGTCTTCGACAATTAAAACACCCAAAACTAGAATTGATGATTCCTTTTTTATTTTACCAGCATCTTCTAGAATTTTTACAATTACTGTAGTACTGGTAATAGATAGTGCTGCACCCAAAAAGAGCGAGTCCATAAAATTCAGACCAACCATGTTTGCTACATAAAACACAATTCCCAGTGTCAAAAATAATCCAATTGTTCCTGCACCAATTGCGACTTTGCCAATTGAGCGGATTTTAGAATAAGGAAACTCTATTCCAATTACAAACAAAAGCAAAATCACTCCAAGTTCGGCAAAAATATTTAGCAGTCCGAGATCAGACAACAGCCCCGTCTGTTCAAATCCCATAGAGTTTTGGCCCCCAGGCAAAAGCCAGGTCCAAATTGGAGAAAGCGGGCCTATTAGCATTCCTGCAAACAAGTAGCCAATTATCAAAGGTTGTCGCATTTTGAAAAACGCCAAGGTTGTAACTGATGCCAAAATCATGATTATTGCCAAATCCGTCACAAATGAAGAATGTGGAATTTCTGGCGTGACCTGATCTATAATGGATTGGATACCAGATTCAAGAAAATAATTTTGCATAACTATATTAAAATTGAATTATTAAAATGATTTCTGTTTTATATTACCGAGATTGTTTTTGCCAGGATTTTGACTTTTTCGGACTCCGGCTCGTCAAGTTTGCGCTCTGCGTACTTGTTACTAAAGTATAACAAGTCAATCACCTTGGATTTGTCCACATTCACTATTGTAGCCAGATTTGACTGTTGGATGCTGGTATTTGTTATGATTACTAATTTATCCACAAATGCAGATGATTTCACCACATTAGAGATTATCTCAAAGTTTTTTGCGTGATTGTCGTCCATGACTACGGCAATTCCTATTTTTGTGCCAAATGGATCTGAATACACCACATCAAAAGACGGATTTTGTTTTGCTGATTTAGAAACATTACCAATTTCATGCGCATAGTTTACCAGATTTTCTATTGCCTGCTTTACTTGGTCTTGGGTAGCACCTGAAGTTCTCTTTATCTTGATAAATTCAGATATTGGTACTTCCATAATGCTTCCCTTGATTTTTAGTCCTGGATATGTGTGCTTGATGGTTTCATCAATTACTGTCTCTGTTATTTCAGAAGTGTCTAATTCGTATGCTTGCTCTATTGCATGGTTTAGTATGTTTATGATAGAGCGGACGTTTCGGAATTCTGGGAATTCATCACATAAAACTCGAATCTTTGCTGCCAAGTCGTGCTGTTCTTTTTTATTGAATCGCTCTGTCTTGTCAGCTTCCTTGATGTATTCAATTGCTATCTCGATTAGCTCGTCTACTGAATTTGCGCCGGCGAGATCAATTTTGTAGTTTGCCTTTTCCAGCCTGTCAAAGACTGAAGGATTCACTTTTTGTATGTCTAGATATAGTGATGGCGTGGTAATCAAAAGTAAAACAGATGCCGGAATGTGCGCATTTATGAGCGATTTTACAAATTCTAGTGTACCTTCTTGTGCGTCAAGCTCGTCTAGCTCAAAGAGAGTTACTTTGCCCAACAAATTATGGAAAAATTTGCATGTTGCAGCCAGTCGGCCGTGAAGATCGTCCAGATTCGTTACCCTGTCAAATGAATTGGAAATTATATTCTGTATCACAGCTGATTCGTGCTGTGAATAGTGAGCGCCAAGATAGCTGCGCAGAGTCTCTTGGGATATAGTATTTTTGTCATAGATGATTTCTTCTGCCTTTTGTTTTATGGTGACTCCCTTTAGCCTGTCCAGAAATCCATAACCAAGTGTCCTTTTTGCAAGCGTGTCTCCTTTTTGTGCTCGCTCGCAGATCTGAATTACAAGCTTTGCTCGCAGCTCTGAGAACATTTCACGGCTAAATCCACGCATTATTGCGGAATAAATGCTCTCGCTGGTCTTTGGCGATATTGTGGATAAGTCAACATATGCAGTGACGATATCCCTTCTTGTCTTAAGCGTCTTGATATGCAATGCAAGATGAGTCTTGCCAGAGCCCACATCTTGCACTACCGTGATTAATCTAAAGTCATTTTCATTGGAATTTCTTCGTGATGTTTGCTTGTAAAGATCAGAGATACATTCTACAATCGAGTTTTTTGCCTCTTGATGTCTTGTTCCACCTAAAATCTTGGCATCCTGCTCAGTTGGTGTCGGGCTGCTAGGATATGGATTGGACTTAAGGCCGTATGGATATGTCATAGTCGTCTGATGTATCCATGTAGCATTCCACGCACATGGATTCCCTCCATACCACCTGTCGATATCTCATATTTTGACGGGTTTTGCTCTATTATTGTAGATACCTCAGAGTAGAATTTTTCCTGAGTAATGCCTAGGATTTGGCAAACTTTGGCCCGCACGTCTGCGAGTGGAACCCATCCCAAGGATGACGAGATTTCTGATATGCGTTTATCAAAATGAATCTTGAAGTCAGTAGTATTTTCTGATTTAACAGGAATTTGTGATATTTTCGTCTCTAAATTGTGGACGAGTCTTGCCAGAATCTTGAATTTTGGGTCGTTTTGTGACACATGAGACAGGTAATTATCCTTACTCCACACATAGTGTGCAACGCCCTTGCTGTCCACTATTACTTTGTCCTCTTTTGCAAGCTCGTTTATTGTATTTTCACAGTCTGCCCCAAAAATCTTCTTTAGTTCCGCTTTTTTTATTCCGCAGACTCCTGATGATTCAACTTTCTCAAGAATCTGGGAATTCACATGTTAGAATCCCTAAAATTTTTTTTAATTGGAAAGGTCGAGTTGTATTACTATTTTGTGAATAATATTTACCTAGGCTGCGCCAAGAATTATTAGGAATGATGCCGCAACCTCGCTTGCAGGGTGATGATTAGGTCATCTGAATTTTATGTAGAATGAGACCTGGGGTATCTGACTGCTCTAAATCAACTTATTCCAAGCTCTTTTCGTATTTCGTCCACGCCACGTATCCCAAAAATGTCGCGCACTTGGTTGATACGGATGTTTTCCTTTACAAGTTCTTTACCAAGCTTGGTTATTAGAACATTAAACAAATCAGAGAATCTAATCTCCCACTTGTCGGCACAGTCAAGCATTTTGGATATTGCCCACTTACGAACCTCTTGCGGCAGCGAGACTTTATCCTGTGACTCGATTGCCACCTTGTCAAATAGATTGACAATGTCTGATGTTTGCTCTGCCATTTTCTCGATGTCTATTATTTCGCCATATTTTGATTCTGACAAAATTCGAATGTTTGACTGGAACTCGGATAGCTTCAATAGTGCAATTACCTCCTTTGATGAAGTAGACGAGGACTTGGTCGCGGCACTTTTGACGTGCTGCATTTCTTGGACCAGATGGTCTGCCTTTTTGTGGAACTCGGATGATGCATTATCTGCTCTTTTTAACAGCTCGGATATTGAAGAGACTTTTTGATCAATGGTGTTTGTCTTGCCAAGGATGTGTTCCTTAAACGATGCAAGATCAGACTGGACTGATTTTACTCCTTCGCCTACAAACGCAGTTGAGTCTGCCCTTTTGACTAGAGAGCCAATCTCTGATTCAATTTTGGCAATTTCCCCGCTAAGGCGAGTGATGGATTCAGTCTTTGCCATGTTTGTCACAAGCTCGTTTTGCAGTGATGTCAGACTTGCCTTTAGTTGAGTAACCTCGGATTCTAGGCTGGATTTTGACGAGTTTGTAAACAACGTGAGTAGTTTTTCTTTGATTGTATCCAGTTCTGATTCAATGTTGGATGTCTTGTCTGCCTTGGATGATATGTCGACTAGATCATCTTTTATGGTGTCTATTCTCTGGGCAATCTTGATTATCATGTGAGTGTTGTTTTGAATCGAGTTTTGGCTGTCTGATACTGCCCTCATTATTTCCTCTGGCGCAGGTGTGTCCTTTTGGGCCTGGACTAGTTTGTTTACCTGTTCTTGAAGTTTGCTTGCATGCTCGCCAACACTTGTAATCGTGCTTGCCTGTGCTCGCACCTGATTAAGCCCAGCGTAGAGCCGTTGGTTGTCCTCTTCTATGAGGTTTAGCTGCTTTGATTGTTTTTGGATCTGCTCCAGCGTATCGATCAGGGTATCGATCATTCCCTTCATCGACAGGAGTACCTTTTGGTTATCAGAGAAGACCTTTGCCATTGATTTGATTTCTTTGGATAATGATTTAGTAGAATCAGAGACTGCCGTTACTTTTTTTGCCAAATTAGCAGTATCTCTTTTTGTTAGCGATTTTTCTGCAGTTTTTGGAGTTTTTCTCGTAGACATTGATTTTATCAGGTCTCAAGGATACTAAAGTTTGGAGCTAAAATAAGGTGAACCACTTGAACATCCATTTTTGCGCCAACCAGATCTGCTGTTTCAAAAATATAAAAAAGAGTAGTTACTCGTTGACCAATTCTGGGCCATGGAGTATCTCATGGAGTGTTTTTTCGGTCAGTCCAGTCATGGATTCGACGAACTGTTTTGTACAATATTCGCATGTAATCATATCGTACGGTACTAGTACCGTACTAATAATACTGTGGTTATGTCATAATTACTCATGCCTAATTTGCACAAAATCATGAACAGGTCAGGTAAAATTATGCCACCAATTGTAGTCGAAGACATTAAGGTCTAAAACGAGGTAAACCGAGGCAAGATGTTAAGAGTGCTAGCTGAAGTCGCTTGACGAGATAGTATGTCATGTCAAAAATATCTCAGACAAGATCAAACACCTATCAAAATAGCACAGCAGGAGGTAACCAAAGTAAACGAAATGTTTGCAAAAGTTATAGAAATCTCTGAAGTTGTAGAACAAAACACATCGGCTACAGATGAAACATCTGCTACAGTAGAACAATAAACTGTACATATCAAAGTCGCAGCTGCGGCAAACCAAATATCGGTTTTAGCAGAACAGTTTCAAGGTTTGATTTCTAAATTCAAGCTACGCTCTGTTCAGCAGAAAGAGATCCCGTCAGTACAGGCCTAGACGTCTTCTGACATATCGTAGGCCTTGAGTTGGTCTTTCTTTCTTTTGAGTACCGCAAAGATTCCAAGAATTGCAGCAATCCAAATTGAGCTAAACACAATGTTTGAAAAACTAGCATACATGTACGGGGTTGCATCCATGATGTTTAGTCGCATTTGTACTGCTCTTAGGTGTAGATCAGACATAGTAGTGCTGTATTCAACTGAGCTCTTTGGTTGGTTTTGTATTGCCTCTACTGATTCTATTAGGGAATCAACGTCTTCCTGGATTCGTCCAAAGTCAGTAGTGTCTGTCGGGAAGATCCAGACGGGGTTGCCTTCCTTTGGAAGTTGCGCCTTTATTGCGTTGAGATCCTGCAGCATTTGCTGTGGATCTCCTCCTGTTGCAATTCTGTCCAGGTTACCGCGTGACAAGTCCAGTGGATATACATCGGTTTGGTATCCCTGGTACGCCATGTATGCACCAAAGGCGATTATTGCAAACATGCCGACTAGTGCAATCTGGTAGTAATTGTCTGCCATTTTTTCTGCTTTTAATCTTGGCCTCTCAGATTTATTTCTTTTAAATCTGGAATGCGACAGGCTCTGATATGCTACATACGCAATGCCAATTGTTGGGATTGCAATTATTGGCGCAAAGATTGGGTTTTTGGAAAATATTGCGATCAGTATTCCCATTATTCCATATACTGTAAAAAATATCTCAAGTAGTGTTGTCTTGGTAAACGGTAAATTGTACGCCTTGTCGCGCCAGTCATCAGTGTTCTTTATGATACCATATTTTGGCGTGCGCAAAAACTCGTTCTTTTTGCCAAACAGCCCGTCAAAGACCGCCACAGTGTTATTCACGGACAAGCCCGCAGAATAGATGAGCAGGAATGGCATGACCTTTGCCTTTTGCTTCCAGTTTTGGCCCCACAAATTATAAATCACGACCAGGTATGCAAACGGCCCCATCGCAAGATATGCCGCAATAGTTAACACCGGGACGAATTTGAGCGCA
Source organism: Nitrososphaerota archaeon (assembly GCA_016872055.1). NCBI lineage: Archaea > Thermoproteati > Nitrososphaerota > Nitrososphaerota archaeon. The sequence goes on from VHBH01000001.1 coordinate 325,157, forward strand.
TGAAGGTTAAAGTTTGCGGCCAAAAGTATTGGTAATGCCAAAAATTGTATCAATAACAACGGATATCCAATGTGGCGGGTAAGCTGGACAAACGCTTGGACCTTTGCCTCTATTGGAATGTGTCGCTTTATGACAATATCACCAAGCAGTTTTACAGCACACTGGATTGCGCCCTTTGCCCACCTGAATTGCTGCCTTTTCGCAGCGTTCATCTGCACTGGCAGCTCCGCATCAACTACAATGTCTTCGATAAATATGCACTTCCATCCCTTCATCTGCGCCCTATAGCTTAGATCAAGGTCTTCTACCAGTGTGGCAGTGTGCCATCCCCCAGCATCCTCAATGCAGTCTCTCTTCCAGATTCCCGCAGTTCCATTGAAATTCATGTACATTGAAGAGTTACTCTTTGCCTTTTGTTCTACTAGAAAATGAAAGTCAAGGCTTAGCGCCTGTGCCTGGGTTATTGCAGAATAGTTCTCATTTACATGCCCCCACCTGCACTGGACTAATCCAATGTTGGGTTTGGCAAAGTACGGCATTGCCTTATTTAGGAACCATTCCGGCGGGATAAAGTCCGCATCAAAGATTGCGACGTATTCCGTGTCGGTAAGCGTCATTGCGTATTTGAGTGCCCCTGCCTTGTACCCCTTTCTTGTACCTCGTCGTATATGGACAATATCATAGCCATCCCTTTTGTAGTTGTTTATTTGGTCATACAAAAGATTTGTAGTTTCATCGTCAGAATCATCAAGGACCATTATCTTCATTTTGTTCTTCGGATAGTCCATTGCGCAGACTGCATCAACTAGTCTTGCTGCTACATATTTTTCGTTGTATAGCGGTAGTTGTATAGTAATTGACGGCGTACCGATTTTTTTTGTCTGGTACTTGTCCTTTCTTCGTATTGCCAAAATCGCAAGATAGTAAAAGTTGAACGTGTATGCAGTCAGTAAAATTGCCGAAATAATGAAAATATCAAAAACTAACACGGTAAACGGGTTTACTGCCATTAAAAGTCACCCAATGGCATGGTATTTACAACTTAGGATTTTTTTTGGAAGATTTTGATTGCTTGTGGTGGACATACTCCCTCACATGCTAGGCAAAAGATACAGTCTGGCTCGCGTGCCATCAATGGTTTTTTTTCTGATGCCGGGTTGCCAGGCGTGTCAAACCACTCGTACACTGCTACTGGGCATGCGTCAATGCATGCACCGTCTGCTATACAGATATCATAGTCAACTGAGACAAATTCGCCCCAAACTCCCATGACTCCGTTGTCTGTTCCCTGTCGTCCCCATGTCTTGATGACATTTTTGTTTGCAGAAACCGTGAATGGTGAGCTTGCAGGCATGTGGGATTTGTATTCAACGTCGATTGGTCCTGGTTTTGCGCCGTCACGTGCCTCTACTACTTGTGCAGCTGCCGCTACTGGATTTCCTTCCGGAATTTCGGCCTTTGGTTTTGGTTTTGCATTTGGAACTATTTTTGCAAGTGGTGTCAGTACTTCTAGTCGTTTTGTTGCCGCTTCTTGGTCCAGCTTTTCTAATTTCATGAGGCTTTCAATCATTTTATCTGCTAGGATTGTGTTTCGAAGAATTGTGTCAATTATCATTTTTGCATAATAGTCCGCCTTTTTGCGATAGTCCTTTACCCATTGTGGGTCACCGAACTTTTCAATTGGGAAAATTTGGTAAATAATATCAACTACTTCTCCAGAGACGATCTCTACTGTAATGGAGAGGTTCACCTTTTGGTATCCCTTGGCGTCTGGGTCTGGCACGTTTTCTTCGCTCCAGGTATAACTGGCAAAGACTCTGTCTGCAAAGGTGTCCATGGCAAAGGTCTTCTTTAGGCCGTCAGTAATGGACTTCATTTCTGCAGGATCCTCTAGCTTAATTGGCAAGCGATACAGACCAAGCTTGTATCCGTGTAATGGATAGACTCCTCTTTTTGCCGTTGGAGACTCCATTGTGTAAACCCGATCTTTTAGTAAAAGTGACATGATGACATTGACTCCAGATTATTTTTAAATCTTATTCAATCTGAGTCGTCTGGACAGGTAAGCTCGCGCAGTTCCGTGTATTTTTTCTCAATCTTTTCCGCATGAGCCACTACTTTGGCAAGATCATGGTCCTTTTTTGGGTAATACCATCTAATTGGAACCCAGTGCCCGATTCCGTCCATGTCGTGAATCATGCCCTTGTCTGCAAGAATCCCATACGCCTCATCTGGGGTCTGCTCGCGCACAGTCAACCCTCGCTTTGTCCTATCTTCTAGGATGTGATCGGCATGTCCGTCCCGGATATAGTAAAATGCACCCTTTTTGAGAATTGGCAGTTCCTGACTCATTATTTTTCTACTGGGTTGCCAATCATGTTGCCCCATTCGGTCCAAGAACCATCGTAGTTTCTAACTTGTGGGTATCCAAGCAAATACTTTAGGACAAACCAAGAATGTGATGAGCGCTCGCCGATTCTGCAATAACATATGATCTCCTTGTCTGGAGTTATTCCTTTTGGGGTATAGTTTTGTTTTAGCTCATCCACTGTCTTGAATGTACCATCTGCATCATTTACTGCAGTGGCCCATGGAATATTTTGCGCGCCTGGCACGTGTCCACCTCTTTGTGCATGCTCCATTGGATATTCCGGTGGCGCAGTGATTTCTCCGGTGAATTCTTTTGGAGATCTCACATCCACTAGGCCGATTTCTTTTCTGTTTAATGCGCGTCTTACATCAAACAGATATGCGCGCAATCCTTCGTCTGGTGGCTGTGCAGCATAGTTAGTTGGAGATATTTTTGGTTCCTCTGTAGTGTATGATTTTTTTTCTAGCTCCCATTTTTTGCGGCCGCCGTTCATTATTTTGATATTCTTGTGGCCGTAATACTTGAAAACCCAAAATGCGAATGCCGCAAACCAGTTGTTAAAGTCACCATACAAAATTACCTCGCTTTCCGGATTGATTCCGTTTTTGGACATTAATTCTTCGAATTGTTTTTTATCCACAATGTCTCGAGTTAGTGAATCATTAATGTCACGCCTCCACCATATCAGAGTCGCTCCTGCAATGTGGCCCTTTCTGTAGCCGTTTTCAGGGTCATAGTCAACCTCTACCAATTTCAGGTTTGTGTTTGGTGGATTTTTTGACACATAGTCAGTGTCTACTAGAACTTCGGGATGTGCGTAAGTCATTTTCAATTCTATGTCATTTTATGCATAATTAATTTTTTCCATCACATAAAAAACTACATTTTTTAAACAAACAATACAAAAACAAAGGGTTGAAGCTTAATCGGGTAGGCATTGTGTCTAAATTTGGCTCTGAGGAATCCGAAAATGCCGCAAAAAAGGTGGCAAAAAAATTCATCTCGAGCAAAGCCGAAGTGTTCACAATAGCGCCAGTAACGGTAGAGGGAACTAAAAAGGTAGAATCAGTAGAGGATCTCAACGACAAAAAGCTTGACCTAGTAGTAACATTGGGTGGAGATGGTACTACCCTCCGAGCATTCAGAAGCCTTACCGGAGAGATTCCGCTTTTGACAATAAATGTTGGAGGAAATAGGGGGATTTTATCAGAGATAACACTGGACAAAATAGACACGGCGATTTCGGATATCAAATCAAACAAGATCTGGTTTGACAAGAGGACCCGCGTTGTGGCATCAGCCGGTGGAGAAGAGTTTCCGCCGGCACTAAATGAAATATACATCAACAGGCAAAACATGACCAAGACTGCAGAATTTGAGATTAAGTTCCAAAACGATATTGTCAAGCACAAAATGGACGGAGTCATGATCTCAACCCCAAGCGGCTCCACAGGGCACTCTTTTTCGCTTGGCGGTCCGGTATTGCACGAAAGCCTCGATATTTTGATAATCACTCCAGTTGCCCCGGTTCTCAGATTGTTGCCGTCAATTGTTGTGCCTGATGAGAAAATAGAAGTGATTTGCTCGCATGACACCAATATTGTAATGGATGCACAGGTGATCAAGATGGCCGGATTTGAGGAGCCGATTGTGATCAAAAAACACCCAAAGCGCGCAGTCTTTGTCAGACTCAAAAAACGCGGGCTAAGACAGATGAGCAAGCTTGGCGTCTAGAGTTTACGATGCCAGTGCGTTTTATGCCGGAGTTCCCTTTGCCTCGCCAGAGTTGGGCCTGACAACAACGCTTGTCTTTGAGGAAATAAGTCATATCAAAAAAAGCCATGGTGCACTAGAAATTCTGCTGGACACAAACAGGCTACAAATACAGGATCCGGATCCAGCAAGTGTGAAATTTGTTTCCAATGAAGCAAAAAAAACGGGTGATGTTCAAAAGCTATCAAAGGCAGACATTTCCGCAGTTGCTCTGACACACCAGTTGGGAGCAACTCTGATTACAGATGATTTTGCTATATCGAACCTTGCAAAAAACCTCAGGCTCCAAGTACAGCCAATAATGACAAAGGGCATACGCGATGTTGGAAAATGGCTTCATTATTGCTCAGGCTGTAGAAAAGAATTTTCTGGGTTGGAGTTTTGCCCGAACTGCGGCAACAAGCTGAACAGAAAACTACTCAAGCTGTAGTTTTTTGAAATACCAGTCAACAAATGAACCATCATAGAGTCTGACATTTTCAAATCCTGCAAGTTTTGCCTGGTAAAAAAGACTTGATGCACGGTGCCCATGCATGCAGTAACATATTATTTCCTTGTTACGCGGAATTTCTCTTTGTGAAAATAGGTTTCTAAGAGATTCTCTAGATTCAAGCAGCATTCCGTCCTGGCCAATCCCGTCAGTGAACGGAAACAAGACAGATCCCGGAATGTGGCCCCCAAAGAACTCTTGTGGAGTCCTTGCGTCCAATATTGTTGCCTTGCCAAGTAATCCCTGCAGCTCAGCAGATTCTATTCTGATATTAGTTTGGATTTGAGGTATAAACTGAGTTGGTGAATTTTTCTTTGATGTTTTTGTTATTTCCAAGCCAAGGCTTTGCCAGGTTCCAATGCTTGCATCCAAGATTTTGGTGTTTTTTTGGCCGAGATACTGCAGAGTCCACGCTATTCTGAACACGGACGGATCAATTAGTTCGCCAGTAACGATTACGGTTTTGTCATTATCTATTCCAAGATTGCCCAATAGTTCCGATGTTTTTTGAGGGTCTGGCGCTAGGTGTGCCCCAGTAGAACTGATCTGGATTAGCTGGTCAACTACTAAAGATATGGAATTTGGAATGTGGCCATACGAATATGCAATTTTCGGTCTTGTATCAATTATGACTGGATCATTAATGTTGTCTGCTAACCATTGATGTGATACAAACATACCTAGAGGTCCAGTGTTTTCTGATTTGATTCTTTGTGTAGCTTGCTTTGCTGATCTAGCATTTGCTTTATTTTTTTGGCGCGAACCTCACCTAGTCCTTCTACTTTGGCAAGATCCGAAAGTGATGCGTTTAGCGTTTTGGAAGGCGAGCCAAACTTGGCAAGCATCCTAGTAGCCAGTTTTTCCCCAATTCCAGGAAGGCTGCACAAAACAGATAGTTGTTGTCTTGATAGGTCGTCGGATTTTTTAATTTTTTTGAGGAATGGTCCGCGTAGGGATTCCTTTCTTGAACACATTGATACTAGCATTTTGGCAGTGTGCGTAGCGCTTGGCGTCGGAATGATTGGGATCTTAAAGTCAATTGCAACTGCAGACATTGCGCCATAGAACACAAGCGGGTTTTCCACTATTTGCTCTATTTCCTTGACATTTCCCTCCATCAGTATGACTGGATGTGTAAAATGCTCCTTTAGTCGGTTGCACTGATCAAAAAGTCTTCCATCAAATATTGATGATATTAGATCAGATACGGATTTTCGCTCTACAATTGTCTCCGGCGCAACAATATAGTCACCTACAGGGAGTGTCTTTATTTCCAGATTGATTCCGACTGCCCTAAGTAAATCAGGTATGCCACTTTTTTTTTCGCGCTCATCCACTACTATCCGAAGATTTTCTATCTTCATGGTGTAATGTGCTATTATCTGTTATTTATTGAGATGGCGGCTTTGAGCCATGAATCATTTCGTTAATTTTTGTTTCCTGTTCTTTGATGCTTTCCTTGATTCGTGTTTCCTGTTTTGCCAGTACTGTGATTCGAGTATTTGCAAGTTCTTTTTTCTCTTCTAGTTCTGTGATCAAGGCAGTCTTTGTAGATTTTATGAGAATTGTTCCTGCGTGCTTGTATACAGGATCAGTGTCTGCCGCCTTTTTTAACTCCTCAAGAGCACGTTCTGATTCCACCTGCTCCAGATCTAGCTGTTGCTTTTGCGCCATAATGGATTGCAGATTTTGCTGAGATTGCTGTAGTTTCATTAATTGTTCCTGCAGCCATGGAGGAATTTGCTGTCCTTGTGACATGTCTGTGATCACTTTGAATTTCTTATATCTTTAGCGATTCAAGCGAGTCCGAGCTTGCCTGTACCAATCGGAGTGTAGAGTTTAGGTTTGCTCTTAAGTGCGCAATCTCATCAGCAGTAATTTCTATATGGATCGTGTCTTTTTTCATAGTGATTTTTGTTTTTGTTGGGTTTTCCGGATAGAATCTGTTGTCGGCAGACAGAGAATCAAATATTGCTTGTGTTTTTCCTTTGTCCCGAATGTACAATACGGCACTAAACTGCGACGTCATATGCGGTTCCAGTAACTTTGTATCCGCATTTTTTGCACGACCAAATTCCTACCGCCTCTCGCCCAAATCGGAGCGAGCCGCACTGTGGACACTTTCTTTTTTGTTTTAGTACAGAATGTACCGCAGAGAATTTCTTTCTGTGCTTGATTCCGTATTTTTGTCTAAGACCTTTGAGTGATGCGCCTTTTTTGAGCATTTAACTACCTGCCTTTTTTAGGATGTCCCTTATTTTTGCTCCGGTCGCAATTGAGATTTTGCCACACACCGCCAGTTCTTCTGGCGTGAATCCATCAGTACCACCCTTTTGGATTGCGCAAATGTTTCCTGCGGCATTTGTAGTAATCGTTATTCTTGCCTCCATGCATGCCCATTCGTCTGCATTGGGGTCAACTATGATGTTGTTGCCAATTTTGCCCATCGTGACAGAAACAGGGATTGTAGTTATTGGTGGTGCTGTAAACTCGCCGTCTACTTTGGTCACAACCCCATCAGCATAGTTGTATTTTGGAATTTTACATGAAAGAACGCTTGCAACAGAAGCATAAGAGCATGCATCAAAGAGATTTCCGTCATGATCAGTAACAGAGTTGTCAATGAATATGCCTACTACGGACTTGTCCTTTTCTAGGACTAATTGCTTGAGGTCAACCATTCCGCTTTCTCTAATTCCCCTGTCTACCACACGTGCAAGTTCTATTACTTCTTCGCCTGGTGGGCCTGGCTCCGCCGTAGGATCTGCCAGTGGCAAGATTTCAGCAGTGCAGATAAAAATTCCCCTGTCGCCCAAATCCGGAAAAGGTTTGTCTGGTTGAACCTTGACACCACATACTACCTCGGTATCGCCCAGTCGTACTCGCGCAGAGCCTTCTGCCTTTGGAATGACGCCAGTGTCAATTATCAGCTGTCTAGGCTCATCCAGTGCACGGCCATCAACTCGCTGTCCTTCTTTGAGTAAAGTATGAATTTTTTTCTTTTTCAGGTCATCTAGTATTGTAGTCGAGGTCATTGTGAATCACCAAAGAATTTTTCCTGTAATGCCTTTTTCTGAACCTCATAAACGATTTTGCATCCTTCCAGTGCGGTATTTACGCATTTTTCATATTCCTGTGGTGTCAAGACACCATCAAGCTGAATTAGTGTGATTTTGCCCAAGTTTGGCATGTATGCAACAGGCATGTCTGCCTGACCTTCCTGGTCTTCCTCATTGTTGATGTCAAGTACTATGGTATCAGCTACTTTGCCTGCGGCACATGCTGAAACCATGTCCCTCATTGGAATTCCGGCGTCTGCCAATGCAACGGCTGCAGCATCTAGTGCTGCACATCTAGAACCTCCGTCTGCCTGTAGAATCTCTATGAAGACGTCAACTACGGTTCTTGGGAAGTTCTCCAACATTACTGCTGGCTCTAGTGCCTCTTTGATTACCTTGGAAATCTCAATTTCTCTTCTAGACGGTGCGGGATTCTTTCTCTCGCCTACTGAGAATGGTTGCATGTGGTATCTACATCGCAGAATTCCGCGGTCGGTATTTGCCAAGTGTTTTGGATGAACGTCTCTTGGGCCAAATACTCCTGCCAGAATTTTGTTTTCGCCAAACTCGATATATGCAGAGCCATTTGCGTTTTTTAGAACTCCAGCTTTAATCATGATTCTGCGAGGCTCGTTGATTTTTCTGCCGTCGCAGCGAATTCCTTTATCGTCTAGTAGTATTATGTCTGTTTTTTTTACACCCATTATTATTCACTATTTGATCCTAACATTTGTTGTATTCTTTCAGTCAGATTTGGAACGTGTGCTTGTTCTTCGACCGTTTTGATTGCTTCCATGGCCTTTAATAATCCATCTGGCTCCTCGCACGACACCACGACAAATCCATTTTGCCCTATTGTGATTATTGCTTTTGTTGCACTCTCTATTGTTTGAATCATAGAGCCGCGCTTGCCAATCAGTCGTGGAACCTTGCTTGGGGAGATTTTGATTAGCTCACCTTCTTCAATTTTGCCCAAGTCCCTGTCAGCTATTGTGATTAGTGGATCGCGGGATCTTTCAGAGTTTGCAACGCGTGCCGCAATAAGATCACCTGTCTTTAGTCGTGAAGTAAGATCGTCTACCTTTGGGTTAAAGTCTCGGCCAAAGACATCTTGTGCAGGCAATATACCCGCATAGCACGAGTTGATGTTTAGCTCCCAAGAAAGAGATGTGTGAGATTTCACTATACCAATGATAAAGTCGTCAATTCGTGGAATATACATTCCAGTCAAAGGAATTACTCGAACGCCGCTGTCAAAAATTTCAGAAATACCAACGGTTGTCGCAATTATTTTGTCGCCATAAAGATGGACATTTTCTTCTGCTCTATACGGACCAGTTGTTATGACATCGCCAGGTATGACGTAATTTCTTTTGATATCATCCATTACTTAACCATCTCCACTGTTGCAGAGCCTTTGGTAATGGAACCTAGTCTATCGATCACGCTTGCCCTTGCTCCCGCAGGTATTTCTAGTATTGCTTTAAGTGATCCGTTGTTTTGCCATTCTTCTTTTTTTAGCGTCCCGGTCGATTTGAGGACAGCATATGACTGACCCGCATATTGCGCCGGAACCAAAATTTCCAGCAACATGTTTTCTGATTTTAGTGGTATGATACTTCTAAGTGACTCCACCACATCCTTGCACTGCTCTTCAGTGTTTTTGAAAGGATCAATTGATATTCTCGCCTGCTCTAGCGCTTGCTCTATTCGAAGCGGCGGATGTGGTAGGTGTGATCTAGGATCGACGTATGTCTTTGCGATAAAATCGATGATCTGTTTTCTTTTTTCTGTAACCATTTTGCGCCTCTGATCAGTGGTAAGGTTAAGGTCGCCTTTTTTGAGAATAATTTCTATTATAGCGTTGGTGTCTTGTGTCTTGAATGCCTTTAGCAGTTTTTCAGTTGATGCTCGAGTTCCCTTGTTAGAATCAGTATAGACCTCATCAGATACCAAGACCGTTGAGATGTCCTTTCTTTTGCCAAGCTTATATTCCAGGGCAGGATCCGGCTTTACTAGAATCTCGAACTTTTCGCCCGCCACCGAATGTCGGATTACTGTTACGTCAGTCATGGGTTTGGTAGCGAAATATTGGTATTTATCTCTGTCAAATTTGGCTCAAAACTCACGCTAGATTTTTATGTGGACTTGGAAAAATTTTTTCAAATTGCCTTCTTTGGAGATCATTTCACAAGACAAAAACCGTATTTCAGTCAAGATAAAGGGTGTAGCACTGCAATACGCAAATGCACTAAGACGAATCTGCCTAAACGGCGTTCCAGTCTTTGCTATTGATACGGTAGACGTAATTGACAATTCTTCCATAATGTCAGATGAAGGAATTGCCCATAGATTGGGACTCATACCAATAAAGACAGATCTCAAAAGATTCTCAGAGGCAGACCTATGTTCCTGCAAAAGCCAGGCGGGCTGCTCAAATTGTAGAGTAATGTTGGTAATTGATTCTGGCGATACCGACACTACAAGAACAATCACATCATCGGAATTAAGCTCCGAAGACCAAACAGTAAAGCCAATTTCCGACAAAATCCCAATTGTCCAGATTGCCCCAGGGCAAAAGGTAAAGCTAGAGGCATATGCAAGACTAGGACGGGGAACAACCCACGCAAAATGGAATTCCGCCAATGTCTCAGTTCTAACACACACCGACAAGCCAGATGAATTCATCCTTACTGTAGAGAGCACTGGTGCACTTGCCCCAGAGCAAATAGTGACTGCCGGTGTTGACGAGCTTGCTCAAAGATTAGAAGAGTTCAAACAAGTCATTGCAGAGCTAAAAGCCTAATCATAACATTATATTTGGGTTCCAAAAGCGCAATATCTGTGACCAATCAGCTAGTCCAAGGAATGATAAAAGAGCTAAAGATAGCTTCTGTAAAGAATAAGGCTCCAATTTGGGCAGATCTTGCAGAAATAGCACTCAAACCAAAGATAGCAAAAAGACTAGTCAACGTCACACGGATAAATCGAGTAACCTCGGACAACGATATCATCATAGTTCCAGGCAAGGTACTAGGAACAGGTAATATTTCTCACAAGGTAACATTATGCTCATTTGCAATATCTACGACAGCTGCCAAAAAGATCAAGGAGGCAGGCGGTAAAATTGTATCATATTCTGACTTAATTTCTAAATACCCAACAGGAAAGGGAGTGAAAATAATTGGTTGATCAAGCACAATCAGTCATAGTTGATGGAACAAATCTGCTGGCAGGAAGACTCAGCTCTAATGTGGCAAAACTTCTCCTGCAGGGAAACCATGTAACCGTAGTAAACTGCGAGAAAATCCTGATTAGCGGAAACAGACGAAGTATAATTCAAAACTACAAAAACTTTCTTGAAATCTCCAGCATTTTACACCCTGAGCATGGACCATACCACCCACGCAGGCCAGACACAATCATCGCAAGAATGATTCGCGGAATGCTTCCAAGAAAAAAGCCGTCCGGGACCGCTGCATTGCGAAGACTAAGAACCTATGTAGGAGTTCCAAGTGGAATGGGCACGTCCAAGAAAACAAGCTTTGATTCAGCAAAAATAACAAGACCAATTGCAAACTATACCAGCATGTCAGATTTGGCACAAGAAGTAGGGTGGAATCGATGACTCCAAAAACTGAAATCTATTTTGCAACAAGAAAGACGTCACGAGCTCATGTCTACATAACAAAGGGCTCCGGCCGAATTAGAATCAACAATGTCCCAGCAGAAATGATAAACCAGGAGTCAGCAAGAGAAGTAATTCTATCACCACTAGAAATTGCGGGAGATCTAAGATCCAAAGTAGACATTTCAGTTCGAGTAAAGGGTGGAGGATTCATGGGTCAGGCATATGCAGCAGCAACTGCAATATCACGAGCACTCACGGGCTGGACAAAATCCAAAAAAGAACCCAAAGAGCACCCATTCCCAAAGCAAACAAGAACCGATCTTAGGAAAAGGCTAAACGATTTTGATAAACACCTCCTGAGTGGAGACGCCAGAAGAAAAGAACCAAAGAAGTTTGGCGGACCTGGCGCAAGAAGAAGAAAGCAGAAGTCATACAGGTAGATTGAAAGCAGTAATCTTGGCAGGCGGCAAGGGAACGCGTGCAAGACCTTTTACTGATTATTCTCCAAAGGCAATGATTCCTGTGTATGAAAAGCCACTGATTTTTCACATCATAAATCACCTTTACTCGTTTGATTTCATATCAGAAATAATCATAGTTTGTGATTTGAGCGGCTTTGGAGGACAGATAAAGAACTATTTTGAGAAATCGAAGATACGATTCATTCAGGATTCTTCCAGTGGAACTGCGGGAGATCTGGTACACTTGGCAGGCCTAGTAAAAAGAGAGTCGTTTGTTTTGTGGTTTGCAGACAATCTTTGTGCACTTGATTTGGGAAAAATGTACAAACATTATACCAACAAAAAAAGTATGGCATGCATTGCCACAAGGCAATTCCGCAAAGAGGAAACGGGTTTTGCCCAAGTAGATGACGGAGTAGTCAGCCAGTTCATTGAAAAACCAATCATAAAGATGGAAAATCATGAATGTACTGGGATCTATATATTGTCAGGTAAAATCATCGACATTATAAAATCAAAATCAAAGAAAAACCTCAACTTGTCCTATGACATTTTGCAAGAATTATCAAAAAAAGGACAGGTAAGCTCCTTTGATATTGGCAAAACTCCTTGGGTCGACGTTGAATCGCCTTCCATTATACAAAGAAAATCAGACGATATTAAAAAAATAATTAAATCAATAAATCACAATATGTGACTTTTTTCAAATTGGGTAATTTTGTTTTCATGCTGCAGAGTTACTGCAATGTCATCTAGTCCTTCTAAGAGCGTTTTCTTTCGCGATTCATCAATGTCAAAATGAATAGACTTTAAATTGTATTGTATTGTCTGTGACGCAAGATCCACATGCACGATAGAATCGGTCTTCATGAGATCATTTACAATATCTTTTTGCAATGATATCGGCAATATGCCGTTTTTGAAGCAATTATTATAGAAAATATCTGCGAATGAGGGCGCAATTATAACATCAAACCCATAGTCCTTAATAGCCCAGGCCGCATGTTCGCGGCTAGAGCCACACCCAAAATTGTCACCGCTTATCAAAATCTGAGAGCCTATGTATTTTGGATCATTTAGGACAAATTCTTTTCTTGGTGAGTTGTTTTGATCAAAGCGCCAATCATAGAACAAAAACTTTCCAAAGCCTGTTCTTTGCACCAGTTTGAGGAATTGTTTTGGTACAATTTGATCGGTATCCACGTTTGGCCTATTGAGAGGCATTACTATGCTGGAAACTTGTCCTAACTTTTCCATCTAAACCCACTCCCTCACATCTACAAAGTGTCCTTCAATTGCGGCAGCTGCTGCCATAATAGGGCTAACCAAATGAGTTCTACCACCAGCCCCCTGCCTCCCCTCAAAGTTTCTATTTGATGTGCTTGCGCATCTCTCACCTCGTGACAGAATATCAGGATTCATTCCAAGGCACATGCTACATCCAGACTCGCGCCACTCAAAGTTTGCGTCCTTGAAGATTTTGTCAAGGCCCATCTCTTCTGCCTTTTTCTTTACTTGTTGAGATCCTGGGACCACCATCACCCGAACATTTGGTGATGCCTTTTTTCCCCGGATTATGCTTGCAGCCTCTATTAGGTCTTGCAGTCGTGCGTTTGTGCAAGAGCCAATGAAGACGCGGTCTATTTTGATATCAGTGATTGGCGTACCGGATTTGAGATCCATGTATTGTAAAGCGTTTTTTGCGGCACTCTCTTGACTTGGATCTCCATTGGCAAATTCGGCAGGATCTGGTACAGATTCTGTGACGTCCGCAGTCATTGCAGGGTTTGTCCCCCAGCTTACCTGAGGTATAATTTGTGATGCGTTAACTGTAAAGGATTTGTCGAACTTTGCCCCATTATCTGTTTTAAGTGTGTTTTTCCATTTTTCCACTAGCTCGTCGTAGTTTTTTGGAGTGTATTTTCTGTTACCAAGATAATCGAATGTTTTCTGGTCAGGTGCAACCAAGCCTGCGCGCGCTCCTCCCTCTATCGACATGTTGCATATGGTCATACGCTCATCCATCGATAGATCCGAGATTGCCTTCCCTCGATATTCCAATACGGTGCCGTTACCTCCGGCAGTTCCGATTTTTTTGATTATAGTGAGTATGATATCCTTGGCAGTAATTGCGTGCGTGTTTTTTCTTTGTCCATCAACTCTTATTTCAAATGTCTTCGGCTTGTCCAAAACAAGGCATTGGGTTGCCAATACATGCTCTACATCCGATGTACCAATTCCTAGTGCAAATGCACCAAATGCACCATGTGTAGAAGTATGCGAGTCACCGCAGACGATTGTGGTGCCAGGTAGAGTAATTCCCATTTCAGGTCCTATGACATGCACTATTCCCTGGTATGGCGAATCCAATCCAAACAATGGAATTCCAAAATCTTGGCAGTTTTTTTCCAGAGTCTTGATTTGTATTGCGGAGATTTGGTCAGCGATAGGCAATGATCTGTTTGTTGTCGGCACGTTGTGATCCATTGTGGCAAATGTCAGGTCCGGCCTGCGCACCTTTCGTTTGTTAATTCTAAGGCCGTCAAATGCTTGGGGAGAGGTAACCTCGTGTACCATGTGCCTGTCAATGTAGATTAGAGTACGGCCGTCAATTTCATCAACTTTGTGCGAGTCCCAGATTTTCTCAAACAAGGTCTTGGCCATATGTATGATCAACAATATAGGTATAAAATTGTAAATTAGTCAGGCTTGTACTTGAAGAGCCCGCCCGCCTCAATTATTTTGGCCACAATCTCCGAAAATGGCTTCATGGAATAGTCTTGGTTTTTGGTAAGATTCTTGATCTGGTTTTTTCTTATATCCACTTCGATTTGGTCTCCGTCGGAGATTTTCTTGTAGGTATCCTCATCCACTTCAATTGGAAGCAAAAAACCACCATCAACTGCATTCCGATAGAATATTCTGGCAAAGGTTACCGCAATTACGCCCTTTATTCCGCATTGGCTAAGGGCAATTGGTGCGTGCTCTCGCGATGAGCCACATCCAAAGTTACGGCCTGCAACCAGAAAATCTCCCTTTTGCACCTTGGAGTGAAAATCTGGGTCGATTCCCTCCATTGCGTGCTTTGCTATTTCGTCATAGTCGTGTAACTTAAGATATTGACCTGGCAAAATCACGTCAGTGTCGATATTGTCTTTTTCGTATTTGATTACTTTGCCCATTACAAATCACGTGGATCAGTTATTTTGCCAGTAACAGCAGACGCTGCAGCAACTAGTGGAGATGCCAAATACGTCTTGGATTCGACATGACCCATCCTGCCAGGGAAATTCCTATTTGTGGTACTGATGCAGATTTCGTCTTTAGCCAATACCCCCATATGTGCACCACAGCATGCACCGCATGTTGGTGGGCCCACGGTAACTCCGGCATCTAGAAATATTTTGATCAAGCCGTTTTCCATTGCTCGCTTGTATATTGATATTGCAGCTGGAAGAACTTCGGTTCTGATTTTTACTTGGCGGCCCTTTAGTATTTTGGCTGCCGCTTCGAGGTCTTCGTATTTTGCTCCAGTGCAAGAGCCAATATAGGATTTGTCCAGTTCGATTCCTGCAACGTCGCGCACCGTCGCAATATTTTCAGGAGAAAATGGTTTTGCTATTGTCGGCTCTAGTTCTGATGCCTCATATTCGTATACCTTAGCATATTCTGCATCGGCATCTCCATACACAGGAGCATATTTTGTGGCACCTCTTTGGAATAGATAATCAAAGATCTTTTGGTCCGGCTCGATTATTCCGTTTTTGGCACCTGCCTCTGTAGTCATGTTGCACAATGTCAACCTAGATTCTACAGACATTTCCGAAATGCCATCACCGCCAAACTGCATTGCATAATACGCAGCACCTTCGGTTCCAATATCGCCAATTATTTTGAGTATCAAGTCCTTTGCCATCATGTGATCAGGTAATTTGCCATTCAGCTTAAAGTATAATGTCTCTGGTACTTTGAACCAGATTCTGCCGTTTAGCAAGACATATGCAATATCGGTATGACCAAGGCCGCATGCAAATGCACCCAAGGCACCAGTGGTGTTAGTATGGGAGTCGCCTCCAACATAGACTTCGCCAGGCAGTACCATTGCTTCCTCATGAGATAAAGTGTGGCATATTCCGTACTGTCCCATTCCATACTTGAAGTGTTTTTCAATACCATATTGTTTTGTAAATTTTGTTAGCTTGACAATGTTTTCAGCAGAGATCTTTTCAGCAGACGGCACAAAGTGGTCTTCTGCAACCCAGACTTTGGATGAATTCCAGAGCTTGTCCGTTGGAATTCCCTGTTTTTGGAGCTTTTCAAATACCTTGATAACGCCTGGCCCTGAAACATCGTGAATCATTGCCTTATCCACATTTGCAAATATTATATCGTCTGGCGCAACGCTTGATTTGCCGGATGCACGCGCAAGAATCTTTTCTGTTATATTCACAGAACAAAGATCTAGTCATTTCAGATTAAAAGCTTTGGAGAAGGATAAAAAATGCGAAAACCGCAACAATATCGTTGACTAGAATAATTCCAATCAAGACCTCAAGAAAACAATCCAGTTTTGAACTGTATGAGGACGTAATAGAATCAATAAAGCCTCACATCTTGGAAACAGGCGATGTCATTGTGATTTCAAGCAAATATGTGGCAAATTCGCAGGGTCGACTATTAGACATTACAAAAACTAGGCCGTCGTCGGAAGCAGCAGAATTATCAAGGAGATACCAAATAGACTCAAAATTTGCCGAAGTCATTCTGCGTGAATCTGACAAAAGGTTAGGCGGAGTGGCGGGATTTGTTCTCACATCATCAGACCATATCTTGGCACCAAATGCGGGAATTGACAAGTCTAATGTAAAAAAGGGCACCGCAATACTATATCCTGATTTACCATATACAATAACAGAGAATATCCGAAAAAAAATTCTTCTAAATCTTGGAGTCCATGTTGGAATAATTCTAGTAGACAGTAGGTTAATGCCCACAAGGGCAGGAACCACAGGTGTTGCAATAGCAGTATCTGGCTTTGAGCCAGTTCAAGATTTACGTGGCCAAAAAGACCTAGATGGAAACCCCTTACGAGTCACCATGAAAGCAACGGCAGATAATTTGGCAACGATTGCAAACCATATCATGGGGGAGGGATCAGAATCCACACCAATTGTAATAATCAAAGAATCTGGAGTAAAGATCACATCACGTAAAATCAAACCAGATGAAACGTCAATATCATCAGAACTTTGCGTGTACATGCGCGGCTTTGCGAACTAATTTAAATAAAGTAAATTCAAAGAGTGGCCAATGCACTATCTAACCAGATACCCAAGGACGATATCGTTCGGTGGTGGAAAAAGTCATACCATTGACATTGATGCCAAAGGAGTAGAGCAGCTCACAGTTATTGTGAAAAAAAGTGCAGAGGAACTTTACAATATAATGCTCAAAGAGGGATTTACCAAAGTAAAGTTTGAGCACAAGCAAGAATCACAAATTGGACATGGTCTTTCTCTGAAATTAAAAAAACCATGGGAGATGCATTTACGATTATTTGACAGAAAAAATGGCGAGGTCGGAATTGAAGCCGAAGTAGAGGTATCACGGGATTATCTGCAGCATCTGTTTTGCCAGCGAACCCCTGTCATTTATGAGATAGAAGCGCTCCTAAAAAAACACCAAATAGAATACAAAATCTGGCATAACAAGGTAAAAAATCACATCCATACCACATTAAACAACTACAAAATAACACTTGCCACACCAAACATTCCGGTCTTTGCCTGGAAACCAATGATATTTTTTATTGGTACCGTAGGCGTGTTTTATTTATGGAAATATCTAGATACACTATTCTAACTTGAAGACTTAATTACAATTTTTTATCAAATCAGTTCAATGAGTGATGGTTTTCTCTCTGCAGAGTTAGGACATTACGGTGTGTCCCCATGGGAAATCGAAGTCATATATGGATTGTTAGCAGAGCGATTCAAAATAACACAGGATGAAATCACAGAGCGAGATCCAAATTTTGTCAGCGTCGTAGAGATTAATATTCCGCTTGCATTTAATGAAGAGTTTTTCAAATGGTTTGAATACTACAGATGGGATAAAATAAAATACATTTTCAAGGAAATGAAGCGACGTCGTGGCAAAAAAAACTCTCTTAAAGTGAGTATCGGATTTTCAGGTGCACCAAAAATAGCATTCATACTTGATGTTGAGGAAAAAGACACATTTGACAATGCACTTGAAAAACTTGATTTTGTAATAGAATTGTTATCATATCATCTGAATTTTGAAAACATTGAAGATGTGTCAAAGGTAATTTACAAATTCGATACAGAGACTAGGAAATGGAAAATGCAAACATTATTTGCAAACAACAAGAGATTTGTTTTAGTGAACAATACGTGGAAGATGATTATTTAATGTCTTTTTCTAGCGGTTCCAGCATTGAGTGTAATTCTTTGTATTTGGAATCCAAAAATTCCAGTGATTCCACTAACTTTTTTGACTTTCCATATTTGAAGCGGATAAGCTCTCGATGGTGCCAGTAATTTTTCCCATCACTCAATGACAGTGTTGTAAAGTAATCAGGGCCTTTTACAGAGTCTGGAATTTTGATGTTGTACGGAAATAAAAACTCCGCAATGAACCATTCATCACCGTCTGGATAATCAGAACCAGTTTCAACATCAAAAAATATGTGCAACAGGCTAGATTGCATAAGACCATCATCAGGTATGGTGGGATGCTTGATGTTTGATTTGCTAAAATCAAGATTCAGCAGGTTTGGCTCAAAATAGCCCTTGATTATAGATTTTCTAAATATCTTGTTTGCCTCAGCCAGATTCAATTATAGTGGTAGTAGTTAGATCGAGGTTATTTTAATTTCCGATATGAATTAGTCAATTTATGACTAGTTTTGAAGTAAAAATATTTGAATTTCGATATATCATACATAGAAGCAGAATAAATTAAATTGATTCTAAACTAATACAGGGTCCGCGGATTTTTAACAATAATGCAAGAATACTAGCTAAAATTGATTCTATAATATAATAAATTATAGTTTAAAACTAATGTCAACCAAATTTTTGATGGAAAACATCTAAACGGATAATGAATTCAAAATTTCTGAAAGATCGGTTACAGAATGACCGTTTGATGATATTATCTGAGATGCCGGTGGGTTTTCCATATAATTTGGGATTTTGTCTGTTATTCTTTTATCATATTGACTGATTATTTCGTTTTTGTAAAACACGCCTATTGGTATTTTTGTATCCCATTCCAAAGAACGAACCAGTGCTTGTGTGAGTTTTTCATTTAGCTCAATTTCTTCATCATAGTGCACTATCGGATCATATCCTGTTTCTTCAAGCTTGTAGATTCTAGGCTTTGTTATTTTTGTGACCTCATCAAATCCAGCATACCAGTCCCTTGTGTTAATGTCATTATACGTAGGGCATGGCTGAAGCACATCGATAAATGAGAGTCCCTTGTGTTTTACTGCCGCAGTTATGGTATCTTTGAGATGTCTTACATCATACGCATAGCTTCGCGCAACAAAGGTAAACCCACTGGTAATTGCAAGGCCTATCGGGTTTACGTTGTAGTTGGTGTTTGGAGAGGGAAGTGATTTTGTCTTTTCACCAAGCTTTAGAGTAGGCGATGCCTGCCCTTTTGTTAGGCCGTAAACTCCATTGTTAAATATGATATATGTCATGTCCAAATTTCTTCTACCTGCCGCAACAAAGTGTCCTGCACCAATTCCAAGACCATCTCCGTCTCCACCAACTGCAATCACGGTAAGATCCGGATTTGCAAGCTTGGCGCCTTGTGCAAATGTTAGGACTCTGCCATGCAATGTGTGGACTCCGTTTACATTAATGTAATGAGAAGTCTTGCCAGAGCACCCAATACCAGAAAAGATTGCCGCCTTGTGGCGAGGAATCTGCATTTCTGCCATTGACATTTGAATTGCATTTACTATGCCAAAGTCTCCGCATCCTGGGCACCAGTCATTGTGTACCTCGGTTTTGTAATCGCCCAGCTTAAGCGCCATGAGTCAACACCTGTCTTGGCTTTGCCTTGTTATTTATTATGTTTTTTATAGAATTGTATATTTCCGTGCTAGTCATTGTGCGTCCAGTGTATTTTAGGATGTAATAGTCTGGTTTTTTTTGCATGTTTTGTTTTATCAGCTCGCCTAGCTGTCCTATGTGGTTTGCCTCTATGTCTATTATGATTTTGACATCTCTGAGTAAAAATCCCAGATAGTCCTTTGGAAACGGATACAGTAGTTTTAGCTGAACAAATCCAATTTTGATATTTTCTTTGTTTAACATTTGTATGGCATCAAGTATTGGGCCCTTTGGTGAGCCCCAGCTTATCACAGATACTTGCTCTAAGCCAAACGACACTGCTTGTTCATCATCAGGCATTGTTTTGAGAACATGATCGAGTTTTGATTGACGTTTATCCATCATTTTGATTCGCAGTTCCGGATCTTCTGTGATATGGCCTGATTCGTCACTTTCATCACCAGTATTCCAGAAAATCCCATTTTCAAGGCCTATCTTGGATCTAGGCGAGATGTTATCATCAGTAAATGCAAATCTTTTGTAATTTGTATCTGATTCTAATTTTTCCAATAATTTTCCTCGGTTTATCTTTATTTTGTCAAGATCGAATTTTTTGCAGGTAATCACAGAGCTTGCTAGGAATTTATCCATCATGTGTATTACAGGCATCTGATACTGTTCTGAATAGTTAAAGCATCTAGCTGTATCGTAAAAGCTTTCTTCAATATCACCAGATGCATAGACGATTCTTGGAAATTCTCCGTGTCCTGCATAAACTGCAGATAATAGATCATCTTGGCCGTGTCTTGTCGGTAGGCCAGTAGACGGTCCGCTTCTTTGGTATAGCGTTACTACAATTGGCACTTCGTTTATTCCCGCCCATCCCAGAGCCTCTGACATTAATGAAAACCCCGGACCAGAGGTACATGTTGAAGATCTTGTTCCAGTCAATGCACTCCCTATTGTCATTCCTATTGCAGAGATTTCGTCTTCTGTCTGCACCACCAAAGTAGAGCCAGGTCTATTGTCTCGGACATTGATTATTTCGTTTGATTCCAAAAATACGCTTTCATCTGATGCCGGAGTGATTGGATAGTATGGTTGGAATCTGCATCCACAGGCCATCTTTCCCAATGCGGTTCCCTGATACCCTTGCACGAGTATTGTATCAGGTGTTTTGCTAGTCGGCTTAAGTGTGAATTTGAAATCTGGAAACTTTGCTGCGGCAAAATTATACGAAAATGTGGCCGCATCTTTGTTCAGATCTGCAATTGTTTTCTTTTTTGAAAATATTGCATCGATTGATTCCAGCAGTGTTTGCGGAGGCATCCTCAACATCCCTAGGGAGAAAGAAACACCAAGCACGTTGTACATTCTGATCATTGCCTTAAGTCTTGGATTGTTTGCCTCATCTGCCATCGTAGCAAGTACAGTCTTGAACGAAATCGGACATAGTTTTGCCCCACGATTTTGGGCATGTTCCAGTGCATCCTGCACTATAGATGAAGCTTTTAGGTTCTTTTCCAGCCGTGACTTGTATTGGGAATCTATTGTGTGAACTTCGTCAATTTTGGTTTGTACGATATCAGAATCATAGATTATTGCCCCATCTGAAGCCAGCTCGGAATAATGGCGAAAGATTGTCTCTGCATCAAATGCCACCATCAGGGTGATGTCATCTACATTGGAACGAATTATTCCATCAGAGACTCGCACCATGAAATAGCTGTGCTCTCCTTTGATGTTGGAATAAAATTCCCTTTTGCCAAAAATATTATACCCCATGGAAGCGCATGCTCTAGAGAAAATGTTGGCGGCAGACTCTACACCACTCCCTTGAGGGCCTCCAATTAACCAAGAAATGTCAGTTGACACAAGGACTGTAGAATTTGTTTACTTTTAAGAATATGGATGATTTTCCTAACCACCTGTTGCTGCCTCAAATAACGCACACTCACACTTGTCGCGCTCGCCACAATAAGGACAGACACAGATGCATTTTTCAATTGCATTACCGCACTCTATGCACAAGGCAAACTCCTCTTCGTCATTTTTGTAAGCCAAGCTACCATTGTAACCACAACAAATCTTATAAAGATTTGATCAAGTTCTGCTTTGATGCGAATACTCCTTACCAGAAGACTACATGACTTTGCAATGAAAGAACTTCAAAAAAATTACAAAATTGTTGTCCATGACGGCAAAATTCCAATGCCAAAAAAAATCCTAATTGAAAAAATAAAAAATGTTGATGGTCTTGTCTGCTTTCCATATGATGTCATAGATAGTGAAATAATAGAGAGTGCAAAAAATCTCCAAGTAATTAGCACATACAGTGTCGGATACGACCACATTGACTTGAATGCTACAAAAAAGAAGAACATCAAAATCGGCTACACCCCTGATGTTCTGACTAATGCTACTGCGGATCTCACCATCGGATTGATTTTGGACTTGATGCGCAGAATAACAGAGGGCGATAGGCTAATTCGTGCCGGAGGATGGTGTCAGATATTTGGTCCACATGACTATGTCGGAATGGATTTGGAGGGGAAAACACTTGGGATTTTGGGTATGGGTCGAATAGGCCAGGCAGTCGTAAAAAGAGCCAAAGGTTTTGGCTTGAGTATACAATACCATACCAGAACACGGCTGCCAAAAAACCAAGAAAGAAAACTCGGAATCAAATATGTCAGCTTTAATGATTTGCTAAAAAACAGCGACATTTTGTCAATCCATACTCCATACAAAAAGGAAACGCATCACCTGATGAATTTGAAGACCATGAAAAAAATGAAAAGTTCTGCTATTCTTGTTAATACTGCGCGAGGCAAGATAGTCAATGAGAAAGATTTGGTCAAAGTATTGACGTTAAAAATCATTGCAGGTGCAGCACTAGATGTATTTGAAAAAGAACCAATTGGAAAAAACCACAAGCTAACAAAAATGCAAAATGTTGTACTAGCACCACATATTGGAAGCTCTTCTGCAGAAACGCGCGCAAAGATGGCCCAAATAACAATAAAGAACATGATTTTGGGCCTACAGAAAAAGAAAATGATCTATTCGATATAATTACAGCAGCTCGCGTACTGATTTTAGCTGAATCAGATCATTTGGGTCTGCCTTGATACAGTCGGTACCAACTGGCTTTAGTGTTTCAAACTTTATCTTCCCCTGTGGAATAGAGCCAGCCTTTTGTAGGTCCCCAAGCTTTTGGTAAATTGTATCCTTGTGTTTTGTGCATGTAACGCCTACCATGTATTCATCTTTTTGCGCCAAAACAGATATGATAAATTCTGGAGGATTGACGCACTGTCGTCCTTGTTCTTTAATTGAGCACCTGTCTGGCAGCAACAAGAAAGATTTCGGGAAAATTCTATGTAAACGTACCCCCAATTTTACGCGCCGAATTAGGTGGATACTACCTTTGAAAAATCCCAGATGTCTGGTTTTTGGTTCTTGTCCAGTTTTATTATTCCTGAATCTGATAATTGTCGTACTAAATATGCCGAATATGCAGGTGACCCCGTTGCACCGGGTGAATTATAATTAATAATGTGCAATGAATTATCCGATCGTAATTCCAGCGTTTCTGGGAGAAATGTTCCATTTTTTGTAATAATCGGGGTGCGTATTCCAGCTGTTCCACGAGAAATAAAATACTGGGGTTTTATTTTCGGGATAAATTCCTTGACGCGACTCACCATTGCATTTTTGGAAATAGAGCTTTTCCACTCTTTTGATATCAGAGATAAAAATTCTGAATTGAATAGTAGTTTTTTTGAGCTTCCAGAAATTATCTGGCCTAATTTTGATACTACCTTTGACGCACCGCCGATTCCAGAATATGCCTCTGGATCCGATACTGGTACGGCATTTGGTCCAATTTCTACAATACCATCTGCGCGTCTGATCCAGTGTGGGTCCAAGAAGGGAAAGCTAGCATGTTTGGCCACGGTGTAAATGTTTGTGCCAACCAGATCCGCGTGATGTGGCGCTATCCTCCAGTATTCTCCTCTAAAGTGGAGATTCGAGTATTCCTTTGCTATGCCTAACTGCTTTGCTATGTCTAGTGAGTATCCGCCTGCACAGTTTATCAAAAAATCAAATTCGAGCGATTTTTCATTTGCGAAAAATATTGTATTATTTTTTATTTTTTTCACGACATGTGAAAAGAGAAACTGGGTTCCGTTTTGTTTGGATTCCAAGCATAATTGTTCGGTGAGCATTCCATAATTAGTCGATGCATCTTTTTTGCAGTAAATCCCAGAATGGCATTTTACGTTTGGCTCCCTTTGTGATATCTGGGCTTGATCTAGCAATGATAGATCAGATTCTTCAAGTCCGTTTTGTATTCCCCATTTTAGATATTTTTCTAGCGTGAGGTGCTGGGATTCATCCAGTGCAATTTCTATTGTGCCGGTGTCTTTCCACGGAATGTTATGTTTTTTTGCATAACTTTGCCACAGATCGTGTGACTGCAAAGCTGCCTTTGCGATTTTTTTCTTTTTTTGAGGATCTAGGTAAAATGGCGAGTGCACAACTCCCGTGTTTCTGCTGCTGGCGTGAGCTGCCACCCTATCTTCTTTTTCAATTACGCAGATTTTGCGATTAGTCATTGCTGAGAGCCAATAAGATATGGTGGTGCCCAATATCCCCCCACCAATTATAGCAACATCAAATTTCAATGATATAAGACCGTATCAGAGTCATTAATTGATTATGAAAAAAGGCGCCGGGAGAGAGATTTGAACTCTCGTACCCTTGCGAGTACGCGCTTTATGGTTTGTGTAATTTCCAGGCGCGCGCCCTACCAGGCTAGGCGACCCCGGCACTAGTCTTGCGACAAAAATTCTAACAAATTATTCATTATATAATAGATGATTATCCTTTAATGAAATCCTCAAGGGCTGCCTTTGCCTGAGGATCACTCATCTGTCTTGGTGGATGCTTCATCAAATATGCGCATGCTGGAATTATTGGTCCGCCCATATTTCTCTCCAGTGCTATTTTGGCCAGTCTTGCGGCATCGATTACAATTCCTGCCGAGTTTGCCTTATCGTCCACTTCTAGTCGGACTTCCATATTATATGGGATGTTTGCCCACTGGCGTCCCTCTATTCGCATGAACATTAGTTTTGTATTTCCTAAAAATGGAATAAAGTCTGACGGCCCGACATAGATTTGGTCATCTGCTAGCCTTTGTGATAATTGTGATTGGACGCTTTCTGTTTTAGAGATTCTTTTGCTTACCAGTCGTTCCTGCTCTTTCATGTTTAGAAAGTCGGTGTTACCACCAACGTTTATCTGGTATGTCTTTTCTATTTTTGTTCCTCGATCATCGCATAATTTTGCAAGCGTTCTATGCACAATTGTTGCACCAACTTGCCCTTTGATGTCGTCTCCCACCACTGGGAGCTTTTTTGCCGCAAACTTTGCGCCCCATTTTTTGTCAGACGCAATAAATGACGGAATACAATTTACAAATGCGGTGTTTGTGTCAAGGCACATCTGGGCCCAAAACTGGGTTGCCTTGTCTGATCCTACCGGCAAATACGATACAATTATTTCGGCGCCGGTTTTTTCTATTGTCTTCTTGATTTCTTTTTTCAGTTGGTCAGTTGACTTTTTGGATTTGATTGGCTTGACCCTGTTTTCAACCCAGATTCCAACTCCGTCCAGCGCAGGGCTTTCGTATACCTCTGCCTTTGTTTTTGGCATCTTGTTTTTTGGAACCCAGTTTACCATGTTAGGATATTCGTAGATTGCCTCATTGATTGTCTTGCCTATCTTGTTGTTTCCAACATCAAAACCTGCTACAAAGTCTAAATCGTGAATCGAGTATTTTGTTATTTTTTCATGCATTATTCCAATTACCTTTTGCCTTGGATTTTGCCTATAGTACTCTATGCCTTGGATTAGGCCGGAAAAACAGTTGCCAATTCCTACAAGACCTACCTTGATTTTTGCCAAACCTAGAGTTGTTCTCGCTAAACGCGTTTTAAGTTTTCCTACTTGAGTAGATCCAATGTAAAGCTGTCGGAAATGCGCTTGCCGGACTCGTCATGTGCAATTATGTCAATTACATATCTTCCTTCAAGGATTTTGGAATTATCGCTTTTTTGTTGGTTCCACTCAAAGGTGTATTTTTGTGCGGGCTCTAGTTGTTCTGATAGCATTGTTGCAAAAAATGTTGTTCCATCCAATGCTCGCACTATTATTCCATGTGAGTCGCCATAGAATGTAATCTTTGTTGTTCCTGTATTGACTATGTGAATCGGTATTATTTCGCCAATCTTGTAGCTATTTTTTTCTACATAGCCTGAAACTGAAGGACCCTGGACAGAGACGATGTTTTTTGAGTTTAATTGTTGTAGGTATACTCCAAGTATTGCGGCAGCTAATACTCCAGTTATTACACAGATAGCCAAGCTTTTTGGAATCATTGCTCTGGTTTTGGTTTTGTGCGCCAGCTTTTAGGATATGTATTTGGTGCCATTATGATTCGCCTTGTCTGAAACGCGTAACCCTTTACTGCATCCTTGATTTCGTCTGTGCTCATCATTGATTCTGCCAGAGCCACCACCTCTCCTTTCTGCGTGTAAATACCGACTAGGTCGCCCTTTTTGATATCTGTGGAGAGCTGTAAAATTCCTGGAATTGCCAGCTGTGCACCATGGCAGAGCGCATCAACTGCAGAATCACGAATTACTACTGACTTGATTTCAGTTAACGTGTACTCTATCGGCAAAATTATTTTTTTGAGCTTGGAATCATCATTTTTTTCCTCCCATGTTGCAAAGGCGTCTGCTAACTCGTGCAGTGTCACCAGTTGGGATTCGTGGAACTGGTGCACGCGGGATCGTCTCAGCTCTATCATGGTGGCGCCAGGGCCTAGGATTTCTCCAATGTCATAGTATAGTTTTCTGATATAGGTTCCAGCCTCGCACAAGACCCGCAATAGCAATAATCGTTCTTTTTGTTCTACCACTTCTAATTCATAGATTGTCCTTGTCCTTGTTTGGCGTAAGACTGCAGAGCGCTGCGGGGGCTTTTGGTAGATTTCTCCGATGAATAATTTCAGTACCGATGCGAGTTTTTCCTTGTTTGGCTCTGAGTGCAGTCGTCCTAGGCCATAGTATTCTTTGGGGCCCATTAGTAGTACACCTAGTGCCTTTGTTGCCTCGCCTAGTCCCAGTGGTAATACTCCTGAGACCTGCGGGTCTAGTGTTCCACTGTGGCCAATCTTTGGTAGCTTGAGAATTCGCTTTGCCCAGGCAACTGTTTCATGGCTTGTGGGTCCTGGTGGCTTGTCCAGTAGAATCAAACCATAGTTTAGGAGGTCTTTGATTGATCTTTTGTCATATGGTATTCCATAGGCTTCATTTGTGATGTCCTGGTCTATTTGGAGTAGGTTTTGGAGTTGTGGCAGGCTCAAGAAAAATCCCTTACCTTTTGTATTGCTGTATCAAGGACTGCCTCGGCATCTAGGCCGTCAGTGTTGATTATGATATCAAATACTGAGAGGTCTTCGCCAAAATCAAATCCATAGAGTTTTTTGTATAATGCTTTATTTTCATCGTATCGCTTTTTTACAATGTCCAGTGCGCTGGATAACTCCATATTGTCCCTGGCTTGCATCCTCTTTGCGCTGTTTTGCCTGCTTCCGCCAAGCCAGATTTTGATTCCGCCGGAGACAAGCCATGGTAGTGTGTAGCTTGTGATTACTGCGCCGCCCTTTTGGAAGATTTCCTTTAGCTTTTCATCTACCTTTTTGTCAAATTCGTAATTGTCTTTTCTCTGTGAGAGAAACTTCATTCCCTCGTCTGTATCCCACCAGTCATCATCTTTAGTCTGGAATCCTTTTTCTTGTGCCATTTCCTTGAGGACGTCACCGCCGCTAAGATTATTCATTCCAAATTCGTGTGCTAATCCCTTTGCTACCGTAGTCTTGCCGATGGCAGGTGGTCCTGAGATAATAATTGATTTTTGCAAAGCTAGGTAAGATCCATTGAGGTCTTGGTGATCTTCATTATTATTCCGCTAAACGCAATTGAACCAAGAAAATACCAAGCCCAGAAGTAAACATCATTTTCATTATGACAGATTTTTCCATCGATTTTATCTGCTGTACACGTCAGCGAAAAAAAGTCACCTGGAATGACATTCAAAGAGACAGGAGATAGCGCTACAGTATATGCGAACAGTGGCGGCAGGACAAAATAAAAGATCAGAATCAACGGTACAAATGTAATCATCATTGGGCGCATGTTCATCTGCATCATTTCCTGGTTTAGTCGATTCATATAGGATGACTTTTTGTTAAGCTCTGCTTGCTTTTCGGCATTCTTTGATCTAAAGGCAGACATTCTCTCTTTTTGCCAGGCTCGAGTCTCTTTCATTATTCGCTGGAGTTTTTCTTGGTCGACTAGCTTGCGTCGTACTACCGCGTTGAATAGATTCAACAGAATCGAGAATCCCAGAATTCCAAACATGGATGGAATAACTCCTTTGACTAGAGGGTCTGCGCTGCCAAGTGGTCCTTGGGTCATCCCGAAGAGATCACCTTGCAAAAAGATTGATTCCAGAAATTGCAAAACTATGAATTCCATTTTAGAGACCTATTGCGTTTATTACCTCAAGAGCTGCTTCTTCAACCTTTCCTTCGGTGTTTAAGACTGATTTCATTGGTGAGCCGGTAAGAACTACACAGCTGGACAGCATTGCCTCCTGGACTGCGAGTTCCTTTTTGATATTATCTATAGATATAATATCTCGGTGTCTTGTGTTGTCCTTCATTCTTCGGTTATAGATCTCCTCTGGCCTTGCAGATACTGAGATGAAATTTGCCGGCCTTAGCAGTTCCAAGACTGGGTATGGCAATCCTGGGTAAAATCCCTCCTTTGTGGAGATGAATGCATGTGTGTCTATTATTACAAGATCATCAGAGAATCCTGTAATTTTCTTTGCGGCCATTGCCTGAAGTTGTTTTTGCTCGTCTACTGCTAGCTTTCGTAGCTCATCTCGGTTTTCGATTCCAAGTTTTTTTGCTTCTTCGAACATTACCGTGCCAAAGCTGTGAACGCTGACGCTTTTATTTTTGCTCTTTAGGATTTCGACTATTTTTGATACCAGAGTTGTTTTGCCTGCGCCGGCAATACCTACAATTATTACTTTTTTACTTTCGGCCAAGCAAAGCACCCAGACGAGGCATGACGACTTCGACTTGTTCTCTGACTAGCTGTTGATAGTAGTTGATCAGAATATCGACCATTAGTAGGATCCCAATACCTGTTCCAAATACTCCAAGCACGTCTGATGCGCCTGCCAGTGCTCCCAATATTGCAGAGCCAATAATTGTAACCGATGGGATGTATTTGGCAAGAAGTGATTCTACAGGTTGATTTGATCTTCTAAATCCTGGAACTTGGACATCTGCATCCAATAGGTTCTTTGCTGCGCTCTTGGGAGATAATCCTCCAAGCTCAACCCATAGTCTTCCAAATACTACGACAATTCCAATCATAAACAGTACATATGCCACTGCCCTGAGTGGATCCTGTGCTGCCAAGTCTAGGCCCCTTGGCGGTGTAATATAGTATATTATGCCTCCAATTGGGGTTGATGAGCTTTGCGGATCAAATTGGGCTAGAAAGTTGAACAATGGGTTATTGTTTCTTGGGTTAAAGTTTGCCCACATCATCTGCCCGATGAATATTGCGTTTGCTGTAAGTGCAGATGCCAAAATTACTGGAATGTTGGATACATACATTAATTTGATTGGATAAGTTGCAGAGAATCCCCTATACTTTGTAGATACGATTGGGATTTCGATTTTTATTGCCTGCGTGTATACTAGGATTAGCAAGATTCCTGCTGTAATTCCAAGTCCAAACAAGCTTGGTAATTGATTAGACCTAAAGAGAATACTGGAAATATCACCCTGTGCAAATGATTGTGCTACAAATGGCGCTATGCCAATTAGTCCGCCGTCTCCTGCAGGCAACGGACTGAAAATGCTCCACAAAATTTGCTGGGCTACACCCGCCATGATAAATAGACTGATTCCGCTACCAATGCCCCACCCTTTCTGGATTAACTCGTCTAGGAACATTATGATAACGGATGCCGCAATTAGCTGCCCGATAATAACATACAAGACACTCGGATTTGTAACTCCTGGCCCATACACTGCTATGGCATACACTATGGATTCTACTATAATTACAACATAGGTAACTAGTTTTGTTGCCGTCTGGAATATTCCTCGCTCATCTGGCTTAGTAAAGTCGAACTTGATAATTTCAGATCCCTTTAGTAACTGCATCAATAGTCCTGCAGTAACTATAGGTCCGATTCCTAGCTCGACTAGTGTTCCTTGTTGGGATGCGAAAATTACCCTGGCAAATGCCAAAAAGTCAAACTCGGGTGCCGTTGCTCCAAAAAGAGGAGTCTGACCCATAACTTGGTAAATCAATAGTGCCATTCCGCACCAAATAAGTCGGGTTGGAAGGGAAATCTTCTTTTTTGGCTTTGGAACCTGAACCAGATATGGTTCTGCCTTTTCTACAATACGCTTGATGATTCCAGTTGTAGTGTTCTCAGTCAACAGCTAACACCTCACCCCCGGCCTTTTTGATCTTTTCTGCTGCAGATTCAGTGTATCTTTCGATTTTGATCGAATAGGCATTATTTGTTTGCCCACCGCCAAGAAGTTTATCGTATCCAAGGCTTGCAAGATCAAGCAGTTTTTTGCCGCCCTCTTGTTTGCCGTGTTTTGCGAAAATGTCGTCTAGGTCTCTTACACTGGTCCATTTTTTGGTGATGATCGGGTGAGGTGGATGAGTAGAATCGTGACCAAAGTGATCAGGATCGTCTTTGAGCAAAGAGCTGAACAGATGTTTGTGCATACCAGACTGTCCAAGTCCGCCTTTGTGACCGCTTGCTCTGTGTTGGCCAATTTGTCCCCAGCCGTGTGTTCTAGAGCCGCGGAACTTTCTTGTCTTGCGGAATCGTGTTGCCAACTCAGATCATGCTCCTTACAAGCTCGACTAGCTCTTTGTTTTGTCCTAACACTCCACCTTCTCCGTATGTTTTTCTTGTGCTTCGCTTGAAGCCCTTCTTTGGTGGAGCAAGTGCAAACCAAGGTTTGATTGGTTTGATTTTATTCATAGATGTTTTGCCTTCAGAAACAGATGATGCTAGATCATCAATTGATTTGAAACCTAGTGGTGTGATGTCTTCATTTGTAATTTTTTTGTATCCGGACTTTCTTCCCTTTTTGCTGAACAATTCCTTTGCAATGTCCGTACTAACTTCTTGCCAGGAAACATAGTGCTTTACTCTGTTTAGCATTCCAAGAGTATTGTCTTTGGCTGGAATGATTGTCGCTCTAAACTTTTTGTCTAGTTTTAGTAATGTCATGGTGTTTTTTGCCCAGTGCGGGACGTTGATTTGTCCAGTCATTCTGACAACGAGGTATGCCTTTGCCATTTTGCTCAACCTTGACTAAATGTCTGCCTTAGACATTCTAGGATTGCCTTTGACGTAGAGTTCATTGTTGCAGTAGAGCCCTTTGCGGTGGTCCATGCGTCCTTTAGTCCTGCTAGCTTGAGAAGGTTTCTGATGTTACCTCCTGCTACAAGACCAAGACCTCTTGGTGCCGGCACGATTTCGACTACGACGCTTCCTCCTTTGCCTCGTACCTTAAACGGTACAGAGTGGGATTGGTCGCATCTGCATTCCCAGCTTCCACAACCTAGTTTGATTGGGCTGATGTTAAGATAAGCATTAGTTGTTGCCTTTTCGATTGCAACTCTCATTTGTTTTGATTTTCCCTGTCCAATTCCTAGCCAGCCGTTTTCGTTTCCTGCTGCAACTAGCGCCTTGAATTTGGTTTGCTGTCCGTTTGGTGTCATTTTTTGCACCATTCCAACATCGATTACTTCGCTTTTCAGATCTGGAAGTAATTTTTTGATGATTCCTGCCTCCTGAATTCGTAGTCCTTGGGAGTAAATTTCATTCATGTCAGTAATTAGACCTGCAGCCACCTTTTTGCCAAGCTCAGTTCGTGGGACCCATGGTTTCTCTTCTTCTTTTCTTGGACCTCTGCCTTGTCGCGGTGGTCTATCACCTCGTGGTCTGTCTCCGTATGGCCTGTTTTGTCTTTGGTTTTGTGTAGTTTGACTCATTTTACTTTGCTCCACTATCAATTGCTGACTT